>NZ_JBIRHU010000002.1:0-432190 GCF_044328675.1 Streptomyces sp. NPDC017890
GCTCGACTCCGCCGGCATCGACGCCGACGAACTCACCGTCCACACCCCCGACCTCGACGACGTCTTCTTCGCCCTCACCGGCGGCACCGACCAGCCCAAGGAGGCTGTCCGATGAGCACCCCCCTGGCCCCCGCCTCCCCGGCCCCCGCCCGCCCGGCCCGGATCTCCCTCGCCGTGCGCGACTCGTCCACGATGCTGCGCCGCAACCTCCTGCACGCCCGGCGCTACCCGTCCATGACACTGAACCTGCTGTTCACGCCGGTCGTGCTGCTGCTGCTCTTCGTCTACGTCTTCGGCGACGTGATGAGCGCCGGCATCGGGGACGGCGGCGCGGACCGCTCCGCGTACGTCGCCTATCTCGTGCCGGGCCTGTTGCTGATGACGATCGGCAGCACCACGATCGGTACCGCGGTGTCCGTCTCCATGGACATGACCGAGGGCATCATCGCCCGCTTCCGCACCATGGCCATCCACCGGCCCTCCGTGCTCATCGGACATGTCATCGGCAGCCTGGTGCAGGCGGTCCTGAGCGTGGTCCTCGTGGGCGCCGTCGCCGTGGCCATCGGCTTCCGGTCCACGGACGCCACGGCCCTGGAGTGGGCCGCGGCCTTCGGACTGCTGGTGCTCTTCACTCTGGCACTCACCTGGATCGCGGTCGGCATGGGCCTGACCAGCCCGAACGCCGAGGCCGCCAGCAACAACGCGATGCCGCTGATCCTGCTGCCGCTCCTCTCCAGCGCCTTCGTGCCGGTCGACGCGATGCCGGGCTGGTTCCAGCCCATCGCCGAGTACCAGCCGTTCACCCCCGCCATCGAGACCCTGCGCGGCCTGCTGCTCGGCACCGGGATCGGCCACAACGGCTGGCTCGCGGTCGCCTGGTGCCTGGCTCTCACCGCGCTCGGCTACTTCTGGTCGAAGGCGGTCTTCAGCCGCGACCCGAGGTAGCCGACGGCGGCGCCGGCCCCGACAGGGCGGGGGTGGCGCCACCTGAGGGCGAGCGTGGCGCCATCGGTGATGCCAATGGCGCCAAAGTCGCTCGCAATGACACCACGAGTGTGCCATCATGGTGCCAACGCGGAGCGCGCCTCTCGGCTACTGGGCCGAGGGGCGCGTGTCGCGCAGGAGTGAGCCGGACAAAGAACCGGACAGAAAAAGGGGGCGGACCATGGACACAGCACAGAGCCCGCAGCAGGCGGCGCCCGGTGCCCGCACCGCCTTCGCGCGCTTCGTGCTCTGCGGCGGCGGGGTGGGGCTCGCCTCCAGCTTCGCCGTGGTGGCCCTCGCCTCCTGGATCCCCTGGGTCCTGGCCAACGCACTGATCACCGTGGTCTCCACGCTCCTCGCCACCGAGCTGCACGCCCGCTTCACCTTCGGCGCGGGCAGGCACGCGACCTGGCGCCAGCACGTGCAGTCGGCCGGATCCGCGGCGGCCGCGTACGCGGTGACCTGCGCGGCGATGCTCGCCCTGCACCAACTGGTGGCGACGGCCGGCGCGGTCCTCGAGCAGGCCGTCTACCTGTCCGCGTCCGCACTCGCCGGTGTCGCGCGGTTCGCTGTCCTGCGTCTCGTCGTCTTCGCGCGCAACCGCTCGCAGACCGTGGCCGACGGTGGCGGCGCAGCACCGACGACCGGGGCCACGGCCTCGTACCCGATGAGCGACGGCCACGCGGCAGGACCCGACGTGTCGCCGTACGGCTGCGACGGCGGCGGAAACGACTCACGCCGCGCACCTGGACGCGGGGCACCGGGTGCCGGACGCCGGAAGACAGCGGCGCGTCCGGGCGTTGTCGCCAGGCATGAGGATCAGCGAGGCTTCCAGAGCCAGCGGCGCCAGTCCACGATCGTTACGCCACTACGAGGACGAGGGACTGATCGTCCCGGGGCGCCGCGGCAACGGGTTCCGCGACTACTGCCAGTCCACGGTCGACCGGGTGCTCGTCGTCCGCTCGTTGCTGGAGTCCGGGCTGCCCGTGCGGTTGATCAGGGAGGTCCTGCCCCGTCTCACCGACGGCTCCGAGGCCGGCGACGCGGTTGTGGTGGACGCGGCGTTCCTGCACGAGGTGCGGAGCTACCGGGACCGGCTCGCCGCCCGTGTCGCCGCTCTCGGTGATCAGCAGGCGGCACTCGACGCCTACCTGCGCGAGGCGGTCCGTCGCACCGGCTCGTGAGCGCCGCTTGACCCTGACACGAGTGTGAGGCTTCTACCGTTCGGCGCATGGAGACCGACGAGCAGCAGCACACCGCGGAGCGGACGATACGAGCACTGGTCCAGCGGTCGTACCGGGGCCCGGAGGACCTGACCCTCACGACCGGTCGGCGGCGCCCGGCCCCGGGGCCCGGCGAGTACCTGATCCGGGTGGGCGCCGCCGGGGTCAACTTCGCCGACGTCATGCAGACGCGCGGCACCTACGGGGGAGGCCCCCGGGCGCCGTATGCCGCGGGCTTCGAAGCAGCCGGTGAGATCGTGGCCGTCGGCACCGGCGTGGAGCGCGGCCTCCCGGTCGGCACCCATGTCGTCGGCACGGGCCCGGGCGCCTTCGCGCAGTACATGACGATGCCGGCCGCCGGTGTGCTTCCGGTGCCCTCCGGCTGGAGTGACGCCGAGGCCCTCGGTCTGGTGCTGAACTGGGCCACCGCCTTGGCGGCACTGAAGCCGCTGGGCGAGATCGAGGCGGGTGACGCGGTGCTCGTGCACGCCGCGGCCGGAGGCGTGGGGCAGGCCGCCGTCCGTCTCGCCCGCCACTACGGAGGGCGCGTGATCGCCACGGCGTCACCGGCCAAGCACGACACCGTCAGAGCGCTCGGCGCCGACGAGGTCCTGGACCGTGCGCGCCCCGACCTGGCGGAGGAGATCAACCGTCTCACCGGCGGCGTCGACCTGGTCCTGGAATCGGTGGGACGGGCCACGTTCGACGTCAGCCTCTCCGTCACCAGACCCTTCACCGGCCGCATCGTCGTGTTCGGCGCCGCTTCCGGCGACGCCACCGTGACCGCACAGGACCTGATCTTCACCCACCCGGTCCAGATCAAGGGCCTGCACATCGGCGCGCTGGCCGCCGCGGCGCCGTCCCTCTACGAGTCGTTGCTCGTCGAGCTGGAGGCACTCATCGCCCAGGGCGTGTACCCACCCGGTACCCCACAGGTGCACCCCCTGGCCGAGGGGCCGGCAGTGCTGCGGCAACTGGAGGCCGGCCGGACCCGCGGCAAGCACGCGCTCGATCCCTGGCGGTAGGAGCACGACCCCACCCGACCCGACCCGACCCGAGGCGAACCGACCCGGACCGCCGCCCGGCGCGGTGGTGGTGCGGTCGTGCGGGTCAGTGGAAGGCGTGGACCACGGCGTGGCCCTTGCCGCGGCCGATCATCCACTTGTTGACCGGCGTGGTGATCACGAACGCGACGGCGAAGCCGCCGAGCAGCGCGTACCAGAACAGTCCGTCCGACAGGTGCGCGTCCATCGCTCCCGGTGTCAGCGCGATGATGCCGTTGTCGACCAGCTCCATCACCGCGATGGAGACGGTGTCGGCCGCCAGTGCGACCTTGATCGCGGCCTTCGGGGACACCCCCGCGCGCACGACCGCGAAAAGGGTGAAGGAGTAGCCGAAGGCGAAGGCCAGGGTGATGGCGAGGGCCATCGTCGGCACGTTGCCCCACATCAGGGCCGTGCCGATGACCATGCCGAGGATCTCGCCGATGGCGCACCCGGTGAGGCAGTGCAGCGTCGCCTTCACCGCCGTCGCCCAGGTGGTGCCGTGCCCGTGACCGCTGCGGTGCCCGCCGTGCCCCTCGTGTGCCCCGTGGCCGTGGCCGTGGCCGCCCCCAGGGGTGGCGCGGTCGTGTGCGGTACCGGAGTGGTGCGTGCTGTGGTCCATGACCTTCATCCCCGTTCGACGTCCCACAAGGGCCGGTCCCTTGGTGGCCCCACTGCCCGAACGGTATACCCCACGGGGGTATTCCGCAGTGCTGATCCGGTCCCCCGGATCCCATCCAGGAGGAAGGTGGTGCGCGATCACGCGCGTCGGGCTGGACACCGCTGCCTGGGAAGGGCAGCCGACGCGGACCGTCGTCGACGGCCGGGTGGTGCGCCCGTAGGAGCGAGGTCAGCCGCGCCACTCCACCAGAAGGAGCGTCGAGTCGTCCGTGGTGTGCCCGCCCCGTGCCCGCTTGAGCGTATGGGAGAGGGAGCGCGCCATCGCCCGGATCCCGCGGTCGGTCCGCTCCAGCCCGTTCACCCAGTCGATCAGCTGGTCCTCCCCGAACTCTGCCTCTCCGGTCTCGTGCTCCTCGATCAGACCGTCGGTGAAGCACAGGAGGCGGTCCCCCGGTTCCAGGGTCATCCCGCTCATCTGCGGTTCGGCACCGCCCAGACCGACAGGGAGGGTCGTCGGGCCGGTGAGCCGGAGTGCGACGCGGTGATCACGGATGAGCATCGGTGACGGGTGCCCGGCGTTGACCCACTCGAGGTGTCCCGTCGTGGTGTCCAGTTGCAGCATCTGCGCGGTGACGAAGTGCTCGGGGCCGAACTGGTCCGCCACGGCGCGGTCCATGAAGGCGTAGATCTCCGGCAGCCCGGTGCCGGCGCGGCGGGCGTGGCGGTAGGCACCGATGGCCACGGTGGCCATCGTGGCCGCGTCCAGGCCGTGGCCCATCGCGTCGATCATGACCACGTGGAGGACGTCCTCGTTGAGGGCGTAGTCGAAGCTGTCACCCGCCACGTCGTAGGCGGGCTCCAGGATCCCCGCCACGGCGACCCGGGGCATGACCATCGCCAGCGGTGGCAGCAGGGTCCACTGGATCTCGGCGGCGACGCTCATCGACTCACCGCGGCGGACACCGAAGAACAGGTCGGAGTAGCCGTGCTTGGTCACCAGGAGATCGGCCACCAGACCGGAGAGCCTGCGCAGCAGGCGGCGGTCCTGGTCATCGACGCTGTCCAGCGTCACGGCCATGACCCCGGCCTGGTCGCCGCCGTCCAGCAGCGGCAGATGGACCCGCACGCCGCCGTCCTCGGGCAGCTCGACGGGGCGGGCGTCGAGAAAACAGCGGCCCGCCTCGGAGTCGTCGATCAGCTGCGGTTCGCCGTCCGCGAGGCCGTCGCCGGGCAGGGGGACGAGCAGAAGCTGGCCGTAGTCCTGCAGCAGCACCTGCGGCCGGCGGCCCCCGAGCCGCTCCACCACGTCGGCGACCAGAGGCCCGATCAGGTGGGGCGGCAGCTCGTGCGCGCGATCGAGGAGCTCTCCCAGCAGAGCTTCACCGAAGCTCTCGCCGCGGTCCGCGTGCCGTCCGCCCGCCATCGCCTCACCCGTCCCGGGCATCTTCCGGCTGCCCTGTCCGCCACTCGCCGGGAACGGCGACGCGGTGGTCGCCCGCCCGAGAAGACCGGTATTGCCAGGCTACGCCCGGCCGTGGCAGTCGGCGCGGCCCACGGGATCGCGCGAGGAGTCACGCAGCCATCGCAGAAGTCGTTCTGTCGTTCCGCGCGTCCACCACGATCAGCGCTCGTTCCGTGTTGCTGCCCTTCGGTTCGGCGTTCACGTCGTCACGGATCTACTGCTCGCCTTCGGCAGCCGGCCGCGGCGACTCGTGGACGTATGCGAGGGCGGTGTCCAGGAGGTGGCGCAGCTGGGCCGGTGTCGGGGCGACGGCGGTGGCGATGAGGGCCTGGGAGGCGGCGAGAGGGGTCAGTACGGCGTATCCCTCCGCCGGGTCGTCGCCGATGACGTGCGGCTCCTGGGGCGTGTCCAGTCCCGGACCGACCAGGAGGAGCTGCCCGGTCGCCCGGTGGTCCCCGAGGACGGCGGGGCCGTCCCACGCCGGCGCCGGGTGGCCGTAGGCGGAGTGCTGGTCGAGGAGCGGTCGTCCGCCGCGCCGTACGGTCAGACGGGTGGTGAGGTGGCCCGGCGCCTCGCCCGAGCGGCCCAGGAGCTGTTCCTCCCGCATGAGCAGGCGAGCGGTGGGGGCGAGGTCGACGGCGAACGTCTGGTGCAGGGTGCTGCCCCGGGTACTGATCAGCGGCTCGGGCAGCCAGTGCAGGGACGCGTCGTCGTCCACCTCGATCCGTACGTCGTACGTCGCCGGTGCGGTGGTGGGGCCGCGCAGGGCGATGGTGGCGGCTGCGCCGGTCACCTCCAGCCGGGCGCGTGTCTCGGCGGTGATGTCGATGGCGAGCCGGTCTCCGCCGAGCGGCGCGCTCATCGCGCCGAGTACGCAGACACGTGCCTGCTCTCCGCGGGCCCGTAGCCGGCGCAGGTGGAAGGGGCCGTCGCTGTGGAGGAGGGGGACCGTCGTGGTGCGGCCGTTGTGGGTGGCCCGGATCCGGGCGGTCGCGGCGACTCCGGACGGGTGCGCCGGGGCGGGCCCGGCGGAGCGCCGGCCGTGCGGGCCACCGCCGGCGCGGAGGGGCTCGCCGGCCGGCGTCGGGATCGCGGCCGGCGTCTGCGCGGTGGTGACGTTCACCGGGTGGATCCGTCGGCGTGCCAGGCGGCGAGGCAGCCGGTGACCCAGTCGGCGACCGGCTGGACGCCGTCGGCGCCGGTGAGGCTGGTGAAGGCGTACGGCAGGTCTCCCCGCTGCTTGCGGGTGTCGGCCCTCATGGTGTCCAGGTCGACGCCGACGTAGGGGGCCAGGTCGGTCTTGTTGACGACGAGGAGGTCGGCGGTGGTGATGCCGGGGCCGCCCTTGCGGGGGATGTCGTCGCCGCTGGCCACGTCGATGACGAAGACCTGGGTGTCGACGAGTCCGCGGGAGAAGGTCGCGGTGAGGTTGTCTCCGCCGGACTCGATGAGGATCAGGTCGAGCGGGTGCAGGGTCTGCTCGAGGTCCTCGACGGCTTCGAGGTTGGCGGAGATGTCGTCGCGGATGGCGGTGTGCGGGCAGGCTCCGGTCTCCACGGCGGTGATCCGCTCGGGCGGCAGGACGGCCTCGCGGCGCAGGAAGGCGGCGTCCTCCTGGGTGTAGATGTCGTTGGTGACCACGGCGATGGAGAACCGGTCGCGCAGGGTGCGGCACAGTGCGGCCACGGTCGCGGTCTTGCCCGAGCCGACGGGTCCGCCGAAGCCGATGCGCAGGGCGCGGCGGCTGCCGTCGGCGAGCAGCGGTTCGGCGCTGTGGGTGTGGCGGTGCGGCATGGTCACGGGGTGGTCGAGATGCACGGGGATGCTCCAGGCAGCAGTCAGGACTGGTTCAGGACTGGTCAGGGCCGGTCAGGAGGCGAAGAGCCGGACGGTCCAGGCGGCGTGCTGCTCACCGGTGATGTCCAGCAGGGGAGCGGACGCGGCGGGCAGGGCGGTGAGCCCCTCGGTCGCCGCCCGCCCCGCCGCGCCGGCCGCGGTGTCGGCGACGGTGTCGAGTTCGTCGGCGAGCCGTGCCAGTACGCCGGTGGCGTCGAACGGGTCGAGGCTCAGCAGGCGCACCGCGGCGGTCGCCGGACCGCCCACGCTCTCGTAGGCGGCGGCCTGTGCGGCGTCGAGTGGAGTGAGTCCGGCGGCGCGGGCGGTGACGCCGAGCACGACCGGCTGGTGGGCGCCCTGGGGCCGGTG
This sequence comes from Streptomyces sp. NPDC017890, assembly GCF_044328675.1. Classification (NCBI taxonomy): domain Bacteria; kingdom Bacillati; phylum Actinomycetota; class Actinomycetes; order Kitasatosporales; family Streptomycetaceae; genus Streptomyces; species Streptomyces sp. NPDC017890. The sequence goes on from NZ_JBIRHU010000002.1 coordinate 7,539, forward strand.
TCGGGCAAGGTGGTCGAGGTCGGTGCTGGGCCAGGTGGCCCGGGCCGCGCGCATCAGTTGCCGGCCCAGGCGGCGTGAGATGTGGCGCAGTGCCGGTACGGGGGTGCGGGTGTCGGCGGCCTCGTCCAGGGCGAGGGCGTCGTACCCGGCGGCGGCCGCCGCGGCGAGGCCGGCCGCGACCAGTCCGGCGGTGTGCAGCCGCCCCCGGCAGAACGCCTCCAGGCTCGCGGTGTCGTGGACCCGGCCGGAGGCGACGGCGGCCTCCATTCCGCCGGAATGGGCGTGCCCGCCGGCGGGGAAGCGGCCGTCGGCCAGGACGAGCAGGGCAGTGCGGCTCATGGGGTGGCGGGACCGCCTTTCGCGGGGAGGTGCCGGAGTCGGTCGCGCGCGCGTGACCGGCCCCTGCCGTGCTGATCAGGCCGTGGTGGTCAGAAGCCGTGGTGGTCAGAAGAGGAAGTACCGCTGTGCCAGGGGCAGCTCGGTCGCGTAGTTCCGTCCGACTTCCTGCCCGTCGACCGTGGTGCGGACGTCGGAGGTGGTGGCGCCGCCGATGGTGACGTCGAAGGTGTCGGGGTCGATGTCGATCTCCGGGACTCCGTTGTTGTGGATCATGTCGGCCTTGGTGACCTCCCGGGTGGAGCGGATCGCGCGCAGGGGCTTGAGCAGCCCGATCGTGGGGAGTTCGCCGTCGAGGGCGCCTTCGGCCACGAAGTTGAAGGAGTTCGCCGCCGGGGCGCGGCCCTCGAAGCCCCAGACGGGGCGCGGGAGGTAGGGCTGCGGGGTGGGGATGGAGGCGTTGGCGTCGCCGATCTGGGCGTAGGAGATCTGGCCGCCCTTGATGACCATGTGCGGCTTGACGCCGAAGAACTTCGGCTCCCACAGCACCAGGTCGGCGAGTTTGCCGGTCTCGACGGAGCCGACCTCGTGGTCGATGCCGTGGGTGATGGCCGGGTTGATCGTGTACTTGGCGACGTAGCGGCGGGCACGGAAGTTGTCCGCGTGCGCGTCGTCCTCGCGCAGGTGGCCGTAGCGGGACTTCATGACGTGCGCGGTCTGCCAGGTCCGCATGATCATCTCGCCGATGCGGCCCATGGCCTGGGCGTCGGAGGACATCATCGAGATGGCGCCCATGTCGTGCAGCAGGTCCTCGGCGGCCATGGTGGAGGGCCGGATCCGGGAGTCGGCGAACGCCATGTCCGCCTCGACCTCCGGATTGAGGTGATGGCACACGATCATCATGTCGACGTGCTCCTTGACGGTGTTGACCGTGAAGGGCCGGGTCGGGTTCGTGGACGCGGGCAGCACGTTGGCTTTGCCGGCGAGGCTGATCATGTCGGGTGCGTGGCCGCCGCCGGCGCCCTCGATGTGGAAGATGTGCAGGCTGCGGTACTTGGCCTTCTTGGCCTTGCGGTCCTTCTTGGTCGCGGCGAAGGTGCTCTGCACGAAGCCGGCCTCGTTCAGCGAGTCGGCGTGCAGCGCGACCTGGACACCGGTCTCCTCGCACACCGTCAGCGCGGCGTCGATCACCGCCGGGGTGGCACCCCAGTCCTCGTGGATCTTGAAGCCGAGGGCGCCGGCCGCGACCTGGTCGTGCAGCGCCTTCTTCGAGACGGTGCTGCCCTTGGCCAGCAGGCCGATGTTCACCGGGAAGGCGTCCAGCGCCTCGAACGTCCGCTGGATGTGCCACTTGCCCGGCGTCACGGTGGTGGCCGTACTGCCCTCGGCCGGGCCGGTGCCGCCGCCGATCAGCGTCGTCACGCCCGACGCCACCGCCTCGTGGATCTGGTTCGGGCAGAGGAAGTGCACGTGGGTGTCGACGCCGCCCGCGGTCAGGATGCGGCCCTTGCCGGAGATCACCTCCGTCTCGGGGCCCACGACGAAGTCCGAGGCCCGCGGGTCGTCGTTGGGACGGGGCGTCATGGTCTCCGGGTTGTACGCCTTGCCGATGGCCCGGATACGGCCGTCGCGCAGCCCGACGTCGGCCTTGACGACGCCCCAGTGGTCCAGGACCAGCGCACCGGTGATCACGGTGTCCACCGGCTCGCGGGGGTCGTCGCGGGGGATGTGCGACTGGCCCATCGACTCACGGATCACCTTGCCGCCGCCGAAGACCATCTCGTCGCCGCTGCGCCCCGGCCCACCGCACCAGTCCGCTTCGATGCGCAGGACGAGATTGGTGTCGGCCAGCCGGACCCGGTCGCCGGCGGTCGGCCCGTACAGGTCGGCGTACCGGGAACGCAGCAGCGGGTCCCAGGGCTTGTCCGTCTCAGTCCTGTCCGGCATCGAGGTGCCTCTCCTCTTCGCTCTTGTCGGCCTGGAGCCCGTGGACGATCCGCTCGCCGGCGATCGGCACGAGCATCACGGTGCGCCTGTCACCGGGCTCGAACCGTTCGGACGTGCCGGACGGAATGTGCAGCCGCATGCCGTGGGCCGCCTCGCGACGGAACTTGAGTCCCTCGTTGGCCTCGGCGAAGTGGAAGTGGGATCCCACCTGGACCGGGCGGTCCTTGGGGTTGCGCACGACCAGTGGTACGGGCGTCGCGCCGTCGTTGAAGGCGACCCGGTGTTCGTCCTCGTCCGGCAGCAGTTCCGGCTTGCCGGGATGGACGTCCACCTTGGTGGACGCCTCGTCGAACGGCTTGCTGATGGTCACCAGCTTCGTGCCGTCCGGGAACGTCGCCTCGACCTGGACGTTGTCGACCATCTCCGGCACGCCGTCCATGACCTCGCTGCGCTTCAGCACATGGCGCCCCGACTCCATCACCGCGTCGACCGTCGCCCCGGCCCGCGCCTCCTCGAAGACATGCGCCGTCAACAGCGCCATGACTTCGGGGTAGTTCAACAGCAGACCGCGTTCACGGCGTCGCTGGGCGACATCGGCCGCCACGTGGATCAACAGACGTTCCTGCTCGTGCGGTGTCAGATGCACGCTGGTCCCCCTCTCCTGTTCGTCGGTTCCACCCGCGGGGCGAGCACGACCGAGGGGAGATCGAGAAGCCGTCCGTCGCGCTTGCCACAGACCGATCCTGGGAGAGGGAAGGAACCGATGGGCGGCGAAAGGGCCTGGTCGGCCCTGATGGAGTGAACCGGAGTCACAGCGCGCACACGGGGGCGCGGCGACCGCGCACGGCGGTCACCGGGGGAGCCGCGCCCGAGCGTGGTCACTCGCCGGTCGTCCTGGCCACCAGCGCGCTGTACGTCAGTTGCAGGTCTGCGTCCCGCCCTCACCGCGCAGCCTGATCTCCACGTGTGCACCGACGACGCGGGTGTCGAAGGCGGGCTGGGGCGCGGTGGCGGGGCCGCGGACGTTCCAGCCGTCCGAGAGCCGGAAGACGCTGCCGTGCCAGGGGCACTCGACGCACCCGTCGGCGACCGTGCCCTCGGACAGCGGGCCCGCCAGATGACTGCACCGGTCGGCCAGTGCGTGGAAGGTCCCGCCGGTCTCGCGCACCACCAGGACCGGCACGTCGTCCACGGCGCGCCGCACGGGCCGGCCGGCGGGGAACTCGTCCACGGTGCCGATCCGGTGCCAGCCTTCGCCGACGACGTGCGGTACTTCCTCGGCGTGGTTGGCACCGGAAGCCTGCCGGTAGGCGAGGTGACCGCCGAGCATGCCGCCCAGGCCGACCGCCGTCAGCCCGAGGAAGCCGTACGCGCGGCCCGCGGCGGACCGTCCGGTGAGGCGGCACAGGAGCGACGCGCCGTACAGTCCCACGGCCGCTGTGTTGGCCACGGCGTGCACCAGCCCCACCCGGGTCTGCTGCCGGTGCAGCTCGGCCCAGTCGACCGCGCCCGCCAACGCGGCCGGACCGGCCGCCGCCAGCCCGACGCCCACGAGGAGGCCGGCCTCCCGGGCGCGGCCGGGCCACAGGTCGAGGACGGCGGCGGACATCCAGCTGCCGATGGGCACCTGGACCATCAAGGGGTGCACAGGATGACCGAGCCACCTGCCGTGCAGCGCGTCCCGAGCCCGGCCCAGAGGGAGCGCTCGCACACGCCTGGTGAGCTTGTCGATCGCCGCGTCCGCCCGGGGATCACGCTCCAGGGCGTCGAGCAGCCACAGCATCCGGTTCTGGCCCGTACGGCGACGACCTGGCTTTCTGCTCATGGGCGGAGGGTCCCCCGCAGGGCATGGGGCAAACAGCAGCCGGGCCAGGACGCCGGCTCCGCCTCCTGGCCGACCGGGCGGGTGCCCCGGCCGGCCGGGAGGACGCGGAGTCAGCCCTTGCCCATGGCCTGGCGCACGGCGTCCTTGGTGCGGTCCATCAGCGCGGCGACCGGCCCCAGCGCCATGTTCTTCGCCCCGGACTCGACGCCCGGGTGGGGCCGGGTGGGCGCCATCGCCTCGGCGGCCTTGATCGCCTTGGCCATCGCGGCCAGGTTGGTGACGTCGGTGCTGCGGCGGATGTGGGTGAACTCGTAGCGTTCCTCGGCCCGCGCGTGCTCCTGGACGTCCTGGCGCAGCTTGAGCAGCTGGGGCATGAACTTCGGGTCGTCGGTGTCCATGTCGTCGAGCGCGGACAGGGTCTCCTTGGCCGCCTTCTCCTCGGCGAGACGGTCCTTCACGACCTGCTCGCCGCCGGGGAAGCCCTTGCGGGCGAAGGGGTGGACGACCTCCTCCTCGGCCGTCTCGTGCACGGCCAGCAGGCGCACCAGACGGCGGAAGGCGTCGCGGCGTTCCTCGCCCGTGGTGGCCTCGACCTCGTCGAAGAGGTTGCGGATGTCGCCGTGCTGGCGCATCAGCAGGGAGACGACGTCGTCGTCCTTGGCCAGGTCGTCCCCGGCGTGCGGGGTCTTCAGCTCGGACATCGCGGCCTCCCTACTTCTCGCGCTGGGAGGGGTCGGGGTGCTCGCCCTCGGTCTGGACGCGGTACTCGCGGCCGAACATGTCCTGGTGCTCGTGGATCACCCGGTCGCTGGGGGGCGCCTCGCCGCCGTGGATCTGCTCCTGCATCTGCTCGAACCGCTCGTGCGCCTCACGCACGTAGCCGGCCCCGAGCGTGGTGAGGTCCATCTGGGTGTCCAGCAGCTCGCGCAGGTAGCCCTTGTTCGGCTCGAAGGTGAGCACGTTGGGCAGCTCGGGGGCCAGCACGGAGGCGGGGTCGCGGCCGTCGTGGCGGCGCATCAGGTCGCAGGCGGCGTGCAGGTGCTCCAGCTCCATGTTCAGGTGCAGTTCCCAGATCGCCTTGACCTTGGGGTCGCTCTCCTGCTCCATGAAGGAGTGGTACAGGTAGCACTCGTTGTACTCGTGGTTGACGAGCTGCTCCCACCACGTCTCGCCCGGGTCCACGAGGGACTCGTAGTGGGTGACGTGCTCCTCCTCGATCAGCCCGATCTCCTGGTAGAGCTGGCGGGCGATCGGCTCCATGTAGGTGGGGCCGGTGTTCATGTAGAAGTTCATGGTCTGCTGCTCCGCCGACATGATCGTCAGCGCGTGCAGCTTCGACAGCGGGTTCGTCTCGTCCTTGGCGTACGGGTCGCGGACGTTGTCGACCGGATTGCGGTGGTGGTACCTGGTGGGCCGGCCGGGCATGACCTCGGTCAGGTTGTCGACGATCGACTCGGCCTTGCGGTGCTCGATCATCTCGTACAGGTTGGCGTACCGGTACAGGTGGTCGAAGTCCTCCAGCACCCCGAACTGGTACGCCTGCTTCAGGTACGGGTCCGGCTCCATGCGTGCCACCCACGCCGTCAGGTCCACCGCGACCTGCTCGTAGGCGATGGTCGTCTCCAGGACCGAGGAGACACCGGGGAGCAGCCAGTTCACGACCTTCTGCTGCTGCGCCTCGATGTAGCGCACCCGCGCCAGCTGCCGCTTGATCTCCGGGTCCACGGTGTGGCGGGCGAGCTGGTGGCTGAAGAGGATCGCCTCCACCTCGATCCCGTTCATCGTGATGATCCGGCACCGGGTGTACGGGTCGCAGTGGTCCGGATCGATCGGGTCCACGTTCAGCTCACGCCAGCTGCGCAGCTGACGGTCCAGCGGGATGCCCCGCTGCTCCAGCGGATTGAAGGTCATGGGGGTGCCTCCTGAGGACGAGGGGGACTCGCGCGCCGCTGGGGAACCCCGCTTCAGGCGACGAGCACAGACACGGTCCTCAGTCTGTTCACGACGGGCACTTTCCAGCCACCGCTCACACCTGCCGCCCGCATGGTTCCCCTGGATGGGGCAACCGAGCGGGCGCGTGCCGCGCCCATCGGCGAGCGTGTCCTCGCCTCACCGGCCCGGCACGGCGGCCGGCGACCGCGACCGCCCCACCCGGGGCACATCACCACCCCAGCGAAACCGATGTGCCCTCAATGTGCCCTGGCCGCCTGAAGGACCCTTTCGGCACATGACGAGAGCGAGGCCCGAAGACCCCGCCCGACCTCTACGAACCCCAGCTCAGGGCCACACCAGGCAGTACGGCTGATGCCCCGCCTCATGCAGCCGATGGCTGAAGTCCTGCCACTCGTGCAGCAACTGGTACACGTTGAACGCGTCCCGTGGCCCGCCCCGGTCCGGGACCGTCGACCAGATGAAGGCCGCCGCGCCGACGGCCTCCTCGCCGATGCCGCGCAGGGGGTCGACGACGGTCATCGGGAGTTTCACCACCGCGTAGTCGGGGTGCAGGACGACCAGTTCCAGCGGGGGGACCTTGTGCAGGGGCACGCCCTCGATGCCGGTGAGGACCATGGCGGCCATGGTTTCCGGCTTGATCTTGGTGAACATGCCGTTCATCCCGAGCTCGTCGCCGCCGAGCTCCTCGGGGCGCATCGAGATCGGGACGCGGGCCGCGGTCGCGCCGTCGGGCGCGCCGAAGTACTTGTAGGTCACCCCCACCCGACCACCATTCCTGCTCCCCGCCCCCAGCCGGTCGGCGCGTCGGTCGAGTCCGTCGGGCTCGACCGGTGTGCCGTGTGTCTGACGTGCTTCGGTCGTCTCCTCCGCCTCGCGTCGGTGCCTTCCCCGCCGGGCACGTCGAGGACCCAGGTCGTCGGTCCCCTCGCCCAGTCCGCCACCGCGATGCATATCTCCACCCGACTGCTTTTCTAGGACGCGTGGCCCCCGCCGCGCAACCCGATCATCGTGTCAGTGACCTCCCCCACGGCCGCTCGCCGAAACGTGCGGTGAAACATATGTCCGTCATATGTCCGCAGGACGCCGGCAGCCCCTCTCCGCGCTGCCGCGTGAGCTGCGTGGATGGCCTCCAGTCTGGCAGACGGCACGGCGGTCGGGCGGGTTGTCTACCCTGATGAGGTCACCCTGGGCAACCAGAGGCCGAGCAGGGCCCGAGCGGGGGCCCGAGCAGGCCCGGGCAGGCCCGAGTGGGGCCCGGGTGGGCCCCAGCAGGGTCCGAGCAAGGGTCCGATACGTCGGAGAAGGTCGAGAAGGTCGGAGAAGTCGCAGGTCATGAGCGAACTGGCATATCCATACGAAGCACCGGCCTCGCAGGCTCTGTTCGACCGTGCGGCGGCCGTCACGCCGGGCGGCGTGAACTCCCCGGTGCGGGCCTTCCGGGCCGTGGGCGGCACGCCCCGGTTCATGGTGTCGGGCACCGGGCCGTACCTGACCGACGCCGACGGCCGGGAGTACGTCGACCTCGTCTGCTCCTGGGGGCCGATGATCCTCGGGCACGCCCACCCCGAGGTGATCGCCGCCGTGCAGGACGCGGTCGCGCGCGGGACGTCGTTCGGTACGCCCGCCGAGGGCGAGGTCGCGCTCGCGGAGGCGATGGTCGAGCGGGTCGCCCCGCTGGAGCAGGTGCGGCTGGTGTCCAGCGGGACCGAGGCCACCATGTCGGCCATCCGGCTGGCCCGCGGGTTCACGCAGCGCACCAAGGTGATCAAGTTCGCCGGGTGTTACCACGGTCACGTCGACTCGCTGCTCGCCGCCGCGGGGTCCGGCGTCGCCACCTTCGCGCTGCCCGACACCCCCGGTGTCACCGGCGCGCAGGCGAGCGACACGATCGTCCTGCCGTACAACGACCTCGACGCCGTGCACGCCGCCTTCGCCGCCCACCCCGGCGAGATCGCCTGCGTGATCACGGAGGCCTCGCCCGGCAACATGGGCGTCGTGCCGCCGCTGCCCGGGTTCAACCAGGGGCTGAAGGACGCGTGTGCCGCCGACGGCGCGCTGTTCGTCTCCGACGAGGTCATGACCGGGTTCCGGACCAGCCGCGCCGGGTGGTACGGGGTCGAGGGCGTCGTCCCCGACCTGATGACCTTCGGGAAGGTCATGGGTGGCGGGTTCCCCGCCGCCGCGTTCGGCGGGCGCGCCGACGTCATGGCGCATCTCGCCCCGGCCGGGCCCGTCTACCAGGCCGGCACCCTCTCCGGTAACCCGGTCGCCACCGCCGCCGGGCTCGCCCAGCTGCGGCTCCTCGACGACGCCGCGTACGGGACCGTCGACGCCGTGTCCGCGCAGATCCAGGGTCTCGTCACCGAGGCGCTGAACAAGGAGGGCGTCGCGCACACGCTGCAGACCGCCTCCAACATGTTCTCCGTCTTCTTCACGGACCGGCCCGTGCGGAACTACGAGGACGCCAAGGCGCAGGAGTCCTTCCGCTTCACCGCCTTCTTCCACGCGCTGCTGGAGAACGGCGTCTACCTGCCGCCGTCCTCCTTCGAGTCCTGGTTCGTGTCCACCGCGCACGACGAGCGCGCCGTCCAGCGCGTCGCCGACGCCCTCCCGGCGGCGGCCCGCGCGGCGGCGGAGGCGACCGCGTGAGCGCCGGGGAGAAGCAGGACGGCATGAGGGACGGGGTGAGGGACGACATCACCGTCGTCCACGTGATGCGGCACGGCGAGGTGGAGAACCCGACCGGTGTCCTCTACGGCCGGCTGCCCGGCTACCACCTCTCCGAGCTGGGCCGGCGCATGGCCGACCGGGTCGCCGAGCACCTCGCCCCCCGCGACGTGACGTACGTCGTGGCCTCCCCGCTGGAGCGGGCGCAGGAGACGGCGACGCCGATCGCCAAGGCGCACGGACTCGACCTCGGCACCGACGTGCGGCTCATCGAGGCGGGCAACGTCTTCCAGGGCAAGACCTTCGGCATCGGCGACGGCGCGCTGCGCCGGCCCGGCAACTGGAAGCACGTGGTCAACCCCTTCAAGCCGTCCTGGGGCGAGCCGTACGTCGACCAGGTCGTGCGCATGATGGGCGCGCTGGACGCGGCCAGGGACCGGGCCCGCGGGCACGAGGCCGTGGTCGTCAGCCACCAGCTGCCGATCTGGACCCTGCGGTCGTACGTCGAGCGGCGGCGGCTGTGGCACGACCCGCGCAGGCGGCAGTGCACGCTGGCGTCGCTGACGACGTTCACGTACCAGGGTGACCGGATCGTCTCCGTCGGCTACACCGAGCCTGCCCGTGACCTCGTCCCGGCCCACCTCCTCGCGGGGGCCAAGCCGGTCAAGGGGAAGGGCAAGGCCTACGGGGCCTGACGGCCACCCGCGGCCGACGGGGCTCGTTCGTAAGGGCACCCGCGGCTGACGGGGCCCGTCCCCGTACGGACACCTGCGGCCCACGCGACGCCCGGCCCGGCCGGCCATGCCCGGCCCGTACGGCCATGCGACCGCCCGTACGGGACACTCGTTACGGAACCCGCACAAATTTCCGGAACCCGCACGTTCGTCGCGTCCTCTGACCGATTGACCACCAGAGGACGTGACGAACGAGGTTGCGATGCGCACTTCCACCCGCACTCTCACCCGCAGGGGGATGCTCGGACTCGGCGCGGGCGCCGCGGCCGCGGCCGGGCTCGCGGGCTGCGGTTCCGGCACCCACACATCGTCGGACGGCTCCCACCGGGCCGGCGCTTCCGGCGGGCCCTCCCCCTCCGGCGGCGGGGCGCCCGCGAAGCCCATCGGCGACGGCTCCACGTCGTACACCGGCAAGCAGCCGCACCAGCCGGACGCGCCCGTGCCGCTGGAGCCCGGGCAGACCCCGCCGCAGTTCGTCGTCTTCTCCTGGGACGGGGCGGGGGAGGTCGGCAACGGGCTCTTCCCGCGCTTCCTCGACCTCGCCCGGGAGCACGGCGCGCACATGACCTTCTTCCTCTCGGGCCTGTACCTGCTGCCCGAATCGAAGAAGCGCCTCTACGACCCGCCGAACAACCGGCGCGGCGCCTCCGACATCGGCTACCTCACCGACGCGCACATCAAGGACACCCTCACCAACGTGCGCCGGGCCTGGCTGGACGGCCACGAGATCGGCACCCACTTCAACGGCCACTTCTGCGGCGGCAGCGGCACGGTCGGCGACTGGACGCCGGCGCAGTGGCGCAGCGAGATCGACCAGGCGAAGTCCTTCGTCAAGGAGTGGCGGACCAACACCGGCTGGACCGACCTGCCGTCCCTGCCCTTCGACTACGACAAGGAGCTCGTCGGAGGCCGCACGCCCTGCCTGCTCGGCCAGGACAACCTGCTGCCCACCGCCCGCGAGCTCGGCTGGCGCTACGACGCCTCCTCGCCCGGCGGCCGTCAGGTGTGGCCGGCGAAGAAGGACGGGATCTGGGACCTGCCGTTGCAGCAGATACCTTTCCCCGGACACTCGTTCGAAGTACTGTCCATGGACTACAACATCCTCGCCAACCAGTCGGTCAACTCGACCAAGGCGCCCGCGCACAACTACCCGGGCTGGCGCGAACAGGCCACCAACGCCTACATATCGGGCTTCAAGCGGGCGTACGAGACGAACAGGGCGCCCTTCTTCATCGGCAACCACTTCGAGGAGTGGAACGGCGGCATCTACATGGACGCCGTCGAGAACACCCTCGAGCACGTCGCGCGGGAGAAGGAGAGGGGCGGGGACATCCGGCTCGTCTCCTTCCGCCAGTTCACCGACTGGCTGGACGTGCAGAAGCCGGAGGTGCTGGCGGCGCTCCGGACGGTCGAGGTGGGGCAGCGGCCGGCCGGCGGCTGGAACGCCTTCCTCGGGGAGACCCGCGCGAGCACCTCGACGGGCCCCGTGAACGCCTCCTGAAATGCGGGTTCCCGCCCGTGAGGGGGGTGCGCAAGATCCCCGGAACGGACATGCGAAACTTTTCACATGAGTGCCGCCAGCCGCGCCCCCCTGCGCTCGAACCGCTCGAACCGCTCGAACCGTGCCAGCACCACCGCCCGCGGCCGTCGCCGCGTCGCCCTGACCACCGGCGCCGCCGCGGTCGCGCTGCTCGTGTCCGCGTGCGGCTCCGGCGGCACCTCGGGCGGCGGCGGCCAGACCGGCTTCGTCACCGGCTCGGACGGCATCTCCACCGTCAAGGAGGGTGAGCGGGCCGACGCCCCCGACCTGTCCGGCGAGACGGTCGACGGGGGGCAGGTGGACGTCGGCGACTACAAGGGCAAGGTCGTCGTCCTCAACGTGTGGGGCTCCTGGTGCCCGCCCTGCCGCGCCGAGGCCAAGAACTTCGAGAAGGTCTACCAGGACGTCAAGGACCAGGGCGTCCAGTTCGTCGGCATCAACACCCGCGACACGTCCACCGGCCCGGCCCGCGCCTTCGAGGAGGAGTTCGGGGTCAGCTACCCCAGCCTCTACGACCCGGCCGGCAAGCTGATGCTCCGTTTCGAGAAGGGCACCCTCAACCCGCAGGCCATCCCCTCCACGCTCATCATCGACCGGGAGGGGAAGGTCGCCGCGCGCACCCTCCAGGCGCTCAGCGAGGAGAAGCTCCGCAAGATGCTCGACCCGTACCTCTCCGGCAAGTCCGGCGAGTCGGAGAAGTGACGTGAGCGCACTGTCCACGCTCGCCGTGGCCGGCACCAACGACACGGTGCTCAACGGCGCCCTGCTGGTGGCCCTGCCCATCGCGTTGCTCGGCGGCCTCGTCTCCTTCTTCTCGCCCTGCGTCCTGCCGCTCGTCCCCGGCTACCTCTCCTACGTGACCGGGGTCACCGGCACCGACCTGGCCGAGGCCCGGCGCGGGCGGATGGTCGCGGGCGCGTCTCTCTTCGTCCTCGGCTTCACCGCCGTGTTCGTCTCCAGCGGTGCGCTGTTCGGCTTCTTCGGCCAGACGCTCCAGGAGAGCCAGGGCGTCCTGACCAAGGTGCTGGGCGCGTTCATGATCCTCATGGGCGTCTTCTTCATGGGGATGATGCCCTGGCTCACCCAGCGCGAGTTCCGCTTCCACAAGAAGCCCGTGAACGGCCTGATCGGCGCCCCCGTGCTGGGCGCGCTGTTCGGCATCGGCTGGACGCCCTGCATCGGCCCGACCCTCTCCTCCGTGCTGATCCTCTCGTCCGAGCAGGGCACGGCCGGTCGCGGCGCGATACTGACCGTCGCCTACTGCGTCGGCCTCGGCCTGCCCTTCGTGCTCGCCGCGGTCGCCTTCCGCAAGGCGCTCGGCGCCTTCGGCTGGATCAAGCGCCACTATGTGTGGGTGATGCGGGTCGGCGGCGTCATGATGATCGCGACCGGCCTGCTGCTGCTGACCGGTGCGTGGGACGGCATCGTGCAGGACATGCAGACCTGGTCCAACGGCTTCACTGTAGGGATCTGACCGATGAGCAAGACCACCACGGGCAAGACCCCGACGGACACCCCGGCGGGCGCACCGGCAGCCGGCGAGGACCAGGACCTCGGCGCCGCCGGCTCCCAGCTCTCCACCGCCCCCAAGGAGGAGGCACCCAACCTCCCGTCCCTCGGCGTCGTCGGCTGGGGCCGCTGGTTCTGGCGGCAGCTCACCTCGATGCGGGTGGCGCTGCTGCTGCTCCTGCTGCTGTCGCTGGGCGCGATCCCCGGCTCGCTGATCCCGCAGAGCGGCGTCGACGAGATGAAGGTCGAGGAGTTCCGCGAGAGCCACGACGTCCTCGGTCCGCTCTACGACAAGCTCGGGCTCTTCCACGTCTACAGCTCGGTGTGGTTCTCCGCGATCTACATCCTGCTGTTCGTCTCCCTCATCGGCTGCATCGTCCCGCGCACCTGGCAGTTCGTCGGTCAGCTGCGCGGCCGTCCGCCCGGTGCCCCCCGGCGCCTGGACCGGCTGCCCGCGTACACCACCTGGCGCACCGGGGCCGAGCCCGAGCAGGTCCGTGAGGCCGCGCTGACGCTGCTGAAGAAGCGCCGCTTCCGCGCCCACACCGTCGGTGACGCCGTCGCCGCCGAGAAGGGCTATGTGCGCGAGGCCGGCAACCTGGTCTTCCACATCGCGCTGATCGTGATGCTGATCGCCTTCGCCTGGGGACAGCTGTTCAAGTACGAGGGCAACAAACTGATCGTGGAGGGTGACGGCTTCTCCAACACGCTCACCCAGTACGACGACTTCAAGTCCGGCAACCTCTTCGACCCGGACCACGACCTCGCCCCCTTCAGCTTCACCCTGAAGAACTTCCACGGCACCTACGAGCCGAGCGGCCCCAACCGCGGCACCCCCCGCATCTACGAGGCCACCGTCGACTACAGCGAAGGCGCCTACGGCGAGGAGAAGTCGACCACCATCGAGGTCAACCAGCCGCTGGAGATCGACGGCTCGAAGGTCTACCTCGTCAGCCACGGCTACGCGCCGGTCCTCACCGTGAGGGACGCCAAGGGCAACGTCGTCATGGACAAGGAGGCGACCGCCCTGCTGCCGCTGGACTCCAACGTCACCTCCTCCGGCGCCGTCATGGTCCGCGACGGCTACCGCAACGCCAAGGGCGAGAAGGAGCAGCTCGGCTTCAACGCCTTCTTCCTGCCGACCTACGGCGGCGAGGGCAGCACGATGCTCTCGACCTTCCCCGCGCTGGCCAACCCGATGCTCGCGCTCTCCGCCTACCACGGCGACCTCGGCGTCGACGCGGGCTTCGCGAAGAGCATCTACCAGCTCGACAAGACCAACCTGGAGGAGTTCAAGGACTCCGACGGCGAGCTGTTCAAGAAGCAGCTGGGGATCGGCGAGACCATGACCCTTCCGAACGGCGCCGGGACCGTCACCTTCGACGGCGTCAAGGAATGGGCCGGCTTCCAGGTCACGGAGCAGCCCGCCAGCGGCTGGGCGCTCGCCGGTTCCGTCGCCGCCATCCTCGGCCTCGCCGGTTCCCTGTTCATCCAGCGCCGCCGCGTCTGGGTGCGGGCCGTCAAGGGCGCCGACGGCGTCACGGTCGTCGAGATGGCCGGCCTCGGGCGCAGCGAGTCCGCGAAGGTCCCCGAAGAGCTCGGTGATCTCGCCGGGATCCTGTACGAGCAGGCACCCGACGCGTCCGACGTACCGGAAGCGCACGACGCACCGAAGAACGACGACGACACCCCCGATTCCCCCGACACCCACGTCGTACCTGCCGAAGGGGCTGAGAAATGACTCTCGCCGCCGCAACCCAGCTGGCCGCCGCGGCCAACGAGGACCTCGCGAACCTCAGCAACACGCTGATCTACTCCGCGATCGCGGTCTACACGCTGGCCTTCCTGGCCTACATCGCCGAGTGGACCTTCGGCAGCCGCAGCAAGGTGGGCCGTACGGCCGCCGCACTGACCGCCGACACCGACGCGAAGGCGAAGACCGCCCCGGCCGTCACCGTGAACAAGGCCGGCGGCACCGCCGTACTGGAGCGGCCCGAGGTCGTCGTGCGGTCCGCGACCGGCACCCGCGACGTGCCCGACGGGCCGGGTGCCCACGGCGGCACCGAGAAGGGCGACCTCTACGGGCGGATCGCCATCTCGCTCACCGTGCTCGGCTTCGCCCTGGAGGCCGGCGGCGTGCTCGCCCGCGCCCTGTCGGTGAAGCGGGCGCCGTGGGGCAACATGTACGAGTTCAACATCACGTTCACGACGGTCGCCGTCGGCGTGTACCTCCTGCTGCTCGTCCTGAGGAAGAACGTCCGCTGGCTCGGCCTCCCGCTGATCACCACGGTCATCCTGGACCTCGGTATCGCCGTCAAGGTCCTCTACACCGCCAGTGACCAGCTGGTCCCCGCGCTCGACTCGTACTGGATGTACATCCACGTCTCGACCGCGATCTTCTGCGGCGCGGTGTTCTACGTCGGCGCGGTCGCCACGATCCTGTACCTGTTCAAGGACAGCTTCGAGAACAAGCTCGCCTCCGGGGGCAAGCCCGGCCGCTTCGCCAACTCGGTACTGGACCGGCTGCCCGCCGCCGCCTCCCTCGACAAGTTCGCCTACCGGGTCAACGCCGCCGTCTTCCCGCTGTGGACGTTCACGATCATCGCGGGCGCGATCTGGGCGGGCGACGCCTGGGGCCGCTACTGGGGCTGGGACCCCAAGGAGACCTGGTCCTTCATCACCTGGGTCGCCTACGCCGGCTACCTGCACGCCCGCGCCACCGCCGGCTGGAAGGGCCGCAAGGCCGCCTACCTGGCGCTGGCCGCGTTCGCGTGCTGGCTGTTCAACTACTACGGCGTCAACATCTTCGTCTCCGGCAAGCACTCCTACGCCGACGTGGGCCTGGGCGCCCTCCAGTCCGTCGGCTTCTGAACCAGGAGCCCCACGAGGCCGGTCCGCCGCGACTCACGTCGGGGGAGCCGGCCTCTGCCGTTTCCCGCCGGACGGCCCCGGGCGCGCCCGGGCGGTGACGAGGACGTAGCCGAGATGCTCGTCGGCCCTGGCCACCGCTCCATCACCGGGGCGACCCGCTCGACGGCGTCGCGTTCGTACGCGGCTGTCGGACTCCCGCCGGGTCCGGGGGCCGCTGTGGCACGTGTGCCGGTCCAGGTCCTCGACTTCTCCGCCGGTGACTCGAACGAAAACGTCGCGGACTCCGACACGTCGGAACGTTGCACGGCTGCTGCGATTCGCGAACTCCGACCGACGACCGACGGCCGACGGGCGAGGGAGGCGAAAGGAAGTGGGACGGACGGCAATTCCTAGAGACGCGGACGGGCGACGCTCGTGACGATGTCCCGCAACCGCTCGACGTACAGCCGCAGGTTCTTGTGCGCGATGTCGGTGTCCGGGTAACGGCTCGCGAACCACAGGCCCTCCGGGAGCCGGGTGACCCACGCGCACACCTGGTCGCCGTACGACACCCTGAGCAGCGCGTACGCAGTCCGGTCCGGCCAGTGGCCGGCGCCGGGGACGTCTCGGGCGTCGACGTACGACACGATCGAGTAGAGGTCGGGCGAGGTCGGGCGGAAGTCCGTGCCGAGCAGGCGCAGCACCCGGTCGATCGGCATGCGTGCCAGCCGCCGGTTGGCCTGGAGTTCGGCGCGGACGGCCCGCAGGGCGCTCGGGAAGTCGTGCGTACGCGTCACCGGGACCTCGATCGGCGCCCCACCGACGTACCAGCCCACGGACTGCGACCACTGGGACCGCGACCTGGTGTGGAACGGCACGACCGTGCGGTAGACGGGTTCCCCGCCGATCTCGTGGACGACGAGCGCGGTGGCGGCCAGGACACCGACCAGGCTGCCGCCGTAGGGACGGCAGTACGCCTCGAAGGCTGCGGCGTCCGCCGCGTCCACCAGCGGTTCGCGCAGCAGCCGTTGTTCGGGCAGCGGGTCACCGGGCCGCACGCCGAGGTCGACCGGGAAGGACGGCAGCCGCCCGTCGCACCGCTGGATGAACTCCCGCCAGCGGGCGACGACGTCGTGGGCGCCGTCGATCCGGTCCGCGTCCGCCCGCTCGGCCTCGCAGAAGTCGACGTAGCTGCCGACTCGCGGCTGCGGCACGGTCCGGCCCTCGACACCGGCCGCGTACAACTCGTGGATCTCGGCGGGGATGCGGTAGATGGAGTAGGCGTCGACATTGCTGTGGTCGAAGGCCATGTAGACACTGACGCCGTCGTCGCGGACGACCGCCGTGTAGATGAGGTTGGGCCAGCGCAGCGCGTCCGCGACGTGGTCGAAGCGGTCCCGGAGGTGGCGGGCCAGGTCGGTGGCGTCCGGGAAGTCGCCGACGTCCGCACGGTGCAGGGACACCGCGTCCGCGTCGACGGTGAACCGCCGCACCGCGTCACCGGCCTCACCACTCCAGCGGAAGCCGCTGCGCAGTGTCTCGTGCCGCAGCGTCCAGGCCCGCAGCGCCTCCTGGAGTACGGCGAGGTCGACCGGGCCCGGGATGTCGAAGGCCGCGCCGAGCCAGGTCGGCACGAACAGGCCCTGCTCGCGGATCGACCGGGCGGTCCGGATGTGCGACTCCTGGATGTACGCCGGCGGCCTCGTGTCCTCGGGCAGCGACGCCGCGATGTCGAGTGTCCTGGGACTGAGCGTCCATTCGACGAGGCGCCCGGGCCGGATCTCGCAGCGCTGGATGTCGGTCATTCGCACGAGGGGGGTCTCCGTTCGCAGATGTAGACAGACCCGACCAAGGGAATGCCGTGTCCGCGACCGCGCACCTGGTGTGTCGGCACGGTTCAACGGAACGGATGGCTTCTCGAACGACGGTGCGACATCGCTACCGGGTCGTCGTTCCCTCCGGGCAGGGAGCCGCCGTTCCCTCCCGCTACGGGGTTGCCGTTGCCTCCAGATAGGCGTGCAGCGCGCCCGCCCCCGCGAGCATCGCCCGCGTCCGCGCGGTGAGCGCCCGCCCCCGCGCCTCGATCGCCGCCCGCAGGGCCTCACTGCCACCCTCGCGCCGCAGGTCGTCCAGTACGGGGCGGATCTGGTCGAAGAGGTGGTGGCTGCGGCGCAGCGCGCGCACGACCCGGGCGTCGCGGACGTCGGCGGGTCCGTACACGCGGTAACCGGTGCCGCGTTCCCGCCCCGGCGTGAGCAGTGCCGCCGCCTCCCACACCCGCAGCGCGGACGTCCGTACGCCCAGCAGCCCGGCCACCTCGCCGATACGCAGCGTGCCCCCGCCCGAGCGCTCCGCCGACGGCGCGGGCTCCTCCCGTGCCAGTGCCTCCAGCGCCTCGCTCGCGGCCCGCAGCGAGACCCGCTCCTCGTGCAGGGCGGCGTGCGCGGCGTCGACCAGGGCGAGCGCGCCGGGTATGTCCCCCTCGTGCACGGTCCGCATGGTCCGCGTCGCCGTCAGCGGCTCGTAGCCCTTCCGCAGCGTGCGGTAGGTCAGCAGCGCGTGCCGGTGCCGCTCGCCGAAGACGCGGTAGCCGGACTCGGTCCGCCCGGCCGGGGGCAGGACACCGGCGTCCTCGTAGTTGCGGATCTGCTGCGTCGAGAGACCGGCCGACCGGGCCAGGTCGACGGTGCGGAGACGGCGGTCGTCTGGCGTCACGGCCGCAGCCTAGTACTGCGACGGTGCAGGGACGGAAGACGTTCGGCCCTGTATCACTCGTCGGCGGCAGCGGAGCGCTGAACAGCCCGCGTGGCGTGGACGTACCACATGGCCAACCGGATGCGGCCGTGTCCGTCGCGATCCGGTGCCGCGGTGCCGATGTCACCGGCTCGCGCACCGTTCACCGCGAGGGCCCGCAGTGTCCGGAGACTGTCCTCGGTGAAGGACGTGGCGAAGTGGGCCCTTTCCAGGCGGGTGATGTCCCAGTACTGAGCGAAACGGTCACGGATCTCCCCCTCCGTCACGTGCACGGGGAAGGCGCAGCCGCCCTCCAGGTCGTCGCCGAAGGTGAGCAGATGGAGCTCTGCCCCCGGATTGCACACCCGGTGCACGGCGGCCGCGAAGCCATCGCGCGCCTCCTCGGGAAGGCAGTGATAGAGGGCGCTGCTCAGTACGGTGTCGAACCGCTTCGTGATCTTGTCCAGGCGGGTGGCGTCGCCCACGAGGAAGTCGACCTCGACGCCCATCTCCGCCGCACGTCTCCTGGCTTTCTCGACGGCCAGTGGTGAGCTGTCGACGGCGGTGACATCGTGTCCCGCTCCGGCCAGGAAGACGGCGTTCTCACCAAGCCCGCAACCGACGTCCAGGACGTTCCCGCTGAACCCGCCGCCTCGTTCGAGGGCCACGACGTGAGGCTGAGCCGCTCCGATGTCCCAAGGCATTCTTTCGATCGGAAGCCTGCGATCTCCGGCGTACAGGCCACCGCTGTAAGCCGAATCAGAGATGAATTCTCCGTCGTTTTCCCCGGAGTCGGGAGAGGTGGATTCGCTCGTCCGGTCGGTCATACCGCATCTCCTGATGCCGCTATTCCAGCTGGTGAGCCGACTGTAGCAGTCGGAAGGCTTCCCCGGAGTCAAGGCCATATCCGGGAAACTCGAGCGAACCGGCCAACTGCGGACCCACACGCGCAGTAACGTTCCTCCGGCGAAGTCGGCTTCCGGCGCGGTTTCGGTACCACCGGGCGAATATCCGAACGGGTGAGATGGCGCGCACCGTGCGCAACGCCGCATATCCGGTACCCGGCCGATCGGGCACAGTACAGGCCATGATGGCATCAGCGCAGATGGGCCGCGTCATCACCCCCGGCACAACGGCAGTGGGCCACTGCGAGGATCTCGTGATTCTCGGTGCGGGAGTGGCCGGTCTGGTGGCGGCCTACGAACTGGAGTCGATTGGTTATCGGGTGACCGTCCTGGAAGGCAGCGAGCGGATCGGCGGCCGGATCCACACGCACCGTTTCGGTACGGCCTCCGATGCCCCGTACGCGGAACTCGGCGCCATACGCATCCCGTCCTCCCATGAATTCACTTTGCGGTATGTGAGGAAACTCGGCCTGGAGTCGTCTCTGCGCCCGTTCCGTACCGTCCTCAGTGACGAGAACAATCATCTTCTGACGGGGCAGGGGTTTGTCCGGGTGAAGGAGGCCGCGGGCCCCTTGATGAAGGATGTGCGTCGGCTGATCCCGGAAGCCACGCACAGGAGGACGACCCTGCTGTTCGGCGCCTGGCTCACAGCCTTTGTCCGCGCGGTCGCGCCCGCGGAAATGCGCGACCGCTTCGGAAGCGACCTCGCCAGGCTGCTCCGCCTCGTCGACGACATCGACCTCACCCCCTACGTCCGCGGCAGCCGGGGGGACCGTATCCACGTGGCCACCGTGTTCCGGGAGCATCCAGAACTGCGGGCGGGCTGCGGTCCGCGGCTGCACGGCTTCCTCGACGATCTGCTGCTGGAGACCGACACCGATCTGCTGTGCCTCAGCGGGGGCATGAGCCAGATCACCGAGCGCCTGGCAGCCCGGGTCCGCGGGCCGATCCTGCTGGGCAGGGAAGTGGTCGGCGTGCACGCCGTACGGGATCACGTCGACGTCCGGCTGCGCTGTGGCGGGACCGGGGGAACCGTCCTGACGCTCCGCTGCCCCGCCGCGTTGTGCACGCTGCCCTTCTCGGTGCTCCGCGGGCTCGACCTGACCGGGCTGGACGAGGACAAGCGCGAGGTCGTCAGGAGTACGGAGTACGGCGCGGCGACGAAGATCGCGCTGCACTGTCGGGACGCCTTCTGGATCAGGGACGGCATCCTCGGCGGAGCCTCGGCGACGGGCGGGCGTATCCGGCAGACCTACTACCCCCTGCCGGAGGGCGACCCGGCCGCGGGGGCGGCGCTGCTCGCCTCGTACGCGATCGCCTCGGACGCCCACCTGCTCGGCCGGCTTCCCGCCGAGGAGCGGCACGTCGCCGCCGTCGACGAACTCACCGCGCTCTGGCCCGAGCTGAAGGAACCGGACACGGTCCTCGATGCCGTGAGCATTGCCTGGGCCGACCATCCGTGGAGCAAGGGCTGCGCGACGATCCGCTGGCGTTGGGGCGGAGACATCGCCCGGTGCGTCCAGGAACGGAAGCGTGCCGCCTGTCCGCAGGGACTGTTGTTCTTCGCCGGGGAGCACTGCTCGGACGACCCGGCCTGGATCAACGGCGCCATCGAGTCGGCGCTCGCCGCGGTGGAGGCCATCAGAACCCGCCTGAGGATCACACGATGAGCGTCTTCGACCTGCCCCGCCTGCACTTCGCCGGCACCGCCGTCACCCGCCTTCCCACCGGGCCGCGCAGCGGCCTCTACGACCTCGCCCACGGGCGGGCCGTGGCCGCCGACGGCCGGGCCTTCCCGGTGGACGAACCGCGGAAGTTCCGCGACTACCTCGACACACTGGGAGAACGCTTCGACCCGGACGGCCGTGTCTCGCCCGGCGGGCGCTTCGGTCGTGTGAAGGGCTGGAACTTCGGCGGCAACGGCCACTTCTGGGTGGACGCCCGGATCACCGGCTGCGAGCGCGCCCCGGGCACCATCGACACCTCGGACGCCGCCGTCGGTCGCAGCGTCGACATGTGGGGCCACTACAACGACTATCTGGCGACCACGCACAACAGGGCGCGCGTCCTCGATGTCGACCCGGCGTCCAACTGGACGACCACCCTGATGGTGGGCCGGTTCGGCTTCGGCAGGCAGGGCCGTTCGCACGAGGTCGGCTACATGGCCACCGGCGGGGTGAGCGGGCTGCAGCCGCCCCGCCGGCAGCACTCCCGGCACGTGCTCGATGTGGGTGACCACCCCCTGGCCGCTTGGTTCCGGCGGTCGGTGGTGCACCAGTTCGTCGTCGACGCCGCGCAGGACCTGAAATGGTTCGCGGAGGCGGAGTCCTCCGCGACGGCCGGCCTGCTGCGCGCACGGGCGAACGAGGCCGGATTCGGCGGACTCGTGGTGCGCTTCGCACTCACCAACATGGCCACCCCGCGGGACCACGACGCCCCCGACGTCTGGGACCTGCACGGCACCGTCGCACCCTGGCGGCGCGACGAGGAACGCACCTGCCCCGCCGGCCGCCTGCTCACCGCCCGAGGACCGCGCCGGGCGGGCGCCGCCACACCCCTCCACAACGCGGCGGTGAGCGTGAGCGCCGACCACACCACCCTGGACCTCCTGACCTCGGTGCCCGTCGTGTGCCGCGACCCGGAACCCTCGGCCGGGCACCACCCGCTGGGCCCCCGAGTCGATGTCGGGGAACTGCGGTTGTGCACGCGTGACACCGGACGGCTGGTGGCCCGCGTGCCGGCGAGTGCCTACCGGGCGGACCCCGGGCGCGGCGGCGGACTCGTCACCGTCGCCACCGAGCGCGCCGTCGCGGCCGCGCTGGCCCGGGGGGAGGAACTCGACGAGCCGCTGGTACTGGTCGGCGCTGCCGAGGGGCAGCGGCCCGCGGTGCTCCTGTCGGAGGAGGAGACCGTCGTGGTCGTCGACGGTTCGGCCCTCTTCCTGGAGCCACCGGGGCCGGCGGACGGGGCCACCGCGGACGGACCGGGCGCCGCGAAGGTCGTGGTCCGCACCTACCGCCTGGGCAGACCGGCGCCCGTGCCGGGTGTGCGCGTCGTGCAGTTCTTCAACCCACGCGCCCTGCCGGGCGACCCACGCGCGGGCGACAAGGCCCGCTGCGGCGACGTACGGATCGTCGACCTCCGCTCCGGAGCGGACGACGGTGAACGGGAGCAGGGCGCCGGTCGGGAGCAGGGCGCCGGTCGGGAGCAGGGCGCCGGTCGGGAGCAGGGCGCCGGTCGGGAGCAGGACGGCGGATGGGCGCAGGAGTGCCTGCTCTCCACCGACGCGGAGGGCCGCGGCACCCTCGACGTCCGCTGGGCGTCCCCCGGCGCCGCCCGGCTGCTGCTCCTGCCCCCCGGCGACGCGTTGCCGTGCGACCCGAAGGAACCGGGATCCGCGGTCCGGGCGTACGACAACGACGACCGCCTCGGCTACTGGCCCGCCGTCTGCGCCGTCGACGTACGCACCCTCCCCGACACCCGCCACCTCGACCGAATCCCTCGCGACCAGGTCACCTTCGAGGTGCTCTACCGCGAGGTGTTCGCCCCCTACGAGCTCCTGTACTCGTTCATGGACGACGAGGTCTTCAGCCTGGCCGACAGAAGCCGGGTCGCCACCTATTCCCGGCTCATCTGGCTGATGTGCGACCCGGCCAACCGGGACAAGACGTACTACATGCCGCCCACCCGCGACATGACCGGCCCGCAGGCACGGCTTCTCCTCGCCTTCCTGCGGAAGGACGAAGCCGGCCGGAGGCTTCCGCCCCGGACGGCCTCCCGCCGTCCCCCTGACGGCGTCATCACCACACGTGCCCAGCTCCACGACGCGCTTCGGGAGGCCGCCACCCTCGAGCTGGCGGTCATGCTGCAGTACCTGTACGCAGGCTGGTCCATCCCCCGGTACGGCGCGGGCCGGGAACTGGTGCGGCGCGGGGAGTGGACCCCGCGGCAGCTTCACCTCGCCTGCGGCGACGGCGGGGAGACCATCGGCCGGGGCATGCGCGAGACCGTGATGAGTGTGGCCCGGGAAGAGATGATCCACTTCCTGGCCATCAACAACATCATCACCGCGATGGGAATGCCCTTCCATCTGCCCCCCATCGATTTCGGGACCGTGAACAGCCGGCTGCGAGTGCCGCTCGACCTGAGCCTGGAGGGGTTCGGGCTGGGCAGCCTGCAGCGGTTCATCGCGCTGGAGCGGCCACGGGACGCCACGGCCGGCTTCGCCGCGGACGACCCGCCCGCACCGGCCGCCGGACGGCCCGGCCCGTACCAGTCGGCGAGCGACCTCTACGCGGCGATCAGGGAGGCCGTCGCCACGCTGCCGGACCTCTTCCCGGTGGACCGGGGCCGGGGCGGCGGCGAACACCATCTCTTCATGCGCGAGTCGGTCAACGCCGTCCACCCCGACTACCAGCTGGAGGTGGACGACGTCCCGAGCGCCCTGTTCGCGATCGACTTCATCACGGAACACGGCGAGGGCCATGTCCTGCACGGTGCCGACTACGGTGAGGACTCCCACTACGAGACCTTCCTGCGCCTCTCGGATCTGCTGATCGACGAACACCGGGCGCAAGGCCCCGGGACGGACGGTGGGCGGCGCCGCCCACCGTGGAGCCCTTCCTATCCGGTGCTGCGCAACCCCTCCCTGTACGAGGGGAACCCGGCCGTGCAGCAGGTCACCGATCCCCGCGCCCGCAGCGTCATGCTCGTCTTCAACCGCGCGTACTTCCTGATGTGCCACCTGATGGTCCAGCACTTCGGCACGGCGGCCGACGCCAGTCTGCGGCGGTCCCGGCTGATGAACGCGGCGATCGATGTCATGACCGGGGTGATGCGGCCGCTCGCCGAGCATCTGGTGACGCTGCCGTCCGGCCTGCCCGGCCGCACCGCGGGGCCCTCGTTCGAGTGGGAGGAGGAGCCCGGGGTCGTCCCCCGGCCGGATGTCGCGGCACGCGTCTTCAGCCGCCGGTTCGCACACCTGGCCCGCATGGCCACCGAGCTGCCGGGGCTCCCGTCCCACGTGCCGGAACTCATGCGCGGTTACGCGGAACGGTTCGAGAGGTCCGGCCCGGCCGGACCGTGAGCACGGTGGTCCCACCCGGGGCGACGGCCGCCGACGCCGGGGCCGGCCCGAAGGGCGCCGAAGCGCCACCCGAACACGCAGGCAGGACCGATGTCCTTGCCGCGACAGGTCCGATTGTTTACATATAAGACGTGACGGGCGATTCCATGCAAACATCCCCCTGCCAGGGCTCCGGGTCCGAGGCCGAAGCCGGCACGTCACCGAGCTCGGCCCGTATCTGGGACCACTGGCTGGGCGGCGGGCACAACCTCGCCGTCGATCGCGGCAAGGGCGACCGACTGGCCGCGGAACACCCCGGGCTCGTGGAACGAGTGCGCGGCACCCGGGAGTTCGTGCGCCGTGCCGTGAGCCGTCTCGTCGCGGACGAGGGCATCCGCCAGTTCCTCGACATCGGTTCCGGCCTGCCCACCGCAGGCAGCACCCACGAGATCGCCCGGCGGACGGCGCCCGGGACACGTGTGGTCTACGTCGACAACGACCCACGGACCGTGCACCACGCGGGCACCATCCTGACCCCCGCCTCGGAATCGGTCACCTGCCTGCTGGGCGACCTCCGGGAGCCCGGAGCCGTCCTTGCCGCTGCTGCCCGGACACTGGACCTGTCGTGTCCCGTCGGCCTGGTGCTCGGGGGCGTCCTCGGTCATGTGCCCACCCATGAGGAGGCCTGCGACATCGTCCGGCGGCTCATGTCCGCCCTGCCCCGCGGCAGCCACCTCGTGGCGGTCGACGTCAGCGATACGGACGGGAACTGGCGTGCCGTCCAGGCCCGTCGCAACGCCACCACGTCCTTCCCCTACCGGCTGCGCACCCCCGGGGAGATCGCCGAGTACTTCGACGGGCTGGACGTCCTCGCGCCGGGCGTGGTTCCGGTGACCGACTGGCTCCGGGCCCCGCACCGGGTTCCCCGCGCCGAGCCGGCGGATCTCGCGGCCGACGTGGTGGGCGGGATCGGCCGCAAGCCCTGACCCGTGATTCCGGGCGCGTCGCCCGGCCTTTCCCCGACCCCGCCCTTTCCTCGACCCCGCCCTTTCCTCGACCCCGCCCTTTCCCCGAGCCCGCCCTTTCTCCGAGCCCTGCCTCTTCCTGCGCGGGGCTGCCCCGTTCCACTCCCGACCCGGAGGTCTCACTCCATGTTCGTCGGCCTGGACCAACACCCGCGGACGGCTCTCGCGGATCCCGACCCGAGAACACGCCCCTTCCACGACCTTCTCGCCCGCGTCCCGGACCCGCCGGGCCGCCCCGCCCGCATCGCCGACCTCGGCTGCGGCACCGGGAACGTCACCTCGCTGCTCGCCGGACGATGGCCGGACGCGCACATCACCGGGTTCGACAACTCCGGCGAAAGCCTGAACGAGGCCGAGAAGCTGGCGGGAGAGACCTCGGAGGGCGGACGCCTGGAGTTCCGTCACGCCGACATCGGGCGCTGGGTCCCGGCCGATCCCTTCGACCTGATCATCTCCAGTGCCGCCATCCAGTGGGTGCCCGACCACCTGTCTCTCTTCGGCACGTGGACGCGGACCCTGACCGGCGGCGGCATCTTCGCCTTCCAGGTGCCCGACAACGCCGCGGCGCTCAGCCACGCCGTACTCCGTGAGCTGTGCGCGAGTTCTCGGTGGCACGACCGGCTGGCACCAGGGGTCCTGCCCTCCCCCGAGGTGTGCGACGTGCAGGAGTACCTCGACCGGCTGGCCGGGCTGGGTTTCACCGTGGACGCCTGGGAGTCGACGTACGCGCACGTCCTGCCGGCCGACGACCCGTTCGGCGGCTGGGTGGGTGGGACCGGGATGCGTCCGGTGCTGAACGCGCTCGCGGACGAACCGGGGGCGGCGGACGAGTTCCTCGCCGACTACCGCGCCCGGCTCCGGGGTGTCTACCCCGCCGCTCCGTACGGCACGGTCTTCCCGTTCCGCAGGATCTTCGCCGTGGCCCGCCGGAACGCGCCGGCGTGACGGCACCGCAGGGACCCGGCCGTCTGCCCGGGCCGGCGCCACAGGCGTCGCCCGGTCGGGTCGCCGTGCCCGGACCGTCCGGGACGAGAGATCCGCGACGACAGACCTGGAGGACTCCGTGAACACGAACGACGGCGCGGTGGACGGCGCGGTGGACGGCGCGGTGCTGGAGAACCACCGCGACGGCGACGTCCTGCTCTCGCTCTCCCTGCGGACCGACCTGCTCGACCATCCGCGG
The DNA here is from genome assembly GCF_044328675.1 of Streptomyces sp. NPDC017890. Classification (NCBI taxonomy): domain Bacteria; kingdom Bacillati; phylum Actinomycetota; class Actinomycetes; order Kitasatosporales; family Streptomycetaceae; genus Streptomyces; species Streptomyces sp. NPDC017890. The sequence continues at coordinate 33,811 of NZ_JBIRHU010000002.1, forward strand.
ATGCCCGCGGACAGCCAGGCACGGGTACGCGCGGGATACGGCGCCTGGATCGATCGGCTGAGGGAGCGCCCTGGACTGGCGGACCACGCGGACCGGCTGCTCGCCGGTCCCGGGCTGGACTTCGCCCTCATGATCATGCCCCGTATGCCCGCGGAGTGCGTGCTCGAGGCGGCCCTCATGCTCTCCGTGAGTCTGGCACTGGACGACGTCATGAACGACGAGCGGTTCGACGCCGGTGAAGTCCTCTCCGCGGCCCGGGGGGAGGAGCGGGCGTACACCGGCTTCGCGGAGGTCTTCCGGTCGGCGACGGCCCATGTCCGCGATGCCCTGGGACCCGCCCTGTACGGCCGTTGGCTCGAGGAGTTCACCGCCTGGCTCAGCGGTGGCCCGTGGCAGGGCTGGACGAGGCCGCCCCGCGACCTCGACGAGTACCTGCGGTTGCGGTACGGCGATTTCGGCCTGAGCACCTCGCACGTCTTCGTCGAGCACGGTTCCGGTGCGATCGCCGGAACGGTTCTCACTCCCTCGGCGGCGCTGAGTGGCCTGCACACCGCTTGCTACGAGCACACCGTTCTGGTCAACGACCTCTTCTCCTACCGTAAGGAGTGGCTGGCCGGCGAGGACGCCAATGCGCTGATGGTGTTGCCGAAGGCCCAGGGCGTCGGACTGCAGGCGGTGGTCGACGCGGTGTGCGAACGCGTCAATCGGGCCGAGAGGGCGTTCGCCGCCCATGGACGCAGTCTCGTCGCGGCGGCGGGGGTACACACGGACCAGGTCCGCGCCTATGTGAACGGCTGGCGGGACATGCTCTCCGGGAACCTCGTCTGTTCCCTGTCGACGCCTCGCTATCACGGGCCCGGCACGGCAGTTCCCGAGCGCATGCCGAGGGCGATGGCCGTCCGTCGAGACCGCACCGTGTACCTCTGGTGACGGCTGGTGCCGCCGGCCGGCCCGGGCGGGGATCGCCGGCGGCTCCGTCGCCGGTGGCCTCCGCCGGGTCCCTTCATCCGTCCTCGGCCGCCGAGGACGGATGAAGGGCGGACCCGTCCGCCTTTTCCGGGACGGCCTCACCAGGGCGTACGGCGGTGCCGTCGGTGCCGGCAGTGCCCGGGCGGTGATCCACGAGGATCGCGGCGAGGACCGCGGCGAGGGTCATGAATCCGGCCGCCGCCCAGATCGCGGTCGAATAGCCGTGAACCGCCGCCCTCACCCGGAGTTCCGCGGCCGCGCCGGGGCTGACAGCGGTGTGACCGCGCAGGTAGCCGGCGGTCGCCGTCGCGGCGATGGTGTTGAGCAGAGCGGTACCGATGGCGCCGCCGATCTGCTGCGAAGTCGTGATCATGGCGGAGGCGACTCCTGCGTCCCGTTGTTCGATCCGGTGGGTGGCGAGGCTGACCGCGGGCGTCAGAACCGTGCCCAGGCCGAGGCCCAGGACGAGCAGCCCCGGCAGGACGTTCGCGGCGTACGAACTGTCGGGAGCGATCCGGGTCAGGAGCACCAGCCCCGCGCAGGCGACCAGGAAGCCCGGCACCATCACTGCGCGGGTCGGCACGCAGGGCGTCAGGCGGGGGCCCAGCTGGGTGGCCCCGATTCCGATCGCGGCCGTCAGCGGCAGGAACGCCAGGCCGCATGCCAAGGGCCTGAACCCGAGGACGGTCTGCAGGTAGTAGGCCAGGAAGAGGAAGAGGCCGAACATGCTGAGGAAGGTGATCCCGATACACAGGTAGGCGCCCCCTCGGTTGCGCTCCAGGAGGACGCGCGGCGGCAGAAGGGGATCGCCCGCCCGGCTCTCCACCGCGACGAACACCGCCAGGAGCAGCACTCCTCCGGCCAGCAGGCCGAGGGTCATGGGCGCGGACCAGCCGTCCGACTCGGCCCGGGTGAAGCCGTACACGAGGGACATCAGCCCGCTGGTGGCGAGCAGGGCACCGCGGACGTCCAGGTGACGGCCGTGCCGCCGCTCCGCCGTTCGGCTGCCGACGAAGCAGAGGGCGCCGAGTGCGGCGGCGGCCGAGAAGACGATGTTGACCAGCAGGGTCCAGCGCCAGTTCAGGTACTCGGTCAGTACGCCACCGAGGAGCAGCCCGATCGCGGAACCGGCGCCGGCGATCGCCGCGTAGATGCCGAACGCCTTGGCACGCTCCTTCCCCCCGGGAAACGTCACGGCGAGCAGGGACAGCGCCGCCGGAGCGAGCAGCGCGCCGAAGACGCCCTGGAACGCCCGGGCGGCCATGAGCATGGGCGTGTTCACCGCGCATCCCCCCAGGGCGGAGGCGGCGGCGAAGCCGATCGCCCCCATGACGAAGGCACTTCTGCGGTTCCAGAGGTCGGCGACGCGGCCACCCAGCAGAAGGAGTCCTCCGAAGGGCAGGGCGTAGGCGGTGACCACCCACTGTCGGCCGGCGTCGGAGAAGCCGAGGTCACGCTGGGCGGTGGGGAGGGCGATGTTCATGACCGTGCCGTCGAGGACGACCATCAGCTCGGCCAGGCAGATGACGACCAGAGCCTTCCACCGCCGGGGGTCCGCCGTGGGTGCGTCAGACGTCATGCGGTTCTGCCTTCCTGGGAGAACTGGAGCAGCAAATCATCCCAAGAGGCCATAAAACAGAGTGCTGAGGGACGAACCAATTCATTCCATCGAGTCACCGGTCGTGGCGAAGGAGAACCGCCGGCACCATGGCGCACCCCGCGAACACCGGGACGAGCCGCGTGAACGCGCGATCCGCCAGGTCCGCGGGTGGCCTGCGGCTCAGGGCGCGCGCGGCCTTCCACAGGGCACGGGCGGCTTGACCTCCACGCCGTCCGGCTCAGGAACGGCACTCCAGTACCGCGTAGTCGGCGAAGCAGCGCCGGTAGCGGGTGTGCCGGGTCTCCTGTGTGTGCCCGCGCTGCCACTCCTCGACGTCCGCCGGGGCGGTGCGGGGCCCGGACGTGGCACCGCAGTCGGCCTCGTCGCCGGACACGCAGTGCGCCTGGTACTCGGGGAGCGCCGACGGGTCCTGGACGATCGTGAACGGTACGTAGCGGAAGAGCCGACGCCCACGGTGTTCATGGCGCTGGTGCCGGGCCAGCAGCACGTCGGCGTCGGTCTCCGCGCTGCCGTCACCGGCGGCACGCGCGCGGTCGCGTCGCCGGGCCAGTTCCGCGCAGCCCGCGCAGCCGGGGACGGGCTCGGGCGGCGGGCCCACCTCGACCAACGGCGGTCCCGTCAACAGCGCGGCGAGCGAACGGTCGTTGACGGCCCGCACCCCGGCGCTCAACCGCTCTGCGGGCGTCGCCACCCGGATCAGCGCCGGGTGCGCCCGCCATTTCCGGCCACCACCGACGGGGCGCAGCACGGCGCAGGGGCCCGACTGCCCTTCGTACTCACCGACCTTGCGCGTGCGCGGGTCGTAGACGAGCGTTCCCGGTTCCATCGCTCAACCTCCGTGACTGTGGGTGTGCCGAGGGTTGCTCAGGGGAATCGTCGGTATCAACGCGCGACGCGTGACACTCGCGCACTGTCACGCAGGGGGAGGAAGCCGTGGGCCGACGCAACGCCGGTGGCTCGGGTGCGAGTACGGCCGCTGTCTTCGGCGAGGTGCTGCGGCACTTCCGGGAGGCCGCGGGGCTCACGCAGGAGGGACTGGCGGTCCGCATTCCCTGCGACCGGTCGCACATCGCCCGGGTGGAGGCGGGGACGCGGGTGCCGCAGGACACCTTCGCGAAGACGTGCGACGAGTTGCTGGGTACGGGTGGGGTGCTGGCGCGGTTGTGGGGGCGGATCGACTGGTATCCGGAGGTGGAGCATCCGGACTGGTTCCGGCGCAGGGCGCGCATGGACGCCGAGGCGGTCGCTGTCCGGGCCTATCGGATACAGGTTGTGCCGGGCTTGTTGCAGACCGCTGGCTATGCGACGGCCTTGTTCGCGCGACGCCTGACGGACGCCACCGAGGTGGAGGAGCGGGTGCGAGCCCGGCTGAGCCGACAGCGACGCTTCTACAGGGAGGGGGGCCCGCTCTACGTCGTCGTCCTGGACGAGACGTGTCTGCGGCATGTGGTGGGCGGACCGGCGGTAATGCGAGACCAGTGTGCGCACCTTCTGACCGTTGGCCGGCTCCCCAACATCCGTGTTCAAGTAGTGCCGTTCAGTCGTCCGGACGTCGATCGCCCGGACACTTCGCTGTCCCTCATCGAACTGCCCGGTGGTGAGCGGTGGGTGTACTCGGAGTCGCTGGACCGGGGGTCATTTCAGCGCCGATCCGACCGTCTTCACCGGCCACAACGCGACCTATGATGTGCTGCGGGCGGATGCGCTGTCAGCCCCCGAGTCCGCCGCTCTGATCAGCGACGTGATGGAAGGGTACGAGCCTCATGAACAGCCAGGATCTGAGCGCGGCCATCTGGATCAAGAGCAGTTACAGCGGCGCCAACGGCGGGGACTGCATCGAAATAGCCCTCGGTATCCCCGCCGTCGTCCCCGTCCGGGACAGCAAGAACCCTGACGGCCCCGCCCTGCTCGTCGGTCGCGCGGCGTGGTCCGCGTTCACCGCAGCTCTGCGCTGACACCGGAACTCGGGTTCCCGCGTTACGGAGATTCGGTCGCTCTCCAATAAGAACCACTTGGAGAAAATAACCCCACCAAGCCCCACCCCTCCCGCCCACGGCGTCGGCTCACTCGCCCGGGTGAACATCACCGGTTCGGCCGGCTTTCGGGACCCTCAACTCCCTTACGCTCAGCGCACTAACCGCTGACATATGTCAGCCCCCGTCAGTGAGTAGCGTCACCGACGAGGGCCTGACCACCGAGGAAGAGAAGAGCTTCCTGATGGGTACCCAGAACCTTAGCGTGCCCCCGCGCGCCCAGTCCGTCCTTGGCGACAACCAGCCCCGTTCGGGCGTCATCCACGACAACGTCCGACACATCGCCAACTTCACCGTGGTCGGCAACCACCTCGCCCAGCACCCGGACCTCTCCCTGCTGGCGAGAGGCCTGGGCCTGTACATCCAGTCGGTGCGCGTCGGCACCCGCGTGGACATCAAGAGCCTCACCGCCCCGACTGCGACCGGGGCTTCCGAGCCTCCGAGACGGAACCTCGCTGCCGTGACTGCCGATCTCCGGCCGCAGCCGAGTCCTGAACCAGTACTGAAGGCCCTGTTCACCGCTTTGCGGGACGCGCCCGAAGACGTCGCGTCCCCCAATCTCGAATTCACCGCTCAAGGCATGGGCAAGCGTCCGGCCAAGCACCTCTGGAGGAACCTGGTGGCCGTGGACCTCTCCTTCTACAAGTCCTACATCTCCGAAGAGATCCGCGACGAAGGCCGTGAACAGGGCCGCGCCCAGCAGGGCGCCCTGGATGTCCTGCTGGTCCTGGAGCAGCGCGGTCTCGGCGTCTCCGACGATGCGCGCACGCGCATCACGGAATGCGGTGACCCCGAAGTCCTGCGGTGCTGGCTCGCCCGCGCGGTCACCGCGTCAACGGCCGAAGCGGTCTTCCAGGACGGGTGCCCCGGCGTCCCGGTCGAGGGCCTGGTACCGGAAGGCAGCGCAGGGTCTCGTGGTGCCGGGCCGCATTCGTCAGCCGGCGGGCGGGTTGTGCCGGGCCGCGTCCATGAGCCGGCCGGCGAGGGCCGCGACGAGGTCGCGCAGCTCGTCCGGCCGCTCGACGACGAACGGGAGGTCCAGCGACGCGAGTACGCCGGGCAGCCAGTCGAGGCGCTCGGCGCGGATCTCGACCCGCGACCAGCGCCCGGCGTCCGCTCCCGTTCCTGCCCCTGCCCCCGCCCCCGTCTCGGTCTCCGGATCCGTGCCGCTCGCGGGTGGCGCCTCCGTCACGGTCGCGACGCTGCACGGGAGGCGGGTGCGGATCTGCTCGGCGGTTCCCCGGACCCGCAGAGTCACCTCATGCCGGTACGGTGCGGTGGCGAGCGCCTTGAGGAGGCGCTCCGCCGGGTCGTGGCAGGCCGGCGGTTCGAACGAGCCCGGCAGGACTCGGGCGTCGGTGACGCGGTCCAGCCGGAACGTCCGCTCCTCGCCGACCGAGAGGTCCCTTCCCGTCACGTACCACCTGCCCGAGTGCGCCACGAGCCCGTACGGGTACAGCGTGCGTTCGCTGCGCCGGCCGCCGGAGGCGGTGTACCGGATCGAAACCGGCCGGTGATGGTGTACCGCGTCGGCGACGGGGAGCAGGACGGCGGTCTCGGGAGGGGCCGTCCCGCCGGGCGGGGCGGTGAAGGTGAGTGAGTCGAGCACGGAGTCCAGGCGGCGGCGGAGCCGCTCCGGCAGGACTCTCCGGATCTTGGCCGCGGCTGTCTCACCCGCCGTGCCCGCCGCCGCCGTGGTCCCGGTCCGCCGGCCGGCGACCAGGCCGAGCAGCACGGCCAGCGCCTCGTCGTCGGTCAGCATGAGCGGGGGCACGCGGTGGCCCGGACCGAGCCGGTAGCCGCCGTAGCGGCCGCGCACCGACTCCACGGGGATGTCGAGGTCGACGAGATGGTCGACGTACCGGCGCACCGTGCGCTCGCCGACGCCGAGCCGGTCGGCGAGTTCGGCCACGGTGCGGGTGCCTCCCGCCTGGAGGAGTTCCAGCAGGGTGAGCACGCGGGACACGGGACGGGACATGTCTGGAAGTCTGCCTCGGATACCGGTCGGTTTCTGTCCTGTATCGCTCGTAGCGTGCGGTCGTCGGTGACGACCCACCGCACGGACAAGCGCACGGCCAACCAGGAGCGAACCCCCATGAACCTCGTCTCGATCCGCGTCATCACGGACGACGTCACCCGCCTCGTCGACTTCTACGAGCGCGCCACCGGAGTGCGGGCGAGCCGGCCCACCGAGGACTTCGCCGAACTCCGCACCGCCTCGGGCACCCTCGCGATCGGCAGTACCCGGACCGTTCCGCTGTTCGCGCCCGGTTCCGCCGCCCCGGCCGACAACCGCAGCGTCATCATCGAGTTCCTCGTCGACGACGTGGACAGCGTGCACCGGCAGCTGACCGGGTTCGTGGCGGACTTCGTCAGGGAACCCACGACGATGCCCTGGGGCAACCGTGCGCTCCTGGTCCGCGACCCCGACGGCAATCTGGTCAACTTCTTCACCCCGGTCACGCCGGCCGCCGTCGAGAAGTTCGCCGCGTACGCCCGCTGATCCGGCGGCCCGACATTTGATCGGCCGGGCGTCCTACGACGGGCAGTCCGCCGACTTCTTCCCCGGTGCCATCCGGGACGTACGGGCCTTCGACCGGGCACTCGCCGCCGCCCGGATCAAGTCGCTGGCCCGACAGGCCTGACACTCAGTCACCAAGTCTCCCCAGAGCTTTACTTGGGGCGGCCATGCTAAACATGTAGCTTTCGATCTGTGGCCGTGACGGCCCACACTGGAGCTCGCGGCAGCCGGTGAACGGGGAGAGAGTTGAGCGGGGAAGCCGGATTCGGCCTCACGGGCAGTGGCGCCGAGCCGCTGGGGAGCGACGACCCACGCCGGATCGGACCGATCCCGCTGCTGGGGCGGCTAGGGGTCGGCGGAATGGGACGCGTCTATCTCGGCGTCCACGAGGGCCGGTACGCGGCCGTCAAGCAGGTGCTGCCCTCGGTGGCCGGCGAGGACGAGGACTTCCTGCGCCGCTTCGGACACGAGCTGGACAACCTCGCGCGCCTGCCCGAGGAGGCCACCGCACCGCTGCTCGTGGGTGACCGGGACGCCCGGCCGCCGTGGTTCGCCACCGCCTACGTGCCCGGCATCACCCTGCGTGAGGCCGTCGACCTGCATGGGCCCCTGCCCGCCGAGGCGCTGTGGCTCATCCTGCGGGAGGCCGCCACCGCCCTGGCGTCGGTGCACGCGCTGGACATGGTCCACCGCGACCTCAAACCGTCCAACGTGATGCTGACCCTCGACGGTCTCACCCTCATCGACTTCGGTGTCGCCCGGGCCGCCGACCAGAGCCAGCTGACGAGGACCGGCATGGTGGTGGGCACGCCCGCCTACATGTCGCCCGAACAGGCCTCCGGGAAACGGGCGTCGAGCGGCGTCGTCGACGTCTTCGCGCTCGGCTCGGTGATCGCGTACGCGGCCTCCGGCCGGCCGCCGTTCGGCGACGAGTCCGGGCACGCCGTGCTGTACCGCATCGTGCACGAGGAACCCGACCTCCAGCCGCTGCGGGAGCTGGACGCCGAGCTCGCCGACGTTGTCGCGTCCTGCCTGGACAAGGACCACGAGGGACGGCCGACGGCGGCCGAGCTGGTGGCGACCGCGGAGCGGCACGGGCCGTTCACCCCGCCCCTGTGGCCCGAGGTGGTGAGCGGTCCGCTGGCCGAGCGGGCGGCCTTCGCCTCGAAGGTTCCGGGGCCCGTGGACATGCCCGAGCCGGACGAGGCGGCACCCTCACTGCCGTCCGCCCCCGTGGCCCTGGGCGGACAGCGGGAGAAGCGTGAGCGGCGGCGTCGTACGAAGGTGCTGGCGCTCGTGGTCCCGGTCGTCGTGACGGGGGCGACGCTCAGTGTCACGCTGCTGCCGTACGTGATGAGCGAATCGGACAAGGACCGGGCCGCGGGCACGCCGCCCGCGGCCACCGGAACCGCCACCCCGGGTCCCGCGGACTCCGCCACCGGCTCGACCGGCCCGAGCGCCTCCGCTTCCGGCAGCCCTGACGACGGGAAGAAGGACGCGGAGGACAAGAGCAAGGAAAAGGCAGGGGAGGAGGACGGCGGGCAGGACGGCAACGGCACCGCGTCCGGCGGTGCCGGGGACGCGGCAGCCGCGGGGGAGGCGTCCGGCGGCGGCTCGGGCTCCGGCGCATCCTCCGGAGCGGGTGACTCCTCCAGTGGGGAAGGGGCATCCGGTTCAGCGGGATCGTCCGGCTCGGACGGGTCCTCCGGCTCCGGAAGCGGGTCCGGGGCGAGTGGGGGCGGCGGTGACGGTCCGGAGGGCGGCGGGTCCGCGTCGGGCAGCTTCATGCTGAAGAACGGGTCGAGCGGAAAGTGCATGTACGTCGGTTACCCCATCGACGACGGCAACTGCTCGGGCGACATGGCCGTCTTCCGCTTCCAGAGCACCTCCGGCGGCGCCTTCAGGATCCTCAACGTGGGAACAGCCCAGTGCATCCACTCCAGGAGCGCGAACGCATGGCTCGTCAGGGCCGCCTGCGGTCAGGCGGGAGGAGAGTGGCGGGAGGGGGCGAACGGCTCGCTCAGGAACCTCACCACGGGTGGCTGCCTCGACCTCAACCGCCGGGCGTCCATGATCGGCCTGACGACCACGACGTGCACCGGCTCAGCCTCCCAGCGCTGGACCAGGATCTGACCCCGGCCTGACCAGGATCCTGACGGCAAGGGGCGTCAGGTCTCGTCCCGCCTGCCGCCCTTGCGGTCCTCGTCGTCCTCGGGGCCGCTTCGGCCGGAGTCCTGCGGGCCGCCCTGGCCCCGGCCCCCGTCCGCGTCACCGGACTGGTCGCCCAGGGACTTCAGGAAGTCGGGATTGTCGTCCGGCGCGACCCACTGCCGCCGGCCGCCGCGCGCCGCTCCCGGGGCCCCGGCCGGCTGTCGTTTCTTCCCGGCGATGAGCCAGGAGATCGAGCCGACCAGCGGGAACAGCAGCACGAGGATCGCCCACAGTGGCTTGGGCATGTGGCGGATGTCGGCGTCCTTCGTGCTGATGCAGTCGATGAACGCGTAGACGCTCAACGCCAGTGGTACGACGAACATCAGCACCCGGAGCATGGGGCCTCTCTCCAGCGGAAGCGATGGGTGGGGACGCGTCACAGCCCCCAGGTACAGGGCCAGGGTAGCCGCTCGGGGATACTGGACGGCATGGCTTACGACGATCTTCGCTCCCTGCTCAGGGCCCTGGAGCGCGACGGCGACCTCAAGCGCATCAAGGCCGAGGTGGATCCCCACCTGGAGATCGGGGAGATCGTCGACCGGGTGAACAAGGCCGGCGGCCCCGCCCTGCTCTTCGAGAACGTGAAGGGCTCCGACATGCCCCTCGCGATGAACGTCTTCGGTACCGACCGGCGCCTGCTCAAGGCCCTCGGCCTGAAGTCGTACTCCGACATCTCGGACAAGATCGGCGGACTGCTGCGCCCCGAGCTGCCCCAGGGCTTCGTCGGCATGCGTGAGGCCTTCGGGAAGCTCGGCGCGATGACGCACGTACCGCCGAAGAAGGTGAAGGGCGACAGCGCCCCCGTCCAGGAGGTCGTCCTGACCGGGGACGACGTGGACCTCGACCGGCTCCCCGCGCTCTTCACGTGGCCGGACGACGGCGGCTCCTTCTTCAACCTCGGCCTCACCCACACCAAGGACCCGGAGACGGGCATCCGCAACCTCGGTCTGTACCGGCTCCAGCGCCACGACAAGCGCACCATCGGCATGCACTGGCAGATCCACAAGGACAGCCGCAACCACTACCAGGTCGCCGCCCGGCGCGGCGAGCGCCTGCCCGTCGCGATCGCCTTCGGCTGCCCGCCCGCCGTGACCTACGCCTCCACCGCACCGCTCCCCGGTGACATCGACGAGTACCTCTTCGCCGGGTTCCTGCAGGGCAAGCGGATCGAGATGGTCGACTGCAAGACGGTCCCGCTCCAGGTACCGGCGCAGGCCGAGGTCGTCATCGAGGGCTGGCTGGAGCCCGGCGAGATGCTCCCCGAGGGCCCCTTCGGCGACCACACCGGCTTCTACACGCCGCAGGAGCCCTTCCCCGCCCTGAAGATCGACTGCGTGACGATGCGGAAGCGTCCGCTGCTCCAGTCGATCGTCGTCGGCCGCCCGCCGACGGAGGACGGCCCGCTGGGGCGGGCGACGGAACGCTTCTTCCTCCCGCTCCTCAAGATCATCGTCCCGGACATCGTGGACTACCACCTCCCCGAGGCCGGCGGTTTCCACAACTGCGCGATCGTCTCGATCGACAAGAAGTACCCCAAGCACGCCCAGAAGGTCATGCACGCCATCTGGGGCGCGCACATGATGTCCCTGACCAAGCTGATCGTGGTCGTCGACTCCGACTGCGACGTCCACGACCTGCACGAGGTCGCCTGGCGGGCCCTGGGAAACACCGACTACGGCCGCGACCTCACCGTCGTCGAAGGCCCGGTCGACCACCTCGACCACGCCTCCTACCAGCAGTTCTGGGGCGGCAAGGCGGGCATCGACGCGACGAAGAAGCTGCCCGAGGAGGGGTACACGCGGGACGGGGGCTGGCCGGACATGGTGCTGTCCGACCCGGAGACGGCGGCGAAGGTCGACCGCCGCTGGAAGGAGTACGGACTGTGACGTCGGCTTCCGCCGCGCTGCCGCAGCAGCCGGGGCGCACCAAGGCGTTCCTGCGCCTGGTGATGATCGAGCACTCGGTCTTCGCCCTGCCCTTCGCCTACATCGCCGCGCTGACCGCGATGTACGAGTGGGACGAGAACATCCACTGGGGCAGGCTGCTCCTGGTCACCGTCGCCATGGTCGGCCTGCGCACCTTCGCCATGGCCGTCAACCGGATCATCGACCGCGAGATCGACGCCCGCAACCCCCGCACCGCCCACCGCGAACTGGTGACCGGCGCCATGTCGGTCAGGCACGCCTGGACGGGTGCGCTGGTCGCCCTCGTCGTCTTCCTGGGCGCGGCCGCCCTGCTCAACCCGCTCTGCCTCGCCCTCGCCCCCGTCGCGGTGATCCCGATGGTGGTCTACCCGTACGGCAAGCGGTTCACGAACTTCCCGCAGGCCATCCTCGGTCTCGCCCAGGCGATGGGCCCCATCGGCGGCTGGCTGGCGATCAGCGGCGAGTGGTCCTGGGAGGCGGTGATCCTGGGCCTCGCGGTCGGCATCTGGATCGGCGGCTTCGACCTGATCTACGCCTGCCAGGACGTCGAGACCGACCGGCAGGTCGGCGTGAAGTCCGTCCCGGCCCGCTTCGGCATCCCGGCCGCGATCTGGGGCGCCCGCGCCTGCCACACCGTCACCACGGCCCTGTTCGCCTGGTACGCCGTCGCCACCGACGCCGGCGCCTTCTTCTGGCTCGGCCTGCTGATCGTCGCCGGCGCCTTCGTCTACGAGCACACCATCGTCCGCCCTACCGACCTTTCCCGCCTCAACAGGGCGTTCTTTTCGGTCAATGGCTTCCTCGGTATCAGCCTCTTCGTCTGCGCGCTGATCGACCTGCTGGTGCGTGGGCTCACGGTGTAGCTCCTTCAGGTGGCGTCGGTGGATCCACCGTGTCCGCCCGCCCGAGGGCACGTACGTTGACCGGACCCTGATCGGTTCTGCTCCCCGCACCAGCGGGGATGGCCCCAGGGCTGTGCCGATGAATCGGTTGACGGTCAAGGTGCTCCCCGCACCTGCGGGGATCGCTGTCCGGCCGCCCGACACACACGGAGGGCGGCCGGATAGGCTCAAGACGTGAACCCAGGAGAAACGCAGCGCGCGCCTTGGATCGTGGGGGTCTCCGGAGCATCCGGCACCCCCTACGCCGCCGCCGTGCTGCGCGCACTGCTCGCCGCCGGTGAGAGCGTCGACCTGGTGGTCAGCCGGGCCTCGCGGCTCACCCTGCTCGACGAGACCGGCATCTCCTTCCGGGACGCCCACTGGCAGACCGACCTGCACGCATGGCTGTCCCGGGGGGCCGACGGCAAACCCGGCACCTTCGACGTCGACCTCGGTGACGAGGGTGACGACCGGGTACGGCACTGGAGCGCGGGCGACCTCGCCGCCGGGCCGTCCTCGGGGTCGTACCCCGTCAAGGGCATGCTGATCGTGCCCGCGTCGACGGCGTGCGTCGCGGGCGTCGCGCTCGGGCTGTCGAAGGACCTGCTGCAGCGGTCGGCGAGCGTGACCCTGAAGGAGCGCCGCAAGCTGGTCGTGGCCGTACGGGAGACCCCGCTGGACGGCCGGACGCTGCGGCACCTGGTGACACTGGACGACGCGGGCGCGACCGTGGTGCCCGCCTCGCCGGCCTTCTACGCGGGGGCGACGCACATCCAGGACCTGGTGGACTTCGTCGCCGGACGCGTCCTCGACGCGGCGGGTGTCGGACACGGCCTCTACCGCCGCTGGCGCGGCGACCTCGGCGGGGCGCGCCCCACCGGCTGAGCACCGTCCGAGGATCACCGAGCACCCCCCGAGCACCACCCGAGGACCGCACCACCTCCCCCCACACGTTTGTTACCCACATCTTCAGAACTCTTCAGCGGAAGGCTTCGATCGCATGGACGCGGTGGACAGGCAGCTCATCCAGGCCCTGAGGGAGAACGGCCGGGCCTCCTACGCGGAGCTGGGGCGCCTCGTCGGGCTCTCCGGACCCAGCGTCACCGACCGCATCAACCGGCTGGAGGCGGCCGGCGTCATCACCGGTTACCGGGCCACCGTCGACGCCGCCTCGCTCGGCCTCGGCGTCACCGCCCTGATCGGCGTTTCGCTCTCCGACGCCGCCGACCACGAGGACGTGGCGCAGCGCCTGCGGGAGCTGCGGGAGATCGAGGACTGCTGGTTCATCGCAGGCGACGACTCCTACATGCTCAAGGTGCGCGCGGCCGACGTGGACGGCCTGGAGAGCATCATCCGCCGGCTGTCGGGCACGAAGGGCGTGTCCCGGACCCGCACGACCATCGTGCTGTCCACCAAGTGGGAGAACCGGGTGGGCGAGCTGCCCGAAGAGGTGTAGCCGCCGGGGCGTACGGTTTACGGAGTCTGTCTCAGAAAGAGGTATCGCATGGACGCCGGGCTCAAGCGGGAGCTGGAGCAGAAGGTCCGCTCCGGGGAGCGGCTGACCCGCGAGGACGGCATCGCGCTGTACGAGTCGGACGATCTGGCCTGGCTCGGCGGCCTCGCGCACGAGGTGCGGACGCGGAAGAACGGCGACGTCGTCCACTTCAACGTCAACCGCCACCTCAACATGACCAACGTGTGCACCGCCTCCTGCGCGTACTGCTCCTTCCAGCGCAAGCCGGGGGAGAAGGACGCGTACACGATGCGCATCGAGGAGGCCGTGAAGCTCGCCAAGGCGATGGAGGGCGAGAACCTCACCGAGCTGCACATCGTCAACGGCCTGCACCCGAACCTGCCGTGGCGCTACTACCCGCGCTCGCTGCGGGAGTTGAAGGCCGCGCTGCCCGACGTCTCGCTGAAGGCCTTCACGGCCACCGAGATCCACCACTTCGAGACCATCTCCGGGATGTCCGCCTCCGACATCCTCGACGAGCTGATCGACGCCGGTCTGGAGTCCCTGACCGGCGGCGGCGCCGAGATCTTCGACTGGGAGGTGCGGCGGCACATCGTCGACCACCGCACCCACTGGGAGGACTGGTCGCGCATCCACCGCCTGGCGCACGAGAAGGGGCTCAAGACCCCGTGCACCATGCTCTACGGCCACATCGAGGAGCCGCGCCACCGCGTGGACCACGTGCTGCGCCTGCGCGAGCTCCAGGACGAGACGAACGGCTTCCAGGTCTTCATCCCGCTGCGCTACCAGCACGACTTCGTGGACATGAAGGACGGCAAGGTCCGCAACCGGCTCCAGGCCCGGACGCAGATGGCGACCGGCGCGGAGGCGCTGAAGACCTTCGCGGTGTCGCGACTGCTGTTCGACAACGTCCCGCACGTGAAGGTCTTCTGGGTCATGCACGGCGTGCAGACCGCCCAGCTGGCCCTTCAGCACGGCGCCGACGACATGGACGGCTCGGTCGTCGAGTACAAGATCACGCACGACGCGGACGACTTCGGCACGCCGAACAAGCTGACCCGCGAGGATCTGCTCGACCTGATCCGCGACGCCGGGTTCCGGCCGGTCGAGCGGAACACGCGGTACGAGATCATCCGGGAGTTCGAGGGTCCCGACGCGGCACGCAGGGACTCGCCGCAGCCGATGCGAGTCTGACGTCCGCGGTTGTTCTTCGGCCGCGGCCGGTGAGGGCCGTTCGCGCAGTTCCCCGCGCCCCTCAAGGCACGCACCCACGCCTGCCGGGCAGGTGCCGGGGACTGTGCCGACCCAGGGGCGCGGGGCTGATCGACGCGCGGCTCCGCGACGTGGGCGCGACCAGCCGCACACAACCCGCACCGACAGGGGTCCGGGCCCCCACGGCGGGTAGTCGGATCACATGACCGGCAGCGTGACTTCAGAGGACGCCTACACGGCGGAGCCCTTCGTCCCCGCCCGCGGCGGTCTCACCGCCCTCCGCCGC
This sequence comes from Streptomyces sp. NPDC017890, assembly GCF_044328675.1. Lineage (NCBI taxonomy): Bacteria > Bacillati > Actinomycetota > Actinomycetes > Kitasatosporales > Streptomycetaceae > Streptomyces > Streptomyces sp. NPDC017890. The sequence continues at coordinate 48,944 of NZ_JBIRHU010000002.1, forward strand.
GCCGCCGCCGACTGCCGCGGCTGCCCCCTGCACAGGGACGCCACCCGGACCGTGTTCGGCGCCGGCAAGGCGACCGCCCGCGTGATGCTGGTCGGCGAGCAGCCCGGGGACCAGGAGGACCGGCAGGGCAAGCCCTTCGTCGGTCCCGCCGGGGGCCTGCTCGACCGGGCCCTGGCGGACGCCGGCATCGACCCGGCGGACGCCTACGTCACCAACGCCGTGAAGCACTTCAAGTTCACGCGGGCCGAGCCCCGCAAGCGCCGTATCCACAAGGCGCCCACCCTGCGCGAGATGACCGCCTGCGGTCCCTGGCTGGCCGCCGAGCTGGCCCGCGTGGAACCCGAACTGATCGTGGTGCTCGGCGCCACGGCCGGCAAGGCACTCCTCGGCTCCTCGTTCCGCGTCACACGGGTGCGCGGCGCAGTCCTGGAGGAGGAGATCCACGGGCGCCCGGAACGGCTCGTGCCGACCGTGCACCCGTCGGCCGTGCTGCGGGCCGAGGACCGGGACGGGGCGTACCGGGGGCTGGTCTCGGACCTGAGGGTGGCGGCACAGGCCCTCGCCTGACGGTTACAGTGCACGTAAGGGCTACTATGGTGCTGTGCCCCTTACTTTCACTTTCGATCCGCCCGTCACCGCCGACCTGCGCGACGGCGTACTCGACCTGTGGACCGACGTCTCCGGCGCGGGCGGCTCCGTGGGCTTCGTACCGCCGGTGACGCGGGAGGACATCCGCCCCGAACTGGTCAGACACATGGTGGGCATGGCCGAGGGCCGTACCCGCCTCCTCGTCGGCCACGACGAGGAGGGGAGGGTGGCCGCCACCGCGTTCCTCACCCTCAACACGCACCGGCTGATGACCCACTGGCTGTGGCTCTACACGGTGATGGTCCACCCGCGCCACCAGGGCCGGGGCTACGGCCGGGACCTGATGGCCGCCGCCGCGGACGCGGCCCGCACCGTCGACGGCATCGAGGCCATCCGGCTCACCTGCCGGGGCGGCCTCGGCCTGGAGCGGTTCTACGAGTCCTGCGGCTACAAGGAGGTCGGCCGGGTGCCCGGCGCGATCCGGGTGGCGGCGGGCGACGACCGCGACGACGTCTTCCTGCTGCTCCCGCTGACCTGAGCCCGGCACGCCTGCCGGACGCCGGACAGGACCCGACCCCACTGCAAGGGCGGCATCCCGGCATGTTTCACTGGACAGTGCCTCTTTGTGCCAGAAACGGAAGAGTGGATTGAGATGCTCCGCTACACGCTGATGCGCCTCGGGATCTTCGTGGGCTGCCTCGTGGCCGTCTGGGGGCTCGTCTACGCCGGCGTGTTCCCGCGCGGCCTCGGCGACTCCAACGGCATGTGGATCCTCCTGCTCTCCCTGCTGCTCTCGGCCCCGATCAGCTACATCGCGCTGCGCAAGGAACGGGACCGGGCCTCGGTCCAGGTCGCCGGCCGCGTGGAGCGCATGAAGGCCAACCTTGAGGCCAACCGCGGCCAGGAGGACACCGCCGACGACACGGCCCGGGCGCAGGGCCAGACCTCGTAACGTACGTCACGCACTCGCGCGCCCCGGTTTCCCAATGCACAGGAAACCGGGGCGCTCTGCGTTTTACGGGCAGTACGCGCCCCCTACCTCTCAAAGCGAGGCTTTGGGCGTCTCAAAGCGCAGGTGTTAAAGTCGTGTGCATGAAGCACGCAGCCGCGCCCCACACACCACCGAGCCTCGCGCTCGTGGCGCGCCTGCACGTGGACCTCTGTCGGTGCGCGTCCGCGAACTGTCGCCCCTGACGTTCCCCCCTCACCCGCCGTTCTCCACGTCAGCCCAGCGCGCCCGTCCCCGCGTCCCGTCCCCTTACGGAGCCTGTCCGTGTCTTCCGTCACGAAGTACTTCAAGGTGCCCTTCTGGGCCCAGATACTCGCCGGCCTCGTCCTCGGTGTCCTGCTGGGCTGGCTGGCCCGCAGCCAGGACATATCCTGGCTGGTCACCACCCTCGAGAAGGTCGGTGACACCTTCATCGGCCTGCTGAAGCTGGCCGTCGCACCGCTCGTCTTCTTCGCGATCCTCGTCTCGATCACCAACCTGCGGAAGGTCAACAACGCGGCCCGCCTGGCGTCCCGCACCCTTCTCTGGTTCATGATCACGTCGCTGATCGCGGTGGCCATCGGCCTCGTCATCGGCCTGGTCACCAACCCCGGCGCCGGTACCGGCCTCACGCCGGCCGACGGCGCGAAGCCCGAGAACACCGGCTCCTGGATCGACTTCCTGACCGGCATCGTGCCGACCGACGTCATCACGCCGTTCACCGAGCTGAACGTGCTCCAGATCGTCTTCATGGCCGCCGTCGCAGGAATCGCCGCCCTCCAGCTCGGCGAGAAGGCCCAGCCGATCCTGAACCTGAGCGAGTCGATCCTCGAACTCCTCCAGAAGGCCCTGTGGTGGGTCATCCGGCTCGCCCCGCTCGGCACCGTCGGCCTCATCGGCAACGCCATCGCCACCTACGGCTGGGACCTCATCGGCAAGTACGCCACCTTCACCGCCGACATCTACGTCGGCTGCGCGATCGTGATGTTCGTGGTCTACCCGGTGCTGCTCGCCACCGTCGCCAAGGCCAGCCCGCTGCAGTTCTTCAAGGGTGCCTGGCCCGCGATCCAGCTCGCCTTCGTCTCCCGCTCCTCCGTCGGCACCATGCCGCTGACCCAGAAGGTCACCGAGCGCCTCGGCGTGCCGAAGGAGTACGCGTCCTTCGCCGTGCCGTTCGGCGCGACGACCAAGATGGACGGCTGCGCCGCGATCTACCCGGCGATCGCCGCGATCTTCGTCGCGCAGATCTTCGACATCCAGCTCGGCGTCGGCGACTACCTGCTCATCGCCTTCGTCTCGGTGGTCGGCTCCGCCGCCACGGCCGGCCTCACCGGCGCCACGGTCATGCTGACGCTGACCCTGTCCACGCTGGGCCTGCCCATGGAGGGCGTCGGCCTCCTCCTCGCGATCGACCCGATCCTGGATATGATGCGCACGGCGACGAACGTCGCAGGTCAGGCGCTGGTTCCGGTGATCGTCTCGGCCCGCGAGGGACTGCTCGACCGCAAGGCCTACGACTCGGCGCACAGCTCGCCGATCGACGAGCCGGAGCAGGAGAAGCAGGCCTCGGAGCCGGTCCCGGTCGCCGCCTGACCGTCGTACCGTCCGTCACGTCCGCGCCGTCCCGACCCTCGCGTCCGGACGGCGCCGACGTCCTGAACACCGCCGCACGGACCGTACGCTGATCCGCATGGGTGCCGGGAAAACCAAGCGGATGCCGCGTGCGGTCCGTGAGCAGCAGATGCTGGACGCAGCCGTGCGCGTCTTCGGGCAGCGCGGGTACATGGCGGCGTCGATGGACGAGATCGCCGAACTGGCGGGTGTCTCGAAGCCGCTGGTGTATCTGTACCTGAACTCCAAGGACGACCTTTTCATCGCCTGCATCCGGCGCGAGGCCCGGGCCCTCGCCGAGGCGGTCCGGGCCGGTGTGCGTCCGGGTCTGCCCGCCGACGGGCAACTCTGGTCGGGGCTGCGGGCGTTCTTCACCCACACCGCGCACAACCCCGAAGCCTGGCGGGTGCTGCACCTCCATGCCCGTACCCACGGCGAGCGGTTCGCGGCCGAGGTGGCGGTGATGCGTGAGGAGATCGTCGCGTTCGTGACGCAGCTGATCGCCGCGGCGGCGCGGGACGCGCACCGGGACCCGCATCTGCCGGCGGGTGAGGTCGCCGGGCTGGCCGAGGCGCTGGTCGGCGCCGCCGAGTCGCTCGCCGACTGGGCGGGCGCCACCGAGGGCGTCACCGCGAAGCAGGCGGCGGCGACCCTGATGAACTTCGCCTGGGCGGGCCTGGGCGACCTGATGACGGGACGGCCCTGGTCCCCGCCGGAGGACGCCGAACCGGCACCGGTGGTTCAGGCCGGGTAGGGCCCGACCTCGCCGGACAGGTGCAGCCGCCGCCCCCCACCGCCGCGCAGCTCGAACCGTCCGCCCCCGGCCCCGTACGTCACCGCCCCCGGCAGCGCCACCGGCGCCCGGAACTCCGCCCGCACCACCGCCGCGTCCGGCGTCCCGTGCTCGGCGAGGCAGCGGGCCACGGTCCACATGCCGTGCGCGATGGCCCGCGGGAAGCCGAACGGGCGGGCGGTGAGCGGGTGCAGGTGGATCGGGTTGCGGTCACCGGAGGCGGCACCGTAGCGCCGTCCGGTGTCGCCGGGGAGGTGCCATTCGGCGCGGGCGGGGAGGGGCTCCGGGTTCTTGGCGGGCGTGCCGTCGGGGGCGGGCCGCCCGTCCGTCCGGTGGCGTGCCAGGTACGTGCTGCGGGACTCCCACACCGGTTCCGCGCCGGCCCGTACCTCCGTCACGACCGAGGCCTCGGTGCCGCGGCGGTGCGGGGCCAGGCCCTCGACGTACGTGGTGAGTTCGTACTCGGCGGTCGCGGGCATGACGGCCCGCCGGGTGATGCCGACCGACGTGTGGACCAGCCCGAGCAGGGGCAGCGGGAAGCCCCGGCCGCTCATCAGCCGCATGGCCATCGGGAAGGCCAGCACGTGCGGATACGTCACCGGAAGCGCGTCCGCCCCGGTCGGGAACCCGCACACCCTCTCGTACGCCGCCAGCCGCGCGAGGTCCACGCGCAGGCCGGGCAGCACCAGCCGGGTGCGGGGGAAGTCCGCGTCCGGGCGGGGCCGCCTGAGGGGCGACAGCAGGGCACCGCGCGCGAGGAGCGGCGGCAGGGCGGGAACAACGGTCAGCGTGTACGTCGTGGGGGACGCGGTGGTCATCAGGCCCCCAGCAGGCTCTGGCCGCAGACCCGTACGACCTGGCCGTTGACGGCACCCGAGGCCGGGTGCGCGAGCCAGGCGGTGGTCTCGGCGACGTCGGCCGGCAGGCCGCCCTGCGCGAGTGAGTTCATACGGCGGCCGGCCTCGCGGATGAACAGCGGGACCGCCGCGGTCATCCGCGTCTCGATGAACCCGGGTGCGACCGCGTTCACCGTCACCCCGTGCCCGGCGAGCGCGCGCGGCGCGAGGGAGCGGACCAGGCCGACGATGCCCGCCTTGCCGGCAGCGTAGTTGGTCTGGCCCGCGTTGCCCGCGATCCCCGCGATGGAGGCCGTCGCGACGATCCGGCCGCCCCGGTGCAGCGTGCCCGACGCGAGCAGCGCGTCCGTGGTGCGCAGGACGCTCGCGAGGTTGACGTCGAGGACGGAACTCCAGCGTTCGGCGGGCATGTTGACCAGGCGCCGGTCGCGGGTGACGCCCGCGTTGTGGACCAGGACGTCGAGGCCGCCGGGCAGCGCGGCGGCGATGCGGTCGCCCGCGTCGGCGGCTGTGACGTCGAGGGCGAGGGGCCGGCCGCCGATGCGCTCGGCGACCCCGCGTGCCTCCTCCTCGGCCCGCGGCACGTCGAGGACGACGACGTGGGCGCCGTGCCCGGCGAGCGTCTCGGCGACCGCCGCGCCGATGCCCCGGGCGGCGCCGGTGACGAGGGCGGTGCGCCCGGCGAGGGGCAGTTCCCAGTCGTCGGGGGCGGTGACCGGGGAGTGCGCGGGGGCGACCTCGATCACCTGGCCGCTGACGTAGGCGGATGCGGGGGAGAGGAGGAAGCGGAGGGTGGACTCGGCGGCACCGGCGTCGGTGAGCCGGACGAGGTTGACCGTTCTGCCCCGTCCGATCTCCTTGCCGAGCGAGCGGGTGAAGCCCTCCAGCGCCTGCTGGGCGGCGGCCTGGTGGTGGTCGGCGGGGTCGAGCGGGGCACCGAGCACCACCACCCGGCCGCTCGCGGCGACGGACCGTACGACGGGGTGGAGCGCGGCGTGCACCTCGGCGAGCGAGTCGACGTCCCGGACACCGGTGGCGTCGAGGACGACGGCGGCGGGGTGGCCGGTGCCGTCCGGGCCGAGACCCGTACGGGCCAGTACGGGGGCGAGGCCGAGGTCCGTCCTGCCCGCCGTGAGGTGCAGCAGGCCGCCGCCGCCGAATGAGCTGCGTTCGAGTGCCGTGGGCTGCGGCAGGCCGAGGCGGCGGGTGAGGAAACGGCCGGGCGCGGTGCCGGTGAAGCTCAGATAGCGGTCTGCCATGGGTGACTCCCAGCTCCGTGACATGCTCCGGATTCCTTACCCTAAAGTAAGGTTACCGATGGTAAGTCTAGGTCGCGGATGGCGGGCGGGTCGAAGTGAGGTCCTCGGTGGCGGCCGGTCGGTCGAGGTGGCGCGGGCATACCGGAACGAACGTGACCTACTGGCAGGTAACCCCCGAGGCTGCACACCTCCGACGCGGGACCGTCCCGGAACCCGCACCAACTCCCCACGAGTGGCCCGTACGATCCCCGGACCGACCGCCGGTGACCCATGTCCGCGGAACCCGGCGATGAACGCCTCGGCGCCCGGCGATGAACCCCTCGGCGCGCGAGGCACGTACGTCATGCAGCAGAGCGTTCGCAGCATGTGAAGCAGCAGCAACAGCAGCAGCCGGCAACAGCAGCAGTCGGCAACAGCAGCAGCCGGCAATGGCAGCAGCAGTCGCAACAGTCGTAGCAGTCGTAGCAGTCGTAGCAGTACCGAAGTGACAGAAGTGACAGCAGAGCAGCGACAGCAGAAGCAGTGTCGCCGCTGCACGTCCCAGGAGCCGCCCGTGTCCACCCCGCTTCCCTCCTTCGCCGCATCCGCCGCCTACGCCGACTCGCCCGGCCCCACCCTGGTGGTGCCCGAGACGCGGCGGCTGGACGGGGCCGTGCGGGAGGCGTACGTACCACCGTTCGCCCCGCCGGTGCGGCGCGGCTCCCTCGCCGACCTGCCCTTCGACAACGCGGCCGCGGTGCCGGACCAGGTGGTCCTCAGCCGCAGGTCACCGGACGGCGACTGGTCCGACGTGACGGCGGCGGAGTTCGCCGGACAGGTACTGGCGGTGGCCAAGGGCATGATCGCCGAGGGCCTGACGCCGGGCGACCGCATCGCGATCATGGCCAGGACGACGTACGAGTGGACGCTGCTGGACTTCGCGGCGTGGGCGGCCGGCCTGGTCACCGTCCCCGTCTACCCGACCTCCTCCCTCGTCCAGACCCGCTGGATCCTCCAGGACTGCGGCGCGGTCACTCTGGTCACCGAGACCACCGCGCAGGCCGCCGCCCTCGGCCCCGAGCTGGACCGCATGCCCGACCTCAAGCACCTGTGGGTCATGGAGAAGGGGCACGTCGAGCGGCTGGCGGAGCTGGGCGCGCAGGTGCCGGACGCGGAGGTGGACGTCCGCCGGGGCATGCTCAGCCCGAGCACGCTCGCCACCCTGATCTACACCTCGGGCACCACCGGCCGCCCCAAGGGCTGCGCGCTCACCCACGGCAACTTCTTCGCCGAGGTGGACAACGCGATCGAGCTGCTCTACCCCGTCTTCAAGGCGCAGACGGGCGAGGAGCCGTCGATCCTGCTCTTCCTCCCGATGTCCCACGTCTTCGGCCGCATGGTCGCCGTCGCCTGCGTCCGCGCCCGGGTCCGTCTCGGCCACGCGCCGAGCCTGAAGCCCCGGGACCTGCTGCCGGACCTGGCGGCCTTCCGCCCGACCTGCCTCCTCACGATCCCGTACATGCTGGAGAAGGTCTTCAACAGTGCCCGCGCCAAGGCCGAGTCGGGCGGCCGGGCCTCGGCCTTCGACCGCGCCGCCTCCGTGGCGGTGCGCTACGGCGAGGCCCTGGAGGCCCGCCAGACGGGCGCGGGCGGCGGCCCGGGCCGCGCCCTGAAGACCGCCCGCTCCTTCTACGACCCGCTCGTCTTCCGGAAGATCCGTGCCGCGATGGGCGGCCGGGTCCGGTACGCCATCTGCGGCGGCTCTCCGCTCGGCCGCCGCCTGGCCGCCTTCTACGCCGGGGCCGGCATCGAGATATTCGAGGGCTACGGCCTCACCGAGACGACAGCCGCGGCGACGGTGACGCCCCCGCTGAAGCCGCGCCTCGGCACGGTCGGCTGGCCGCTGCCCGGCACCCGCGTCCGCATCGCCGCCGACGGCGAGATCCTCGTCGCCGGCGACCAGGTCATGCACGGCTACTGGGACACCCGGGCGGGCGGCGTCGTCCCGGCCGCCCCCGACGGCTGGCTCCCGACCGGCGACATCGGCAGCCTCGACGACGAGGGCTACCTGACGATCACCGGCCGCAAGAAGGAACTGCTGATCACCGCGGGCGGCAAGAGCGTGGCCCCGGCCCCGCTGGAGAACTGGCTGCGCTCCCACCCCCTGATCTCCCAGTGCATCGTCCTGGGCGACCGCCGCCCCTACGTCACCGCCCTGATCACCCTCGACTCCGACGGCGTCACCCACTGGCGCCACATGAACGGCAAGCACGCCGTGCCGCCGGAGTCGCTGACCGACGACGAGGAGATCCTGGCGGTGCTCCAGCGCGCGGTCGACGAGGCCAACAAGCTCGTCTCCCGCCCGGAGTCCATCCGCCGTTTCGCCGTCCTGCCGAGGGACTTCACGGAGTGGGAGGGCCATCTGACCCCCTCGATGAAGCTCCGGCGAGACGTGATCATGCGGGACTTCGCAGGGGCGGTCGACGGGCTGTACGAGGGGCAGGAGGAAAGGAAGGGAGGAGGAGGGGGAGGGAAGAAGAGGTAGAAGAGGGGGCCGGGGGCTCAGCGACGGGCGATCAGGCAGGCCTGCGGGACCTGCGAGACGTCGGCCACCTGCCCTTCCGGTCCCACCAGTTCGGCGAAGGCGCCCATCAGCGCCCGGTCCAGCGGGGTGCCGGCGCCCGCGGGCCGGAAGCGGTCGGCGTAGTCCTCGGCGATGGTGTCGTAGAAGTTCCGGGTGGTCTCCAGGAAGCCGGGGTCCGGGTGGCGGGTGTCCGGAAAGCCGGTGTGCGGGTGGCCGGTGTCCGGGCGACGGGGGCGACGGGTGTCCAGGTGGCCAGTGTCCGGGTGGCCGGTGGCGTCAGTCATGGCGAGGACCCTAGTGGCGGGCACTGACAGCCGGACTTCACCAAGAATTCAGAAAGGCCGGGCGGGGAAAGGGCAGGAGCCCCGTCGCCGAAGTCGGCGCGGGGCTCCTTGGGTACTGCTGTCAATCAGACAGGAGTGACATTCTCCGCCTGCGGGCCCTTCGGACCCTGCGTGACGTCGAAGGACACCTGCTGGTTCTCCTCCAGGGAACGGAATCCCTGAGCGTTGATCGCGGAGTAGTGGACGAAGACGTCCGGGCCGCCGCCTTCCTGGGCGATGAAACCAAAGCCCTTTTCGGCGTTGAACCACTTCACGGTTCCGGTAGCCATAAGCCCTCCTTGGGCCCAAAGGGTTGCCCTGCTCCAGAACCAGCAAGTGTGAAGACTGGAATTCTGCACAACTGCATACGTCTGAGAACGACGAGAGCCCGCGGTCACATGCTCCGCAGGCTCTGTACTGCAAGGGAAACCAAACTGCAACTTGCTGTGAGCCTAGCACGCAGGCCCCCGAGCGCAACAGAGGCCAAGATCACTTCACCCGAATGTTTGAACGCCTCAGGCGTTCGGCTGACGGCGGGGGCCGACGGGGGTCGGCGGCGGGCGGATACCGGGGGAGGGCTAGCCTCGCGATGTGGACAATTCTCGCACCCGGCCGCGCGTCGGCCACATCCAGTTCCTGAACTGCCTGCCCCTGTACTGGGGGCTCGCGAGAACAGGCACGCTCCTCGACTTCGAGCTGACGAAGGACACCCCGGAGAAGCTCAGCGAGCAGCTGGTGCAGGGCGATCTCGACATCGGTCCCGTCACCCTGATCGAATTCCTCAAGAACGCCGACGACCTGGTCGCCTTCCCCGACATCGCCGTCGGCTGCGACGGCCCGGTGATGTCGTGCGTGATCGTCTCGCAGGTCCCCCTGGACCGGCTGGACGGTGCCCGGGTCGCCCTCGGGTCGACCTCGCGCACCTCCGTCCGCCTCGCCCAGCTGCTGCTGGCCGAGCGGTTCGGCGTCCAGCCCGACTACTACACCTGCCCGCCGGACCTGAGCCTGATGATGCAGGAGGCCGACGCGGCCGTCCTCATCGGCGACGCCGCCCTGCGCGCGAACATGATCGACGGCCCGCGCTACGGCCTCGACGTGCACGATTTGGGCGCGCTGTGGAAGGAGTGGACGGGCCTGCCGTTCGTCTTCGCGGTCTGGGCGGCCCGGCGCGACTACGCGGAGCGCGAGCCGGTCATCACCCGCAAGGTGCACGAGGCGTTCCTCGCCTCCCGCAACCTCTCCCTGGAGGAGGTCGGCAAGGTCGCCGAGCAGGCGGCCCGCTGGGAGGCCTTCGACGAGGAGACCCTCGCGAAGTACTTCACCACCCTCGACTTCCGCCTCGGCGCCCCGCAGCTGGAGGCGGTCACCGAGTTCGCCCGCCGCGTGGGCCCGACCACCGGCTTCCCGGCGGACGTGAAGGTGGAGCTGCTCCAGCCCTGATCCGCGGCCGGCCCTGATCCGCCGGTCCCGATCCGTGCCCCGGTCCGTCGGGGAGGCCTTTCGAGGGGGGCGGCCCACTACCCTGCTGCCAGGTACTGGCGTACGGGGGAGGGGTGGACGCCATGCGGCCGCTCGAAGACGACGAACCCACCACCGTGGGGCCCTACCGGCTGCTCGGCCGGCTGGGCTCCGGCGGCATGGGCCGGGTCTACCTGGGCCGCAGCACCGGCGGCCGCACGGTCGCCGTGAAGATCGTGCACCCGCACTTCGCGCTCGACGAGGAGTTCCGGGCCCGCTTCCGGCGCGAGGTGGACGCGGCGCGCCGGGTGGGCGGAGCCTGGACCGCGCCCGTACTGGACGCGGACCCCGAGGCGCGGGTGCCCTGGGTCGCCACCGCGTACGCGGCAGGTCCGTCCCTGACGGCGGCCGTCGCGGACGACGGCCCGCTGCCGGCCCACTCGGTACGGGCGCTCGGCGCGGGCCTCGGCGAGGCGCTGGCGGCGGTGCACGAGCTGGGCCTCGTCCACCGTGACGTGAAGCCGTCCAACGTCCTCCTCACCCTCGACGGCCCCCTCCTGATCGACTTCGGCATCGCCCGCGCCACGGACGGCACCGCGTCCCTGACCTCCACCGGCGTCTCGATCGGCTCGCCCGGCTACATGTCCCCCGAGCAGATCCTCGGCAAGGGCGTCACGGGCGCGGCCGACGTGTTCTCGCTGGGTGCCGTCCTCGCCTTCGCGGCGATGGGCGCGCCGCCCTTCCCCGGGGACTCGTCGGCCGCGCTCCTCTACAAGGTCGTCCACGAGGAGCCCCAGCTCGATGCCCTGGAGGGGGAGACGGGCGGGGAGAGGGGCGGAGTTCTACGGGACCTGGTGGCGGCATGTCTGGCCAAGGACCCGGCCGCCCGGCCGTCCCCCGGCGAGGTGGCCCGGTGTCTCGCACCCGAGGGCGCGGCACGGCTCGTGACCGGCGGCTGGCTGCCGGGGCCGCTGGTGGAGCGGGTCAGCCGGAGCGCCGTACAGCTGCTGAACCTGGAGGCGGGGGAGCCGGCGTCGGGTCCCTCGTCGGGGCCGGTGGGGTTCAGCCGACCGTCGGTGACGGCGGCGCCGTCCGACGCGGGCGCCGCCGAAGGCGTCTTCGGCCCGCCACCGGTGATGCCCGCACCGTCCACCCCGCTCCCCGCACCGCGGGACGGCGGCCGGCCGGGAGGCGTCGCCCCCGCACCGGGCGATCCCGCACCGGGCGCCCCCGCACCGGGCGATCCCGCACCGGGCGCCCCCGCACCGGGCGGGCTCGCCCTCTCCGTCGCGGCGACCGCCACCCGGGGCGCCGGCGGACGGGGCCGGCGGCTCAGCTGCACCGTGGCACTTGCGGCGGCGGGGGCACTGGCGGCGGTGACGGTCGGGTCGGTGTTCGTCCTGGACCTGCTGCCGGGCGACGGCGGCAAGGCCACCCCCGGCGGCAAGGACACCGCCACGCAGTCGCCCGCCGCCCCCCGCACCGTCCCCGAGCGCTACCTCGGCACCTGGGAGGGCCAGGCAGTCGCCGTCGAGGGCAACCTGCCGCTCGGCACCTTCCGGCTGACGGTCGGGAAGGCCGGCCTGGGAGAGCGGCTGGGCACCCTGCGCCACACCGACATCTTCGGCGGCACCTGCGACGACGTACTGACCCTGAAGAAGGTGACGGAGAAACAGATCGTCACGAGCGCCGTGGGCGCCGAGGGCAACCGCGACGTCTGCAACCAGGCCCTCCACACCGTCCGCCTCACACCGGTCGGCGACGACCTCCAGTACGAGTCCGACAGCAAGGACTCGGGGCGGCCGAAGGCGCGCCTGTCGAAGGTCGAGTAGCCGGGGCATCGCACCGGTGGACCGGCCTTGCCCCGGCAACGACGACGGGCCGCGAGAACCCCTCGGTCCTGCGGCCCGTCGTCGTTTCCGGGCGGCCGGTGCCCGTCACATCGGCGTCGTGACCGTCATGTGCTCCCCACTGCCCAGGTGCAGCATGCCCCTGCCCGGAGTGATCTGGCCGCCGACCATGCTCCGGTTGGTACGGATGCCGATCAACTCGCCCGCGGAGCTGTCCTGCGGAGACAGCAGGATGCCGCGGCGGGCCTTCTTCATGTCGACCTGCCAACCGGAGAAGCCGTCGCAGATCTCCTCCTCGTCACCGGCGATGACGACGGCCAGGCCCTCCTCCGCACCGCGTTCGACGATGCGCTTGAAGACGTCCTCGGCGTCGCAGTCGTCGTGCACCTCCGCGTCGTCGACCAGGACGACGATCGGCTGCTCCGGACTGGCAGACTCGATGAGCTCCTCCATCTCGTCCTCGTCGATGTCCCGGCCGGTGAAGACCTTCAGGACGCCTTCCGTCCCCTCCAGTTCGCGAAGCGGGGACGGGCGAGGTGCCGCCAGAATCAGCCGTACGCCCTGGGCGAGGCAGGAGCGGGCGACGTTCAGCAGCACCGTGCTGCGCCCGGACTTCGCGGGACCGCCGATCACGAACGCCGGGACACCCTGGGAGAGGTCGGGGCCGAAGGCGGTGAGCTCGTCGCCGCCGACACCCACCAGCGCCCACAGCGGGGAGGCGCTCGCCACCGGGTCGCGCATGGCCCAGGCATCGGCGAAGGAGATCCGGCTGGGCAGGACGTCGACGCGGAACGGGCGGCGGGAGCGCGGCAGCCCGGCGTCCCGGGCGGTCGCCGCCTCGCCGATCGCGACGAGCGCGGCAGCCTGACCCTGACCGGTGGTGTCCTCGGCGAGCAGGGCGAACTGCGTCTCGATCGCCGTACCGCTCGCGAAGCCGCGGCCGGGCGGGATCTCCTCGGGGATCTTGCGCGCGTTGATGTCCAGCAGCGAGAAATCGCCGCGGTCGGCGAGGCGCAGACCGTACTTGTCCTCGGTGAGCGAGGAGATCCGCCCCGCCAGCAGTTGCCGGTCACCGGTGATCACCAGGTGCAGTCCGACGCTCGCGCCCTCGCGCATCATCGCCATCACCTGGTCGGTGAGGTCACCGTGGTTGTACTCACCGAGCGTGGGCAGCCAGCCCTCCCAGCGGTCGAGGAAGACCACGAGGTGGGGCAGCCGCTCGTCCTCGGCCGCGGCGGCCCGCTGCTCCCCGATGTCGGCATAGCCCTTCTCCGCCAGCAGATCCTGCCGCCGGGTGACTTCGCCGGTGAGCCGGTTGAAGAGCCGGATGACCCGCTCCTGCTGGTTGCGGCTGACGACCGCGCCGCAATGCGGCAGCCGGGTCAGTGCGTTCAGGGCGCCGTTGCCGCAGTCGATGCCGTACAGATGGACGTCGGCGCTGGACAGGGTGCGGGCCAGGGAGCCCGCGACGGTACGCAGCACCTGTGAGCGGCCGCTGCGCGGGCCACCGGCGATGAGCAGGTGCCCGAACGTGGCGAAGTCGACGACCACCGGGCGGCGGGCCTGTTCGGCCGGCAGGTCCGCGATGCCGTACGGGGCCGCCGGCAGCACCCCCTGGCCGCGCACCACCGGAATGTCGTCCAGCAGCAGCGACTCGTCCAGGGCGGGCAGCCACGGAGAGTGCTGGGCCGGAATGCCGATGGCGTCGTTGGCCTCCCGGATGGCGTCCACCAGGACTTTGAGATCGGTGATCTCGTCGTCCTCCCGCGCCTCGGACTTGGGCTTGGCGAGCCCGGCCCGTCCCAGTTCCTGCCAGGAGAGCTCCCCGGCCCACGGGGCGAGCGCCGCCGGATCGGCGGCACCCGGGCGGCGGCCACCGACACGGCCCGACTGGAAGGGGATGAGGGAGGCGTGGCCGAGACGGACGTACGCGCGGCCCGGCGTGCTCTTGGCGATGTGACCGGCATCGGGAGCGTCGATGACATCGGTCGACTCACCGGCGTCGGTCACGCGCAGGGCGATCCGGAGGTTGGTGTTGGCGCGGATCTCGGGCGATACGACACCACTCGGTCGCTGCGTGGCCAGCAGGAGGTGAATACCGAGGGAGCGGCCTCGCTGGGCGATGTTGACGAGACCCGTCACGAAGTCGGGCAGATCGCGGACCATGGACGCGAACTCGTCGATGACGATGAGCAGTCGGGGCACGGATTCGTGGGTCGGGTCCCGGCGCACCAGGTCCTGATAGTCCTCGATGTCCTTGGCGTCGGCGGCGGCGAGGATGTGCTCGCGCCGCTTCAGCTCCGCGCCCAGCGATTCCAGGGCGCGTTCGACGAGGTGTGCGTCGAGGTCGGTGACCATGCCGACGGTGTGCGGGAGTTTGACGCAGTCCTTGAAGGCGGACCCGCCCTTGTAGTCGACGAGGACGAACGTCATGTTCTCGGGCGTGTTGGCGACGGCGAGCGCTGCCACGATGGTCTGGAGCAGCTCCGACTTACCTGAACCGGTCGTACCGGCGATGAGCCCGTGCGGGCCGTCGCGCCGGATGTCGATGCCGAACGGACCGTCGTACGACTCACCTATGACCGCCATGGTGGACTGACCGCCCATGCGCCAGCGCGCGGCGACGTCGTCGCGCGTCGGGGGCTCCAGCTGGAGCACGTCGAGGAGCCGGCTCGACGACGGGAGCGCGGAGTCCTCGGTCTCGCCACTGATGTCGCGCAGGGGCGACAGCGCTCGGGACAGCCGGGCGCACCAGGCGGGGGAGACGAGGTCGGGCCGTACCCCGGACCTGCGCCGGGCGCCGGTCTGCTCGACACGCAGTCGCAGTTCGAGTGCCCGCTCGGCGTCCTGCCGGGTCTGTTGGGCGCCTTGGTGCCAGGCCTGGAAGGAGGGGAAGCCACCGGCGGCGGCCTGAGGCGGGTTCCCGGGCTGAGCGGCGGGGACGGTCCCGCTGTGACGCAGCGGCTCGGCGACGACGAAGGCCTGGCACTCGCCGGGCAGGAAACGCTCCTCCTCGTCCAGGCAGATCGCGTACATGGCGACCGCCGGCCCTTCCCGCAGGAGTCGTACGACGCCCGGCAGCGACCTCAGCCGACGCGACCCGTCCCACACGACGACGATGTCCGGGTCGGAGAAGGCGGGACCGGCGCCACCGCGGTTGTTCTCCTTCAGGGCCTTCTGCCTGGCGTCGAGCAACTGCGTCAGCTCACCGACCCGGGCGCTCACGGTCTCGGAGTCCGTCCCCACCAGCACGTTGACGTCCTGGCCGTTCGCAGGGCGGGCGTGCGGGAGCCAGCGGACCCAGTCCCAGCGCGGCTGTGCGTGGTTCTCGGTGAGCACGCAGAACTGAACATCCATCGGGCTGTGCAGTACCGCGGTCTGCGCCACGGCCCATCTCGCGAGTGCCTGTGCCGAGTCGCCGGGCCCCGCGATACCGATGACCCCCAGGTCCTTCAGCGGCAGCGCGACGGGCGAGTCCTCGATGTCCCAGGTGACCTGACGCTTGTGGTCGTCCTGCTCCGGATCGTCGAGAACGACCTCGGACGGCACGCGGCCGGTGCCGACCCGAAGGAGCAGATGGTCGGCGTCCGTGCGCCGCCTCTCCCACAACCGGGTACGAGGGCCGGTGCCGAAGGCGAGCACGGAGGCGGGATCGGGAATGGTGCCGCGTCGCTCGAGCCGCTCCAGTCGCAGCGCGTCCTGGGCGTCCTTCTCGATCCGCTCCTTGGTCTCCTTGTACTCCTTGACCTGCTGCGCATGGGACTTGCGTCCGTGCTTCTTGTCCATGAAGTAGTTGCCGAAGAGCATGACCGGGCTCAGCAGAGCCATGATCATGTAGTACCAGCGCCCGAAGATCATGACGGACACGACCGCGCCGACCAGCGGGAACAGGGCCATCAGCCAGGGCAGCGGGCGGGCTTCGTAGTCCCTGGGCGGAGTGGGCAGCCGGAAGAGCGTCTCGCGCTCTGCCGGGCGCAGTCGCGGAGGCCGGTTGTAGTCGAGCCCGACCCCGTCCTCCGACCACTTCAGGGCAGCGTTGGGAGGGGAGTAGCCGTCGATCTCCAAAAGGGTGTTGCCGAGGGCGAGTTGAGAGCCGAGGGGCCAGGTGCCGCCGTCGAACTCCTCGCCGTCGAGCCGAGGGTGACCGCTGTCGCCGCCCTTCTCCTCTTCCTTTTCCCCCTTCTCCTCCCCTTTCCGCTTCTTCTTCTTCTTTTTCTCGTCCTCCGTGACCCCGGTGTTCCTCTTCTCGACACCGTGAAGGGCGACGTCGCAGGTGCCGTTCATGGCGATGGACAAAGTCGCGGCACGCGGGGCGAGTTCGGGATCATCGATACGGATGTGCGCGGCTGGACCGCTGCCGATGTCGTACCGACCGACGCCCAACCGGTGCACGGCACCGGCGGCTGGGCCGCCGGCCACGCGGAACTCCACGACACCGGTCGGCTCACCGGGAACGCAGCCGGCCGGATCGTGCAGGCTGACGACAGCGCCCTCGCGCAGCGGTGAGCCGACGACGTTGGCGTCGGGATCGAGGGCGTAGCCGTCGACGAAGGCCTGCGGTGCGCCGCCGGGGCCGGGACGCCCGCCGATGGGGATGATCTCCGCACCACCGGCGACACCGACATGGCGTGCCAGTTCCCGAGTGATGTCGCCGATCGACGACTCCGGATCGGCGTCGAGCACCACGTCGGCGCTGGCGCCGCCGATCGGGTCGACGACGGTCAGACTCAGGCGCACGTTCGTCCTCCTCGCTGGGCTGAGGCCGCCCCCGGAACGCTGAACACAGTGCAGCGACCTTAGCCGCCGCACCTTTCCCCTGTGCAACGGGATGCACACTGCCATCACGGCCCCCCGGGATGCGCACTGGTTCACGCTTCCCTTGCCAGGCATCCCTGTTGTCCCAACAGCCCCGCCCGTAAGATCTTTGCTCATGCGGACCGCCGGTAGACGACCGGACGGACCGCGCCAGTCGAGCCACGGGGGAAGGCCCTGCGGCAACGGGAGGGAGAGCTGTCATGGCCAAGGATGCAGACCTTACTTACGCCGAGATGGACAAGAAGGCCACCGACCTCATCAAGGCGATGGGTGAGATGGAAGACATGCTGAAGGCCATCGAGAAGGGCGTCGAGGAACTCGTCGCCAACGGCTTCACCACGCAGAAGGCCTCCGGCGCCTACGACGAGTCCATCAAGGACTTCACCAAGGGCGCGGCCAAGACCGTCAAGGGCCTGGAGGGACTGTCCAAGTTCCTCACCAACGCCAAGAAGGCGTACGAGGACCTGGACGAGCAGCTGGCGAAGAGCGCCAAGGGCTAGTGACGTCGGCGGCGGCTACGTTGCCCGGGCGCGGCGCGGCACACATCGTGTGGGGCCGCGCCCGGGCAGGCGGCCCCTGAGGAAGAAAGTCTGAACGGGTGGCAGACAGAACTCGGTACGACCTCGACCTGATCAAGGAATGCTCGAAGTCGCTCTACCGCATGCACCGGGAGTTCAAGGACAACGGCAACCCTGCCGACGAGTACGGTGACGCGCTGGGCAGCGACAAACTGCGCGACGTTTTCGGTGACTTCTCCGATACCTGGAAGAAGAACCGCAAAAAGCTTATGGAAGACATCGAAAACCTCGCCAAGTACACCGCGAACGCGGCCAAGGCGTACGAGGACATCGACCACGAACTCGCGAACGCGCTCCGGGACGCCAAGAAGAGCGGGAACAAGGAGAAGTAGCAGTGACAGCCCGCCCGAAGGACTGGTCACCGATGTACGACTCCGACCCGGTGCCCGGTGACCCCTACGAGGTGGCACGGCTCGGCAAGGAACTGCGCGGCATGGCCGACGAGATCGACAAGCAGGCCAGGAACATCAAGGCGCTGGCGTCGGTCGAGGGCTGGGACAGCGACGCCGGCCGCGCCTTCCACGAGATCGCGGGCGACACGTCCGGCCGCCTGAAGAACGCCTACGACCGGTACGACGAGGCCGCGCTCGCGATGGGCACCAAGGTGCAGGAGGGCGACGGGGAGTCGTCCGAGTACGCGAGCGAACTGCGCCGGGCCCAGCGCAAGGCGGACAAGGCGCTGGAGGACTTCCGCGCGGCCGAGGTGGACGACAAGGCGGCCCTCAAGGCACTGGAGCCGACCCAGGGGACGGTGCCGTCCGACGCCAAGGACAGCGCCGAACGCACCAAGCAGGGCAAGAAACGGGACGACGCCGCACTTTTCATGGCGCAGGCACGCCACAAGATCGAGCAGGCGAAGGACATCCGCGACGACGCGGCGAACCGCGCGGCCAAGAAGATCAAGTATGTGATCCATCACGACGGTGTCCGGGACCCCGGCGGGATCATGAACTGGATCGCGGACCACGCCGACTGGTTCTCCGCCGCCGCGACGATTCTGGCCTGCCTGGCTCTGGCGGCTGCCATCGTTTTCTCGGGAGGACTCGCGGCACCCATCATCGCGGCCCTGGCTGCGGCGGCGAGTGGAACAGCTCTTTCCGGCAGGCTCTATGACGTCTTCGCCCGGGGCGGCAAGCTCGACTTGCTGAAGATCACCCTGGATGTCGTGGGTGTATTCCCGGGCCTCGGCGCACTGAAGGTGCTGGCGGTCGGCAGCAAGGCAGGACGGTTGGCGGGCGCTCAGGCCCAACTGTGGGAGGGCTTCACCAATGGTATTGGAGTGAAGGGCATCAACAAGGTCACAGGGCTTGCCTCCAAATACCTCGGAAAGCGGATCAAGCTACCCGCCGAAGGCTTCAAGCCCGAAATTGTCACCAGGTACATCAAGGGTGCCAGCCTGGGGTTCCTTGGCCTGAAGGGCCTCGACCGTCTGGTGGATGCGCAGGATGAGAAGCGCGCGGGGGACCCGTCGGTTCCCTCAGGGGGCCCAGGCCCCACTCCCGCGCCCAGTGTGAAGCCCACCCCAAGCGTGCCCAGGACGCCTTCGCCTTCACCACGACCGAGCCCGTCATCTACTCCGTTCCATGCCGCTCTGGCGCCTACGGGATAACAGAGGAGAACGTATGCCCAAACAAGGTGGGCTCCCCTTCGGTCAGTTCGTGGGAGATGACGGAGGGGTCCACAACATGGTCTCCTCGTCCGTTATCGCTGGCGTGCCTGAAGCCAAGGCGGCAGCTGAGAAGTACGGGCGCGAAGTGCAGTTCGACTTCCTTGACGACGCGGCGGTCCACTGGCTCCTGCACCACCGTTGGGAGGACAACAGGAAGTGGCGTAAGCGCGGATGCCTTTCTGGCTTCGTGCTGTTCCCATTCCTCGCGGGGGCCTGGCCGTTCTGGGATTTGGTGGCTGTCGATAAACCACGTTCCTTCCAGTTCGCCTTCATCGCAGTGGACGCGCTGATCGTGGTGGGTATTCTTGTGGGTCTGTACCTCTGGCGGCGTCCCAGCCTTCGCGATCCGTCCATGCGCAACGTGCGGATCCGGGCGCGGCGGTACCGGCAGATCGCAGGGATCGCCCGGCAGGGTGGTGCCGAAATTCCCGCCACGTACCCGTACTACGGAATGTACGCATCCTCCCGGCAATTTTTCCCAGATGCTCCGGAGCTTCCAACACCGGAAGGCGAACGACCCGCGTGACGACCTCGTTCGAACTCCCCGATTTAGTCCCGTCCCGGACCGCCGCACCCATTGTCCTTCAGGTTGACGACATCTGCCTCCGCTGGGTGATGCCGGAAATTTTCCACGACCTGCCCGTGCAGGCGCGGGACGATGACGAAGCCGTGCAGTTGTTGGAGGAACTCGGGGACAAAGTCTTGCCGGGTGCGGAATACGATGACAAGACCAAGTTCGGCGTCATGTGCGCGCTTGCCCTCGATGACTTGTCCGCGGCAGGTGTCGAGCACGCCGCGATCTGTCTGACCGTAGAGGGCGGCATCCCGTGTATCGCCACGATTTCCGTGTCTCTCGTGGAGAGCCCGGAGGTTGCGGGAATCCCGGCAGTGGTCCGTGCGATCTCCTCGAGCCTCAACAAGGCGGAGGCGGGTGAGATCTCCGTGATCGAGCTTCCTTGTGGTGCCGCAGTTTCATGCATCGGTAACCGGGACGCGAGTATTTCCGGGGAACTGATGAGCACCGAGGACAACGTGACTCTGCCGACTTCATACATACGTGTCTATGTGCCTCTTCCCAATCACACCACCGTTGTGATGGAGCTCTCGACGCCCACCATGTCTGGCTGGGACATGTTCTCCACCATGTTCGGCAACATCGTGAGCAGCATCCGGCTGTTCCACGCCGACGGCTCACCGCTGATCACCTCCGCGGTGGAAGCATGACAGCGGCCATGCCCGAAGCCCCGCCCTCGGACTACCGTCTCCTCGTCCCCCGCGACTGGTTCCGTGTCGACCTGACGCGGGAGCGCTGGCGAGGCCAGCTGAAGACCTTCGTGGACAAGGAGTTCGCTGGGAGCCGCACCTCCGCGGAGGTTGCCCGCAGCGTGTGGGGCACCCTCCGCAACACCGCCGAGAACGGCCTGGCGCGAGGCGCGCTCGAGTTCTTTCTGCGGACCGAATCGCCCGAAGGGTCCTCCCTGACACCGGCCTCACTGCTGGTCTCCTGGCCACCGATGCCCCGCGGGCTGGCCCCGACACCGGAGGAGTTCGCCGAGGCGCTGGCCGACCGCACGGGGCCGGAAGCCGAGGTGGAAGTCATCGACCTGCCTGTCGGCCGGACGGTGCACGTCCGCACCGGGACCACCCTGGACTACCACGTCCGGATGCCCGGCGACGTGGGTTACTTCCACCTCGCCTTCTCGATGCCGCTGAGCGGCACGGAGGGTCCCATGGGGAACCTGTGTGACGCCATTGCCCACTCTCTCCGGTGGATTTGATGCTCTGGCCGAGTCCGGTCGGAAACCTCCAGAAAATGGCCGGAGTCGGCTGAGCCTCGGCCGCACCCGCATGAAAGGACCGAGCATGACCGCAGCGGACGGTCCCGCTCCGCTGGATGAGGTCTTCGAGTGCACTTTCGAGTTCCAGCCAGGGTGGGTCGATCTCACGCTGCGCGACGGGACCAGGGCCGAGGCCGAGGTGCTGGCCACAGAGGTCATGAACCGGCTCGAGCCATTCAGCCTCAAGATCGAGAAGAGCGCGGTGATCGACGACATGGTCGAGCGGGCCGTCGACCTCAACGACGACGTGCCCACACTCGCGGCGGCGTACTACTCCGGGACGGGGGAGGCCCTGGCCACCCTCATGGTCGACTCGTACGGTGACGAGGGCGTACCCCGTCCCGGCCCTGAAGAGGTCGTCCCGCTGCTTCTGCAATGGGGAAACGCGGAGATCACGGGTGCACCCCGGACCACTCACCTCGAGTTGCCCGCGGGGCCCGCCGTGCGCATCCAGGCGATGCTCAAGGTCAAGCGGATGCTCGGCTTCGGCCGCAAGCTGACCGAGTTCATCAAGTACGCCGTCTTCCCGCCCGGTATGGAGAGTCTCATCGTCGTCACGGTGACCTGGGAGAAGATCGCCCTCACGGAGCAGATCACCGACCTGGCCGACGAAGCGGTTCGGACCATGCGGATCACTCCGCTCTCGACGGGAGGCGCCTCGACTCCCGCCTGGGGAGAGACCACCGGCGGGGGCAGCGGACACGTTGGTGGCGAGTGGGTGAGTGATGTCTGAGCAGCCAGGTCGAGGCCGTGTGCCGCGGCAGCTGGAGGAACTGGCCGTACGCCCCGGAGGCATGCCGCCGCATGGGACTCACGTCGTACGTCGTGCTCGGCTGTACGCCGACGGGCGGAGCTTGGTCGTACGTGACGCCCGATGCCAGGAGCGGAGATATGCCGTTGGTGCCGATGGCATTCGGCGCGCGATCTTTTTTCCACCCAAAGACGTGTGGGGGATCGTGCAGAACCGTCCGGCCGACCGCTGGGGTGTCCTGGTCTTCAAGGGCGATGACGGGCGGGACCTCCTGCACGTGCCCCTCGCCGGATGGCTTCCCGAGGCGGAAAGTGTCGGTGCCTTGGACGTGCGACCGCACAAATGCCTCGGTCGCACTGGTCTGAGGCAGCTCGTCGAAACGCTCGGCATCCCCTTTGAGGAGAGCCCGGAGCCCGTCACTGCCTCCGGGGTGCCGGACGACGGCCGGGAAAGCAGGCCGTATCGGGCACTCTATTCCGAATTGCCGGGGTGGCACACCTGGGCCAGAGGTGTCGGCCTTTTGGATGGTTCATCGCTCTCGTGATCGGCTTTGCTGCCGAGCTCAGCTGGGCCCTGACGGCCGCTGCGGGGGCCCTCTTTCTCCTCCCGGCAGCTGATGCGGTGGTGCGCGTCCGGGCTTGGTGGCGCAACAGACAGCATCGTCGCCTTGTCGAGAAGACGGAGATCAGGCCGTCTCCGGCAGCAGGGAGCGGAGGGACGAGGCGATTCTTGCGCACAGCATCTGTATGTGTGCTTGCCCATGACCTGGTCCTGACCAATGCGCTCGGTCAGGAACGTTGGCTCGGGCGCGCCGGCGCGCACGGGGTGGCGCGACTGGTGCGGTTGGTCGACGCCGCGACCGGGGAGCCGCTCGGCGTCGAGGTACGGGACAGAGAGGGTGAAGCGCGGGCACTGCTGCCGTGGCGTTTCTGGTTCGCGGGGCCGCAGGGAAGCGATGGCTGGGCGGCGTTGGCAGGAGCGTTGGGGGTGCCGGTCTCGGACGAGAAGTATCAGCAGCTCACAGATGCGCAACCGTGGTGGCAGGGGCACCAGCTCGCGGGGGACGCCCGCAGGATGTCACCGATGGAAGGCAAGGCAGCTCGTAAGCAAATCGGCTGGTACCGCTCGGTCGTCGGAGCAAACGAACCCGTGGTTCTCCCGTTCTTCAGTGCTTTGCTGTTGGTTGGGCTCTTCAGTGACGAGGTGCCGGGGTTTCTGGCGGGCTTGCTGTCCGCTCTGACCATCGTGCTGTCGCTGGGGCCGGCTACGGCGGGCGCGCTGGTCGGCCGCATCTCGTACGACAGAACGATTGAGGCGGCGTAGGGCTAGACGTGATACGAGTCGACGACAACGGAGCACTGGTGACCATGCCCCCAGGCAGCCACATGGCGCCGCCTGCTGATTACCGCCTGCTCATGCCCGAGGGGTGGTTTCGTCTGGACATCGACCCCGAGCGACGTGAACGCTCGGTCGACGCCCTGGTGAACCGCCGTTTCGAGGGCATGGACAATGTGCCGCACATCAAGCGGCAACTCGCTGGCACAGGCAGCCGCTGCGTGTCGTGAGGGCGGGATCGAGTTGTACCTCAGCCTGCAGCAAGCGGGACCCTTGACGATTCCGGCCTCCCTCCTGGTCACCTTCTTGCCGGCCTCGTCCAGCGGAACCACCCTGAGTCTTGAGGACCTTGCCACTCGGCTGGCGTCCGACGGGCAGGCAGAGGTTGAGGTCGTCGAACTCGCCGCGGGAACAGCCGTACGCGTTCGCCGAGCAACAGGTGGGCCTGATCAGGCGCCGCCCGCCGGCCTGCCCGGGAAAGCTGAGGAAGCGCTGCCTGCGATCACGCTCGACTACCAACTGCCGGTGCCAGGAACCGAGGCCCACTTGCTCATGACCTTTTCCACGCCCCTGGTGCAGATCGCCGACGCCATGGTTGAGCTCTTCGACGCTGTGGCGGGATCGCTGACGTGGATGGGCGGTGATGGCACCGGTGAGTGACATCAGTGCCGTCGGCATCGTGACCCCGAACGACTGGGTGCCGCTCCCGATCGAGCCGTCGGACGATGTCCGGAGCTGGTCGAAGACCACTGCGGCGGAGCTTCGGGACCGCAGCAAGGCAGAGGGCTACGACATCGACAAGACGACTCTGAGGAGGGATCTGCGGTCCAGGGCCGAGGACAGCCGAAGCCGCAAACCCTTCTACGCCTTTGCCCTTTACCCCGACGGTTTCGACTTTGCCCTCGCGATCCTGGAAGTCGACCTGATCTATCCCGACGACACGGTCCCGAAGATCACTCTCGACTGGCTGGCAGAGACCTTCAGCGCCGACGATTTCGGTCCCCCGAAGATCTCCCGTACTGACCTGCCGATCGGCCCTGCCGTGCGCATCAGACAGAACTTCGCCTCCGGTGCTCGTTTACGTCGCAGGCCGAGGATTGTCATGGAAACACTGACATACGGGGTTGTGCCGACCGGTGCCGAGTCTGCGCTGATGATGCTCATGTCGTGGACTGTGCCGGGGGTTGCGGAGGTGATGGAGGAAGCCGCGGACAGCATTGCGGAGACGCTGACGGTGGACCTCTGACGAGCCCGGCCGAGGGATTTTCACTGGATCGCGTAGCGGATTTGCCGGGCGGCGAAGCATCCGCAGACAATGCAGGGGCGTGCGTGCGCCGTGGCGCTACATCCATCTCTCCCTGTGGATCGGCGTTCGTCACCATGTCGCGTCTCACAGCAGACGCCTGAGCGACGTCGCCGTTCATGACGTCCGGGCCGCCCGTGAGCACGGCGTCATCGACGCTCTCGCCAACGCAGGCATCACGTGCTGGGCGGCGGGCAAGGAGTACCGGGGCGCCCGGGGCACGGTCCGCCTCCCATTCTGGGGCCGCTGGGAGACACCCGGTCCAGGCCATGCTCACGCTTCATCTCGCCACTTCAGTGGGAGGATGGAGAAGGCTCATTCCACACTGCGCTGGTCCCCGCTGAGTAAGGAGATGACCCGTGAGCGACTACCACGCCTTGGAACCCGGAACGTTCGTCGACGACCAGGGCACTGTCCACAATATGGTGCCGGCGTCGGTCGTGGCGGCTGTTCCTGCGGCCAAGGACGCGGCTGAGCGTTTTGGGCGGGAGGTACGCTTCGACTTCCTCGACGACGAGGTGGTGCAGTGGATGCTCTTCCAGCGGCGCGAGGACACGGAGAAGGCGAGCCTTCTCGGTTGTCTGCTCGTCGTTCCGCTGTTCGTCTTCGGTGTGGGGGCCTGGCCCTTCTGGGATCTCGTCGCATCTCAGAAGTCGCGTCAGTTCCAGATCACCTTTATTGCCGTGGACGCTTTCATCGTCTGCGGTGCGATCATCGCTGGTTACCTCGTACGGCGGCGTACCCTTCTCGACCCCGTGGTGAGGAATGTACGCTGCCGGGCTCGCCTGTACCGAAAGATCGTCGGTGTCGCTCGCAAGGGCGGTGCCGACATTCCGCGCACGTACCCCTACTACGGCATGTACGCCAGCTCGCGGAAGTTCTTCCCGGAGGCGCCCGAACGTCCCATGCCCGCTAGGGAAGAGGCCTAGCGAGTAGCCAGGCCGCACACACCGAGCTGATACCACCATGGCGGGTGTCGGCCGCGGTCAGCCCGTCGTACTCGACAGGCGGCCGGCTCTCACAGCTGACCTGGAAGCGGTCGTGCGCCGACGGATGTGCCCACTGGATGAGCTCACCAGACCACACTTGACCTCCAGGACGGGCCTGCGGAATGCCGCAGAACCATGCACGACCATGCCCTGATCAGGGCCGAGGGGGCGTAGGCAGCCCGTCCGAAGAACTCCCCGGAGCCGAGAGCAGCTCACCGCCTGAATGCGCCCCGGCGGCGCCGGTCAATGGGCTGCCCCGGGAAGCCGGAGCGTCCGCGCGAAGTCGTCCAGCGGCTCCATGGCCGCGGCGAACACTTCCGGATCGTCGTGGTGCCCGCGGAGCAGGACGTCGGGGAGGCCGGGCGGGGTGTGCCAGTGGTACGTCACCGAGGTCATCATGATGCTGCTGTCCGCGGGGTAGGAGCGGGTGACCCGGACCCCGTCCGCGCCCAGGTGTGGAGAGGCGAACGGGATGCTTCCGGTTCGCTGCTGCCACTCGGGGATCTCCGGGTGCGGCACCGTGAGCGCGGTGATTCCCTCGCAGGAGGCCGCATCACGGGCCTCGCAGTGGGTGCGGGTGGCGTGCATCACGAGCGGCATGTAGGTCAGGGGAACGGGGTGGTAGATGAACGCCTCGTCGGCCTGGAGCTTGTCCCGGAGCGTGACGATCGTCTGCTCGTAGAAGCTCTTGTGGAATCGACGGAGTTTGCGGGTGAGTTCGACGCCGTGGATGGCGGCCAGGTCGGCCAGAGTCGCGTCCAGCCATTCCTTGAAGGTCTTCTTGTCCATCTGGAGCCAGAGGTAGCCCCAAAGGCCCTTACTGGCATCCGTATCGACATGAAGTGCCCCGAGGTCGGTGCTCCACAGGGTGCCTTCGGACATGAGTGGCCTCTTTCAGGGGGCACGGTAAAAGTGAGCCTTCAGGCATAGCTCCAGCGGAAGGTGCCCATCACAGCATCGAACAGCTCCACGAGGGTGTCGTAGAAGGCGGGATCCGAGCCGGGCGCGATCAGGGCAACGTCAGGAATGCTGCAGCCGTCGGTAACCAGCCGAGAACATCGACGCAAGCCCTGATCCGGGAGTCAAACTCTCGGTCAGCCCTGCTCCTCGGACGCCTTCCGCAGCCGAACGCTCCTGGCGAAGTCGTCGATCGCGTCGAAGGATGTCTCCAGAAGGGCCGGGTCGTCGTAGTGGCCCTTGAGGAGCAGGTCGATGTTGTTGGACGGGTCGTTCCACGCGTAGCTGACGGAGAGCATCAGATGTCCTTCGGGGGCCGTCCAGCTACGCAGGCAACGCAGGCCGGTGCCGAAGTGCGGGGAGTCGAAGGGCGCCGTCTCCACTCGCTCGCTGGCCTCCGCGGTCCCTGGGTCGGGCTCCGCCAGCATGCTCAGGTGCAGTTCGCTGTGCTCCTCGTCGCAGGCGAACTGCTTGGCGAAGAACACCAGCGGGGCCGCCTGCGGGGGCATGGGTCCGAAGAGAAACGCCTGGTCGGCCTCGACGCGGTGGCCCAGCATGGCCGCCGAGCCCTCCAGATACTTCTTCATCTGCCGCTTCTCGCGCCAGGTGAGTTTGCGCCGGTGGAGCAGGCCGGTCGCCTCCAGTTGGAGGTCCAGCCACTGGGCGAACTCCGACTTGCCGAGCCGCAGGGGCATGTGGAACCAGAGTCCCGGGTCCGCGTCGGTGTCGACGATCATCATGTGTGGCTCCAGCGAAAGGTGGTCATCACGGCGTCGAACAGTTCGACCAGTGTCTCGGTGAACTCGGTATCCATGTCGGGGACGACCAACGTGCTGAAGGAGAACGTCAGCCACTTGGCCGGGGCGCTGTGCGGAATCGGCACGGTGTACTGCACTCGCCAGGAGGGGACCTCGATGCCCCGGTCCGGGTCGGCAGGCAGCTTGCGCAGGGTACGGACGGCGGCCGTACCGTCGAGTTCGCGCACCGAGGCATCCTCTGCGTCCCGGGCGAGGCCGACCAGTACCGACTCGTGCTTCGCGTTGCCCGCCGGTGAGCCCAGCGGTGCGGAGGCGATGAGGGAGGCTGGGATGAGCATCCCGTGCACGCGCTCGACGGGGAGATACAGCGTCAGCCCGTCGGAGTCGCGGGCCTTGCGGACTGTCTGCTTCAGCTCCTTGACGAGTTGCATCCTGGCCTTGGGGATGTCGTCCTTCGGAAAGCCGGCGGGGAGCTGTGTCACGGAGGTGCGCACGATCCGCTGGATCGCTTCCTTCGTGCCGGACTGAAGCGGAACGGTGTCCCAGCCGGGCGGCGGAACGAGGTTGAAGCCGGTCGGGATGCGCACGGAGTCCGTTGCCTCCCGGTCGTCCACGGCGTTTTCACGAGGCGGCACTGCGGTTCCGGACCCTTTCCGCGACCGACGTCGCACCGACCAGCACGGTGAACAGCGGGGCTCCGACGATGCCCGGCCAGAAGGAGGTGAAAAGGCTCGGCAACAGCAGGGCCCAGCCCATGGCGAGGTCGCGGGTCAGCAGCGGCGGCCGGGCGCTGGGCACCGGGTTCTTGATCAGGATCCAGAGCAGATGTACGAGGCAGCCCGCCAGCAGGATCCAGTAGATCCAGAACAGGACGTCCCGGCCGGAATCGGGTAGAAGTAGCGCGATACTGATCAACGGGACGATCGACGCCAGGGCGCCGATGATGGTCACCCGAACCCTGAAGTTCGCGCCTGTACCCAACTGTTCTCTGACCGAGCCTGCCATGTCTCCCGCTCTTCCTGCCGCGTGCGTCCTACCGTTCACCGGCGCCCTGTCCGAGCGATCACCAGTGAGTGTCCGGTGCCGGCATCCAGCCGCTCTCCTTCCAGGTGTTGAAGTCCTCGTTGTAGGGCTTGTCGCCGGGAAGCAGATCGTGTTCGGCCAACCATCCCATCGAGTCGCTCTTGCTCAGCGATTTGTCCATGACGTCGACGGCCATACCACCGTACCCGGCGGTCATGGCGGCCCCGTAGCCCAGGTTTCCCAGTGCGGTGGTGCCGCTCGACACCGCGCCGGGGAAGACCCCCTTGTTCGCGCGTAGCTGCCCCAGGAGACCCGCCGCTTCGTCGTCCCCCAGGTGCTTCCACTTGGAGAGCGTCGAGACCGGGGTGGGCCCCTTTGTGACCAGGCCGGCCTCCCTCGAAATCTTCTTCAGCGTGAAGTGCCGCAGATCGGAGAAGAACTTCCGGGAAACGTCGTCCTGCGCGCCCGCCATGGCCCGGCTCAGGTCGTTCAGCATGCCCCTGTGGGAGCGGAGCCCTCCCTTGAGGCCTGCGGTCCTGCTTGTCTGCGCGGCGGTGGAGGCGGCCTTGTTGGCGCCCTTGAGCGCGTTGATGCCGCCTCGGCCAATGCCCATCAGAAGCAGGCCGCCGACGTCGAAGGCCAAATCGGTCCAGGACGCGTCACCGGAGGCGACCAGCAGGGATCTGGTCAGGATGGTGAGTACGGCGATACCGAGGACCAATAGGTTCAGTCCGGGAATCCAGATGGCAACGATCCCGGCGATGGTCGCGATCCACCCGAGCCCATCCAGGACGGTCTTGATCCAGTCCGCGTTGTCGTGCACCCATCCCTTGACATCGTCCCACCACGAATCCTCGATAACGTCATCGATCTCGTCGCGGATCTTCCCGGCATAGTGGTTGGCGCGAGTGGTCCGGTCGCCAGTAAGTGTGTGCAGGAGGGTTCGGTACGGCTGGATGGGGTCGTCGGCGGGGCTGGTGCCGCTGGGGGATGTGTGCGGGACGTCCTTGTCCTCCGAGGCCGCCTTCTTTGCCTTGTCCGCCTCGACCTCCTCCTGCTTCTCCTTGGCCTGGCGCAGGAGTTTGTCGGCGTCGCTCTGAAAGTCCTCCAGCTCGTTCGACCACTTGGTCAGATGGCCGTGCACGCGCTCGTACCGTCCGGCCACCTCCCGCATGTGCTTCTCCAGAGTGGAGGACTCGTCGCGCAGGGTCTTTACGTACTTGCCCTTGAGGGTCTCGTCGTCGCTGATCGCCTTGAGGTTCTTGGCCTGGTCCCGGAGCTTCTTGGCCACCGAGACCATGTGCTTGACCTCGGCACGTATCTCCTCCGGATCGCCGGGAACGGGATCGGATTCGCACAGCGGCTGCCAGTCCACCGGGCGGCGCTTGGATGTCGGTGTCATGGCGTCACTTCTTCTTCTTGTTCGCCTTGGCCAGCTCGTCGTCGAGATCCTCGAACGCCTTCTTGGTGCCTGCCACGAGCTTGCCGACCGATTCGATGGACTCGACGAGCCTGGTGCGGTAGTCGTCCCAGTTGTCGACGAAGTCTTCCATGGCACCGGCGACGGAACCGGAGCCCCAGTGTTCCTTCATGTCGTCCCGGCGGTTCTCGATGTCCTTGAAGGTCTTCTTGAGTTGGCTGAGCTTGCGCTCGCAGTCTGCGAGGAAGTCGTAGTCGACCGTCAGATCCGGCTCACCCATGCAACTTCCCTCCCCCGTGTTTGATCATGCTGTGGCGGGCGCCCTTGGGCAGAGGGTCGGCCAAGACGACTGTCGCTGGTGGTGGGGTTATCGGCTTCGCCACAGCTTATTTCTCCGAGATCGCTGACAAAGTGGGATGTACGGTGCTTTGCCAGCGTGGTCGTGTCCTGTCCGTGTCGCGATCGGTAACGGGAAACCTGCTGACCCGGCACCAGGCGGCACATTCGGCGTCAAGGCCGAGTCGCGTCTTCTCGGTCTTTGCGAGGCCTGCGGATCTCATCAGCGATTGACTGCCTGGATTTCCTGGACCGTGACGGCCTGTGCGTTCTCGAAGGTGCCGTCGGGCAGGTCGCCGCCCGCGCCGCCGGTGCCGGTCCAGGCGATCTCCCAGGTGATGGTGGCCTGGAGATCGAAGGTGCCGTCTCCGGACGAGCGGAGGTACTTGATGCCGCAGGGCGGGGTCTGGTCGGCCTTGCCCTGGGCGTAGGGCTCACCGATGGAACCGTCGTCGTTGATCGTGCACTCGCCGGAGGCCGGGTAGGTCTCGGCGTCCTCCGTGCCCGGTTCCAGCCTGAGCGACACCGGCTTGGCGGTGGTCGTGGCCTGGAGGGCGAAGCCGGGGACGTTGATGGCCGCCGTGGCCTGAACCTCGTGGAAGTCCGCCTTGTCGAGCCAGGCCCAGGTCGGCAGGTTCACCTTCGTGGCCTGGGCCGGTGCGAGGGTGACCTCGGTGTCGGGAAGTTCCATGTGCTGGTAGGCGAGGGCGGCCAGTATCTCCGGGGTGATGGCCTGCTCGTACCGTGGCGGCGGGGCCTCGCCGTTGTCGACCCAGAAGGGGAGGTCGGTGCAGGAGCCTCGTTTGAGGACGTCGGGCTCGTTGGGGTTCTCGACGCCGGCCCAGAACATTCCCTCGCCGTCCTTGTCGACGTTGTAGTCCTTGTAGCCGGGATTCTCTCCCCAACTGAATTCGTCTTCGTAGTGAGCCTTCGTCTGGCCGATCGCCGATCCTGCGTGCCCGGCCATACCGGGGGCGCTCGCAGCCTTCTTCAGTTCCGTGGACATCTTCTTCTTGAAGTCATTGGCGCCGAGGTAGGGGGCGTACCAGCAGGGTGGCGGGTCCCAACTGACGTCGGCGGAAGTCACGTTTCCTGTACCGCCGTCGGCGGCGACGGATCCGGAGTACTGGATGCGGGCGGCGGCGTAGATGCCGGTGTTGTCGCTGCCGCCGCTCTGGTTGGTGGTGGCGCCCTGGTCGTTTCCCGTCGGCTCTGCCGAGTAGGCAGGCTCCGCGAGAATCACCATGCAGAAGGCGAGTGTCAGGAAGGCAGCACCTGTGTTGATCGCTGCACGTCGCGACCGGTTCACCGGCAGTCCTCCGCCTTTGTCTCGACGAACACCTTGGATGCCTGCCACAGGTCCTCACTTGTGGGGTACCTGGTCATGATGATCCTGAAGTGGTCGTAGTCGGCGATGCTGGGCTCGCTCTTCAGGACCTTCCCAGTCTCGACTTCTTTCCCATAAAACTTGCTGGAGTCAACGCAGAAGGCGATCTCTACTGATTTGCCGTTCGGTGCGGAACGGGTAGTGGCCTGGTAGTGGCGGCGGGTGCCGGTTGCGGTCCAGCCACCCTCCACTCGGCTGTCGATCTGGGTCTTCGCATAGTGCAGCCCCTCGCCCGTGGAATAGGCGATTACGGACGCATCCTCGGCCGTGCGTTTGTCGACGCCTCGGTAGATGGCGCGGAGGTAGTTCGCCGCATCGTCCATCGCGGCCGCTTCGTTCTCGTCCTTCGGCTTGTCCCAGTCGAAGACCAGGTTCATGTCCTTGGGCAGGGAGAGGTCCACGCCGTCCGGCTTGTCCTCTGCCGGCGCCGCTGAGGGCTCTGCCGACTCCTTGGGTGTCTCCGTTCCCTGGTCGGCCCCCGCGATCTTGTCGTTGTCGCTGGGCTTCTCGTCCCCGCTCCCGCAGGCCGTCAGCAGCAGGGCTGCCGCGGTGGCCAGTGCGGCAGTGACGGGCAAAGAGCGGCGCTTCACAGTGGACTCCCCGTGAGACAAAGGTTCAGTCAAGAGCACAGACGCTATCGATGAGGTTGCTGGTTTCGCCAGAGCGAACTATCCCGAGAAGTAGGGCATTTCGGGTGTCTGGGTCGAAGTGGCGTTGCACTGTGTCCTGATTGTGCCCAGACGGGGCACGGCTCCGGATGCAGCGACGTGCTGCGTCCGGACCCGTGACCGGTCCTGTTGGTGCTCCGCCCGTTGAGGGGGCGGTCGGTACCTCGCGCAGGCGCGGGGTGGGTGCGCCGATGTGCAGGGGATTGGTTCGGCGGGGTCGCCGGCGTGGGCTTCGGTCTTGAGGGTGGAGACGGTCGCGGCCCCGTCCGTGTTGACGTCGCAGACGCGGATTGTCAGGCGGGAGCGGCGGCGAGCCGCGGCGTCGAGGATCTCGAGTGGGTCCGTCATCGGCGGGTAGTGAGGGGCGCACTCGGGGCGTGCGTAGACGTCGAAGCTGGGGCCGGTGGCGGCGTGGACCTCGTGGAGCAGAACCGGTTCGTCCGTGGTGCGCTGGCAGCGGGCGCACATGCGCCGGGCGGGGCGGGTCATCGGATCGCCGCCGGTACGCGTGCGTAGTGGGCGTGTTTGCGTTCCACGTAGGCGCCGCGCGGCGCCATGCGAATGGTGCGGCCGCGCTCGGCCGGGTCATGACGTATGGGCGCGTACGAGCCGAGAAGCGTTGCCGTCGAGGATTCACGTGAGAGGGAGGATTTCACGACGCCCGCTCATCGTCTCGGGCCTCGGCCTCGGCCTCGTCCTCGGAACGGATCAACGTGTCTCTGGATGTGGTTCGCCCACCGGGTCCACGAATGAAACGGTCTGGAGAATGGCCTCAAGCATGTGGCAGAACTCCGGCCAATGATCTACATATGCCGTGAGCAGTGTGAAGACCGCAGTGAAGGGACCCGTCGGGAAGGGGACGTGGACCTGGATCTGTGCGGTGACGACATCGGTGGCTTCACCGTCGGCGGTTGCCTCTGGACTGATCCCGTACTGGCGCCAGGTGATGCATGCAACGGCTGGGCCGCAGGGCAGGTCCAGCCAACGGACCTCGTCGTGGGGCTGCTTCGAGAGAGTGGCGACGATCCCCTGAGCCACCGTGTCGGTCTCGGTGGCCCCGTGGCCCGTCGGGACGGCGGCCAGGGTGAAGGCGCATTGGGCGGCACCCTCGGTGGGCTCGTGTCCGGCTGTATCGCCGACCGAGGTGAGTGACTCCTCGGCAGTGGAGAACAGGCCTAGCGCGGCGTAGGAGACACCGGCGTCCCCCAGGAGTTCGGCCAGCCCTGCGAAGTACGGCGCTGAGGGCTCCCAGATCGCCTCGTCGCCACGTGAGTAGAGGTCGCGCACGAAGACCGCTGCCCGCTCGGCGCGGTCATCGGGGCGTTCAGCGAGCGGCAGCGCGTAGAAGCCGTCAGGTGTGAGGAACCAAATGGGCGGAGGGGCGGAGGACGGGGCCGGAACTTCGGGTTCGGAATATGGCGACATAGACTTGTGCGCTCGTTTCAGGAACGTCTGGAGTGCTGGGGGTCAGAGGTCGCCGGGAAGGTAGTCGTCAATGTCGACCCTGTTCCCGTCGGAGTCCAACGTCACGCGGACCTCAGTAGCGCCGAATGCCGCCGTAAGACGGCTGAGTGGAAGGAACTCGACCCGGATCCGGCCGGTCGGGTTGCGGGTGATGTTCGCAGAAACCGAGTCCGGAATATTCTTCTCCGCAGCGAAATCTGTAATGGCTTGCCTCTGCTGAGGCGGCAGAGTGTCCAGATGGATAAGTTCACGAGGGGGCGCGAGATAGCGCAGAAGTTGCCGACGCCCATTGGAGGCCAGTCTGCACCAAGACCCGTCCACGAAAGTGATGACGAAGTCTTCACCCTTCTTGAAATTGCGGGGTGCCGCATCCTCGACGTCGGCGAGCCGGCACTGCCAGATCTCGTCGTCTTCAATGGATTGCAAGTCATCCCCGCAGACAGGGAGAAGGACCACGACCATCCTGCGGTCCGTGACAATCAGGTGGGTGGCATTGTACTTTTCTGTCATGCGGCCAGGATCGAGTTGCCAGGGCAGGGTGCGGGCGATCGTCATGGGGTCCGCCCACATCACCGGAAAGTCCTCGACTTCGTCGGCGGGAACGTCGGGAGTGTCCGTACCGTCTTCGGACGCCACGACGCTGCCGCCGCTGATGTTGCCTCCCGCGGAACTGAGCAGGGCCATCACCGCCACGCCTGCGATTTTGGCTGCTGTTCTCATCGAATTCTGGACCCGAGAGTTACCGACGGATCGCGTGGTGAAGGTCGGGCCGTCGGGCCAGCCCGACAGCTCCCCCTGGATGTCATGACGTTCGCTGTCCCGGAACCAGCGCATGCCCTTGACGCGTGGTGCAGCGCCGGTGGCAAACGCCACGGGAGCACGGGCGACCAGTTTCTCACCGGGGTCCGGTTGCCAGATGTTCATCGGTGTGAGTGCCTCCTCATGTAGACCCCCTGCTACCGCAATCAATCTCCGGACACCACTTGGCCGATGGGCGTGGCGATCTTCGGCGCGATCTTCAGACCGCCGTCGATCGTCCTGCCGAGAGCGCTGAGCGGATCCATGTTGCCCTTGAACAGGGTATTGATCCCCTTGGTGCCCAGCCACTGTCCTTCGTGGTACCCCGCGCTCACAAGGCCGCCCATACGTGAAGCCAGCCCACTACCCGTGTGCGAAACTTCGAAGACGTTTCTCGACATACCGCCAATCTTCACCAGGCCGGCCTTTCCCAGGCCGCCCGTCAGGCCTTCCGAGTTCTTGCCGAAAGCCATCAGGATGCGGGAGCTGCCGAGCTCGGTGTACTGGAACCCCTTTCCAAGCAGGGCGACCTTTGCCTTTGCGGCCCCCTCAGCGATATCGGCGGTCTTCCCGGCCACCTTGATGCCCTTGCTGAACATCCCGATGCCCGGCATCAGCCCGAGCGCGTCGAGTCCCAGGGTCGCCCAGCTGACGTCCGCTCCTGCCGCCTTGGCCACTCCATGGGTCGCCAGTGACAGCCCGGCGCCGATGAGCGCGGCCGTGCCGAAAATCGCGGCAAGCGGTGGGAACGGCAGGGTGACGATCGCCAGCAGGCCCAGCACCGCCGTGATGTTGCTGAGCACGTCCCCGATCGCCTTGATCAGGTCAGCGTGCTCTTTCAACCACTCGCCGGTGGCGTCCCAGGCATCGGCGATGCCTTGGCCCAGCTTGTCCCAGAAGCCCGGCTCGTTGGGGGCTATGTCGGCGGCCTTGTCCAGCTCCTTGCTGATCGCGCGGGCCGCCTCCTTGTACCGCTCCTCCAGGTCATGGACCTTCTGGATGATCCCGTCGACCGCGCTGGACGCCTCACCGAGCTCTTTGCTGCCCTTGCCGTCGGCCTTGGCCTCGGCGTCGGCCCTGGCGTCGAGTTTCTCTCCGGCCGACTTCTCGAGCCGGTCTGCCTCGCCCTGGAAGCCATCCAGGTCATCGGCCCAGCGGTGCAACGCCCGCGAAGCCTTGTCGAAGGACTCGAAACTCTTGCGGACAAGCGGGGTGACGTCCTCGCCGACGTACTCGGTGAAGGCGATCGCGGTCTTGCCCTTCCAGGCCCCGCACTCGATGCGTTCGAGTTCTTTCACCGCCGTGCCGAGTTCGCTCGCCAGTCTGCCGAGCTTCTTTGCGATCTCGCGGGTGTCGTAGACGTCGCCAGGCGTCGGATCCCAGCCTATGTGCGGGAAAGCAGGGCGCGTGCCGGCCACGTCTACTCGCCCTTCTCCGCCCGGGGGGTCTTGAGTGACGCGGCCAGATCCAGGTCCAGTTTGCCGAACGCGTCACCGATGGTGTTGATCATCTTCACGGCCCCGTGGGTGTGCTTACCGAGCTGCTTGATGCCGTATCCCCACTCGTCGGCGAAGTCCTGGACGTCCTCGACGAGCTTCGCCTCGCCGACGGCCGAGGCGTCCGTGCCGCGCAGTGTCCGGCGGGTGGACTCCATGCGGTCGCTGATGGTGGAGAACGTGGTCTTCAGATGGTGGAAGATGGTGTCGTCGAGCGTCAGGTCACTCATGCGCCATTCCGTGTCTGCGGGCGGTGGGTGCGGGCCTGTTGACCGTATCGATCAATCGCCGTGCTTCGCCAGCGCGAACCGGTCATCAATGACCGGCGCTCCTCGTGACAACGTGGCTGCCCGGAGCAGGGCGGTGATGCCGCAGAGGGTGAGCAGCAGGCGGAGCACGCCGCTTGCGGTGCGGTCGGTCGGCGGCCGTCCAGCCGCAGTGAGTGTGGTCACCGGTCGCCCCCCCCCGTGCCCCTGTCCCCGGTCGTGAGTCTTGCCCGGGGGACTCTACTGAGGGCGCTTCGCTGCCGCGAAACCGCCCTCTCTCAGCCCAGTTTGGCGTTCTGCGCCTTCACCACCGTCGCGTTCAGCTTCGC
This sequence comes from Streptomyces sp. NPDC017890, assembly GCF_044328675.1. Classification (NCBI taxonomy): domain Bacteria; kingdom Bacillati; phylum Actinomycetota; class Actinomycetes; order Kitasatosporales; family Streptomycetaceae; genus Streptomyces; species Streptomyces sp. NPDC017890. The sequence continues at coordinate 85,414 of NZ_JBIRHU010000002.1, forward strand.
GTCGCTCGGCCTGCCGTTGGCGATGGCCATGCCGTCGACCGAGTAGTACACGGCCAGGACGTCACCGCTGCGTACGGCCTGTGTGTGCACGGTGTGCGGGACGCCCCGGAATGTCAGCCCGGACCGGAACGCGAGGGGCTCGTCGCCGGTCGCCACCGCGGGCTTCTCGGCGGTCACGGAGTCGTACGTGCTCGTGTTGCCGTTGGCCTCGGCCGTGAAGCCCCCGGCGCAGGCGTCCACCGCCTCGGACAGTGCGGCCAGGGCGGACTCGGCCTTGCCGGACTCGTACGTCGTGAGCATCACGTACGTGAAGGGCTCGTTGAGCGACGAGCTGACCGAACGCGTGAGGTCGGCCCGCGGCTCGCCGAGGGGGAGTTGGTTCATGGCGTGGGCCAGCGGGGCGCAGACGGGCTTGTCGACCGTGACCTCCTGCTGGGACTTGGCGAAGGCGAAGTCGCTGTTGTCGGAGGTCGCCACGTCCGCGTCGGACACCTTCATGCCGTTCACGTCCGCCTCCGTGATCACCAACTGCTTCAGCTGATCTTCCAGCGTCTGCTTCTCCTGTGAGGCGGTCGCTGCCGGCTTCTCCGCCGGGTCCGCGTCCGGACCGGAGTCCCCGCCGCAGGCGGTGAGCGCGGCCAGGGAGAGCAGGGTCAGAGCGGAGAGGGCGGCTGACGTGGCGCGCTTCATGGGGGACTCCTCAACGGTGGGGGAGGGGCAGCTGCCTGGTACGGAACCCGAGAAGAACGTCCTCGGGCCTCCCCGACTCACTGATCCGAGCGAAGATCATGGCACGGCCGATCCGTTCCCTCGTGAGTGAATCGTGCAGGCATCGTGGCCGCGCCGTGCCGAACAGCACGGAGGCGGTGCTCGGTGGTGGCGGCTCGGGATTCGCACGCGCACAGTTGGGTCGGTGGCTCACGGCGTGGCCCTCAAAGGGGTTGCCCGGTCGCGCAGTTGCAGATGAATAACGGTGGGTGGGGTGTGCTTCGAAGGGGCGGGCGCGCCTTGAGGGGCTTATGTGCTGCTGATACGGTGCGATGGCTTGACACTCGCCTCGCTGCTGCTTATTCGCCCAGGTCGGGCGGGTGCGTCAGGGGATGTCCCTGGACGCCACCGGTCGGGCGGGCACGGGTGGAGTGTCCGAATGTGCAGAGGATTCTGCGTACTTGAGCAGTTCCTGTTCGAGTAATGACGTGGCAGACAATTTCTTGGGTGTACGGGGAGCGGTTGCGTGAAGATCCAGGAGCGTACGGGGGCGGGCGCGGGGCGTTCCGCGGCTCCGGCTCAGCCGTCGGTCGGTGACCGGCTTCCCAGTCCCCCTCGCGAGCGCAAACCGGCGCTGGCCGCGCTGGCGGTGCTGCTGATCCTGCTGGGCGCGCTGGGCGCGACGATGCTGGTGCTGCGGGTCGGGGACCGGGTCGAGGTCGTCAAGGTGACGGCGGACATCCAGGCCGGCGAGTCCGTCGGTGACAAGGTCACGTCCGTGATGGTGGCCGCCGACGAGAGCCTCAACTACGTCGAGTGGTCGCAGCTGGACGCCCTCCAGGCCCTGAAGGCCAAGTCCACGATCTACAAGGACACGGTCGTGATGGGGCAGATGTTCGCCGAGGGGGAGGCGCTTCCCGCGGGCAAGGCGTCCGTGGGTCTCGCCCTCAAGGAGGGGCAGTACCCGACGGGCATCAAGTCGGGTGACGTCGTCGCCGCCTACCGCGTCGGCGCGAACGGCGCCGGCAGCTCCGGCTCCTCCGGCTCCTCCGGCTCCTCCGGTTCCGCCGACAAGGACGCGTCGTCGTCCGCCTCCGGTGGAGCCATCGTCGGCGACGCCCGCGTGACCGCCGTCATGGGTGAGGACGACTCGACCATCAGCACCGGCAACAAGGCCGTCACCGTCCTCGTCGACGAGGCCGACGCCGCTGCCCTCGCCTCGGCGGCAGCCGCCGGCGAGGTCGCCGTCGTACGCGTCCCCGGCAAGTAGAAGGCGGACCGGAAGCCATGGCCCTCATCGCCCTCGCCGCCGACAAGGGTTCCCCCGGCGTCACCACCGCGGCCGTCGCCCTGGCGGCGGTCTGGCCGCGCCGTGTCCTGCTCGCCGAGACCGACCCGGCGGGCGGCGACCTGGTGTACCGGTCCGCCGCCGCGCACGGCGGCCCGCTCAACCCCAACACCGGCATGCTGTCGATCGCCGCCACCGCGCGGCGCGGCCTCGTCCCCGACCAGCTCTGGGACCACGTACAGCCGCTCAGCGGCGGCCTCGACGTCCTCGTCGGGCTCGGCATCTCCGAGCAGGCCGCCGGGCTCGCGGGCCTGTGGCCCACCCTCGGCCGGGCCTTCGCCTCGCTCGCCGACTCCCCGAACGCGCCCGCCGACGTCATCGCCGACTGCGGCCGCGTCAGCGGCGACTCCCCGGCGACGGAGCTGTTCCCGCACGCCGCGCTGGTCCTGCTGATCTCCCGTACCGAGCCGGAGGCCATCGCCCGCGTCCGCGACCGCGCCGCCGCCCTGACCGCCAAGCTGCACGGCGGCCCGCGCGGTGCCGCGAGCCTCGGCATGCCGATGATCGGCGTCGTCCTCGTCGCCGACACGAACAACGCCGCGAAGCTCTCCGGCCAGGTCAACGACATGCTCGTGCACGCCCAGACCGGTGCCCGCGTGGTCGGAACCATCGCCGACGACCCGGCGGGGGCGGACCAGTTGGCCGGGCGTAGGCGCGGGCGGCTGGACAAGTCGCTGCTCATCCGCTCGGCCCGCAAGGTCACCTCGGACCTCTACCAGCAGTTCGGCGCCGCCTGGTCCGTACCCACCGTACCCACCGGCTCCACCGGCTCCACCGGCTCCACCGGCCCCGCCGGCACCGGCATGACCGGCCACGCGGGGGCCGGGCGATGACCGCTGTCGACCACTCGTTGGTCAAGCGGTTCCGGCAGGACGCCGGCGACCGTATCGCCGAGCAGCGCCGCCAGGACCAGGTCAGCGGCGTCACGCCGATGTCCACCGAGGACGAACGGCAGTACGCGCGCGCCGTCATCGCACAGATCCTGGAGGAGTACGCCCGCGCCGAGATCAACTCCGGGCGTACGCCGCTGGACGCGGAGACGGAGGAGGCGTACGCCGCCGCCGTGCACGCCGCGCTGTTCGGCGTCGGGCGGCTCCAGCCGCTCCTCGACGACCCCGAGGTCGAGAACATCGACATCAACGGCTGCGACCACGTCTTCGTCGGCTACTCCGACGGGCGTGAGGAGCGCGGCGAGCCGGTCGCCGAGACCGACGAGGAGCTCATCGAGCTGATCCAGATCCTCGGCGCCTACTCGGGTCTGTCGTCCCGCCCCTTCGACTCCGCCAACCCGCAGCTGGACCTCAGGCTGCCGGACGGTTCCCGTCTGTCGGCGGTCATGGACGTCGCCCGGCGCCCCGCGCTCTCCATCCGCCGCTCCCGCCTCGGCAAGGTCTTCATCTCCGACCTGGTCGGCAACGGCACCCTCACCCCCGAGCTCGGCCACTTCCTGGCCTGCGCGGTCCGCGCCCGCAAGAACATCATGATCGCGGGCGCCACGAACGCCGGTAAGACGACGCTGCTGCGCGCCCTCGCCAACGAGATCCCGCCGCACGAGCGGCTGATCACGGTGGAGCGGGCCCTGGAGCTCGGGCTCGACACCTTCCCCGAACTCCACCCCAACGTCGTGGCGTTCGAGGAGCGGTTGCCCAACTCCGAGGGACAGGGCGCCATCAGCATGGCGGAACTGGTCCGGCGTTCCCTGCGCATGAATCCCTCCCGCGTCATCGTCGGCGAGGTGCTCGGCGACGAGATCGTGACCATGCTGAACGCGATGTCGCAGGGCAACGACGGCTCCCTCTCCACGATCCACGCCAACAGCTCGCACGAGGTCTTCAACCGCATCTCGACGTACGCCCTGCAGGCGACGGAGCGGCTGCCGATCGAGGCCAGCCAGATGCTGGTGGCGGGCGCCGTGAACTTCGTCGTCTTCGTCCAGCGGCGCAACGACTTCCAGAGCGGCGGACGCCTCCAGCGCATGGTCACCTCCGTCCGCGAGGTGAACGGCGTGGACGGACGCGTGCTGTCCAGCGAGGTCTTCGCCGAGACGCCCGACGGCCGGGTCGTCCCGCACGCCCCCATAGCCTGCCTGGAGGAACTCATCGCCTACGGCTACCGGCCCAACGGAACGTGGGGGTGACCCGGTGACCTCGACCAGCTTCACCGTCTCGACCGACCCGAGCACCTTCACCGTCTCGACCGACCCGACCACCTCGGGCACGCCGCTCGCGGCACTGGACTCGCTCGGCGGGATGGGCGGCCTGTTCTCCCCCACGGTCCTGTACGCGCTCGGCTGCGGCGTCGCCGTCGGCGGCGGCCTCGCCCTGCTCCTCGTCGCCGTACGCGGCCTGCCCGCCAAGCCCGAGCACGAGAAGCGGCAGGCGGCCGAGCGTGCCAACGAACTGATCCGCTGGGCGGGCCGGCGGGGCTCCCTCGCGGCCATCGTCGGACTCGTCGTCCTGCTCCTCACCCGCTGGGCGGTGCTGGGCATCGCGGCCGGCGTCCTCGTCTTCTTCTGGGACCGCCTCTTCGGCGGCGCCGCGGAGGAACGCGCCGCCATGAAGCGGGTGGAGGCCCTCGCCTCCTGGACGGAGTCGCTGCGCGACACCATCGCGGGCGCGGTCGGTCTGGAACAGGCCATTCCCGCCTCGGCCCGCGCCGCCGCGCCGGTACTGCGCCCGCACCTGGACGCCCTCGTCGACCGGCTGCGCTCCCGCACCCCGCTGCCCGACGCGCTCCAGCATCTCGCCGACGAGATCGACGACGCGTCCGCCGACATCATCGTCGCGGCGCTGATCCTCAACGCGCGACTGCGCGGTCCGGGTCTGCGCCAGGTCCTGGGCGCGCTCGCCAAGTCGGCGCGCGAGGAGGTCGACATGCGCCAGCGCGTGATGGCGCAGCGCGCCTCGACCCGCCGGTCGGTGCAGATCGTCGTGGCGGTGTCGGTGCTGTTCGTCCTCGGGCTGTCCATCTTCAACCGGGACTTCGTCGAGCCGTACGGTTCGCCCGTCGGCCAGCTCGTCCTGGCCTGCGTGTGCGGCCTGTTCGCGCTGGGCTTCTGGTGGATGCGCAAGCTGTCGACCATCGAAACGCCCGACCGCTTCCTGGTCCGGGAGGGCTCCGACGTCCAGTTCGTGCGCCCCCGTACGCCGGGCCAGGCAGGTCAGCCGGGCCAGCCGGGTCAGTCCGGCCGCCCGGGCCAGCCCGCGCAGCGGCTGCCGCAACCGTCACAGGCGTCGCAGGCGTCTGGGGACGAGGGGGTACGACGATGAACCTGACAATGCCGGTACTGGTCGGCGCGGTCATCGGCCTGGGCGTCTACGCCCTGGTCCGCGCCCTGATGCCCAGCAGGCGCAGCCCGATCCAGCAGGTCGCGCGGATCGACGCGATGCGGGCACGCGGCACGGCGTACGAGTCGGCCCGCGTGGCGAAGGACACCAGCCGCCTCGGTTCACTGCGCGAGCGGGTCGGCGCGCGCGTCGCCGAGCTCTACCTCCAGCAGGGCTGGGAGCAGCGCTCGCTGCGCGCGGACCTGGCGGTGCTGGACCGGAGCTGGGAGAACTTCCTGGCGACGAAGGCGCTGCTGGCCGTGGGCGGACTGTTCTTCGGCCCGTTCCTGTTCGCGATCGTCTGGCAGCTGGGCTTCGGCGACAGCCCGATCATCCCGGTCTGGCTGGCCCTGCTCTGCGCGGCGCTCTTCTTCTTCCTCCCCGACCTGGAGGTACGCCGGGACGCGGCCGACAAGCGCCGCGACCTGCGACGCGTGATCGGTGCCTACCTGGATCTGGTCTCCATGAGCCTGGCCGGCGGCCGTGGCCTGCCCGAGGCCCTGATGGCGGCGGCCGAGGTGTCGGACGGATGGGCGACCCAACGCATCCGCAACGCCCTGTCCGACGCGCGGATCACCGGCATCAGCCAGTGGCAGGCGCTGGGCCAGCTCGGCGAGGACCTCGGCGTCGAGGAGCTCAAGGACCTCTCGGCCTCACTCGCCCTGGTGGCGGACGACGGCGCCAAGGTCCGCGAGTCCCTCGCCTCCCGCGCCGAGACCATGCGGCACCGCGAACTCGCCGACATCGAGGGCAGCGCGGGTGAGAAGTCCCAGTCGATGCTCGTGGCCCAGCTCCTGCTGTGCGCCGGGTTCCTGGTGTTCCTGATCTATCCGGCGGCGATGCGGGTGTTTCAGGTGTGACGCAGCTTTCTCAGCTTCGATTCAGCAGCTCCGAGCCGCTTCGCTCCCAGAACTGATACGAGAGGACAGAACCACCATGAACGGACGGAACTTCCGCACCGGCACCACGGGCGTCGTGCCCGTGGACTTCCTGATCACCTTCTTCAAGGCCCGTGTGGAGCGCGCCCGCTCCGGCGAACTGGACCGCGGCGCGTCCGCCGTCGAGTGGGTCATCATCTCGGCGGTCGTCGTCGCGATCGTCGGGGTCGTGGCCGCGATCATCACCCAGGCCCTGGACGACGGCGCCAACAAGGTCGGCGACTGCATCAGGGGCGCCAACGCGAACGGCACCTGCTGATCGGACGTACGGGATCTACGGGATCTACGAGCATACGGGGCATACGGGGTATACGGGGATGTGGACAAGCGTGCTCGGACGGGTACGTCGCAGAGTGGAGGCCGCGCGTGAAGCGGCGGCCACCCGCGGCGACTCAGGCATGACCGCGATCGAGTTCGTGTTCCTGACCCCGGTCCTGTTCTTCATGATCTTCGCGACGGTGCAGTTCGGGCTGTACTTCTTCGCCGACCACGTAGCGCAGGCGGCGGCCCAGGCGGGCGCGCGCAAGGCCCGTGCGACGGCGCACGACCAGCCCGGCGGCTGGCGCGGCGACGCACAGGACGTGGTCGACAGCTACATCCGCCAGCTCGGCCCGCAACTGGTGCTGGCACCGGACGTGAGGATGCTCCAGCCGGAACAGGACACGGTCGGTGTGGAGATCACAGCACGCATCCCGACGGTGTTCCCGGGCCTCGACCTGACGGTGCACGCGCAGTCGATGGGCCCGGTGGAGCGATTCGTGCAGGAGGGGGAGAACTAGATGAACCTTCCCCGTTCGAGGGACGGCCGTGACGGACGTCCAGTTCCGCGTCCCGGGGACGCCGGCCTGTCCACCATCGAGGTCGTCATCCTGGCCCCGGTGATGATCCTGTTCATCCTCGTCCTGGTGGCCTTCGGACAGCTGGTGGACGGCCGCGGCGCGCTCGACGGCGCGGCACGGGACGCCGCACGCGCGGGCTCGATCCAGAAGGACCACGGCACGGCGATCGCGGAGGCGAGGAAGGCGGCCCAGGCCAACCTGGAGGACGTCTGCTCCGGCCCGGTCACCGTCGTCCAGAAGAGCGCGGGCTTCGAACCCGACACGCTCTTCACGGTCGAGGTCAGCTGCGAGGTGCGTGGCCTGGCCTCGCTCGGCCTGAACATCCCGACGACGCTGACGGCGAGCTTCAGTTCTCCGCTGGACCCGTACCGGAGGACGGCGTGAGGTCCCTCGTACGCGCGTGGCTCGCGGACAGACACACCCGCCTGGACGACCGCGGCTCGGGCGCCGGCGCGGTCATCGTCTTCGCCCTGGTCTTCCTCTCCCTCTCCGCCTTCGTCATCGACGGCGGCATGTCCATCTCCAAGCGCGAACGCGCCGCGGACATAGCCGAACAGGCCGCCCGCTACGCCGCCCAGGACATCGACCGCGAGGCCCTCTACGATGACGTGGGCGGCCCCGCCCCGATCAACTACGAGACCTGCGACGCGAGGGTCAAGGCCTTCGCCGCGGAGATGGACATGGCGGGTCAGGACATCGCCGCGACCCACTGCGTCACGGCCGACGCCGAACAGGTACAGGTCGAGGTCCAGCTCACCTACTCCCCGGTCTTCACGGGGATGTTCTACGGCGGCGACGTGGTGGTCCACGGGCAGGCGGTGGCGGAGAACGAGGTGGGCTGATCCGACCACGTCTCCCCCTCCCGTGACCCATCCCCCCACCAACGGAGGTACGACTCCCATGCGCACACACACGACCACCGCCACCGCGGCCGCCGCCCTGACGACAGCGGTGGCCCTGCTGCTGTCCGCCTGCGGCGGGTCCGAGTCCGAGGACTCGGTCAAGGACGAGATCGCGGGGGCGGATACAGCGGCTTCTGCGTCCGCGTCTCCGTCTCCGTCCGTCTCGGCCGACGCCATCGATCGGCCTGAGATCAGGCTGCCGAAGGACATCGAGAACGTCTTCGAGGGCGGTTCGACGGGTGACGCGAAGAAGGACGCGGTGCTGGCGGACAGCGAGAGGCGCGTCAATTCGATCGACGAGGCGATTGTCGTAGACGCGGCAGAGCATCCGGCGCTCGAGTTCTACTCGAAGGGCGACGCCCTCATTTCGGCTGCCACCTACATCAAGTCCTTCTACGACAACGGCCGCAGCTTCACGGGCAAAACCCGTTACTACGACCGTGAGGTCACATTCGCGAAAGACGGATCGGCGTCGGTCACGTACTGCATGGACGGAAGCGATACCTACCCCAAGGACCGTGGGACGGGCAAGGTGGACAGGTCGGTGAAGGCGTCATCCAGCGACTACGTCTTCTACAACACCCGGCTGGAACAGAACGCCGAAGGCGTGTGGCAGACCACAAGCGTGTCCTCGACCGAGGCGGCGAAGAGGTGCATGTGATGCGCCCTGTGACCACCACGCGCCTGCTCCTCGCCCCCGTCCTGGCCCTGGCCGTGAGTGCCGTGCCGTCCGTGGCGGTCGCCGCCGGCGGCCGAGACGCCGGTGGCGGTATGGAGGGCAGCTCCAGCGGGTCCGCCCAGGATGGTGTCATCAGGGCGGAGACCAAGGTCACGACGAGCGTCAATGGCAGTACCCAGCAAACCAGTACGGGAACACTCACGCCGGAGAACAGCAACTGGACGCCACCGGCCTGCTGGTACGAGCCCGCCTTCTCGCCCAAGGAGATCGAGAAGACCGTAAAGCTGTGGCGGGGCATTGACGGACTGCCGTTCCTGAGCGGCGTAGGGGACTTCGTCGGTGACTCGCTGGATGCGTATTACAAGGATGGCGACCCCTACAAGGACTACAACCTCGATAAAGAGGGGGAGGGGATGTTCTGGGCGGCGGTGAAGAACCCCAACCGCAAGGATGATCCCGAGGCCAACTCTTGCAACAGGCAGCCGTTCTGGGTGGACGAAGGCGATGTGCCCGAGGAGCCTCTGGCCCTCACCCCCCAGATCCTCGCCGAGTACGCCTACGACGAACTCCCCGTCCCCGGCACCGAGATCAAGATGGCGCCGGCCGGGGCGACGAAGGTGAATCTGCCCACCTGGGTCTGGCTGGACAAGGCGAAGTTCAGGAAGATCTCGGTGACCGCCGCCCTCCCCGGTACGGGGCTGTCCGCGACCACCACCGCCGAACCCGTCTCCCTGCACATCGACCCGGGCACGAGCGACGCCCAGACGTATCCCGCGTCGGGTGACTGCGCGATCAACGCCGACGGCAGCATCGGTGAGCCGTATGCGCAGGGCCGGGCGAACGACACCCCGCCCTGCGGCGTGACGTACCTGCGCGCGTCCGGCGACGGGGGTGCGTACGCGTTGCAGGCCACCGTCACCTGGAAGATCTCGTGGACGAGCACCACGGGAGAGGGCGGCGACCTCCCCGACGGCACGTTCGGTGCGGCGCAGGACGTGACGGTGCAGGAAATCCAGTCGGTGAACCGCTGAGGCTCACGGCATCAAGCTGAGCGACTATGCCTGGTCCATGGATATCCCGAGATCTCGCGTCGCGATCTCGATGAGCCGGCTCTCCGGGACCACCGGAGGCGAATAGTCCAGCGCCCGGACCCGCGCGACGAAGTCGTCGGGCAGCGCCAGGTGATACGTGGCCGAGTAATACGGCAGGTCCTCCCGCCAGACCCAGGCCCCGTCCGTGTAGAGCGACCCGGCGCTGACCAGTGTCGGGCCCTCGGGGTTCAGCACGTCGCGCTCCGCCCCCATCTCCGCCCAGATCCAGGCACCTCTCCGAAGGTACGAGACGACTCGGCTCTCGTCGGCCACCGCGGAGCCCCTCACCGCGTCCGTGATGGAGCCCTCGATCGGAAAACCCCAACCGGGCTGGAATTCGGCGAAGAAGCCGACAGGACGGACCGTCCGCTCACTCCGGGCGGATCCCATGGCCACTGGGGCTCCTCACGTCGGTTCGTCGTCAGCCGAAGTACTTGCGGACCTCTCGCGGCAAAGTACCCTGCCTGCGCCACTGAGAAGCCATATGGGTGGCCAGTGGGACGAAGTGGTCACCGGGGCGCGTCCCGTGGAAGACCTCGTCGCGGAGGTCGAGCCGGACGTCGCCGACAGCGTGCCCGTTCTTGTCGGCCCGCCGAATCGTACCGGCCTCTCGGTCCACCACGAGATGCATGGCGACGCTGCCGTCGACTTCTCCCCGGAAGAGGAAGACGGCGGGTGACAGCTCCCGTACGAGGGTCACCCGTGGAGAGAAAGCCACCGTCCGCCCCCGACGCGCCTACTTCTCGCCACCGCCCCTGCCGCTCTTCCCTCCCCGCCTGTCCTCCGTCTTCACGGCGCCGCTGACCTGCTTGGTGAGTTCGTCGTCGAGCTTCTTGAACTCCCGCACCACGGCGTCCGACATATCGGCGAGCGCGTCGAGCTGCTGGGTGATGTCCTCGCGGCCGTCCTCCCAGTTGGACTCGAAGTCGCCGAGGGCGTCGTTGACGCTGCCGTCGCCGATGTCGTCCTTGTACGACTCGAAGAGCTTCTTGGTGTGGCTCAGCCGTGTCTTGAGCGACCGAAGCCGGCGCCCGTAGTCCTCCATCTCCGTCAGTGGCAGCGCGAAGTCGCTCTTGCCCTTGCCCATGGCCTGACCCCCCCTTGTCAGACGAAACGGAAGGTACTGGTCACAGCGTCGAAGACGTCGTGGAACGCCTCGGCGAGGTCCAGCACCGGGCTGGCTCCGGAGACGAGGACGACCTGGTCGGTGGTTCCAGGGACCGGGATGTACGTCTGCGTCAGCACCATACGAAGGGTACGGCTGTCGCTCTGCGCGACGGGCACGTCCTCGACGCCGTACGTCCGGGCCGCTGTCCCCACGTCCGGGATGTCGACGGTCGTCACCTCGCGCCAGGCGTCGCCCTCGCGGCGGGGGGTGATGGTGCGCAGGCCTTCGGCGATGGCGCGGGGGTCGGTGGAGAGGGCGGCGCCATGGTCGCTCTTGGCCCCGACGATGGACACCGTGACGGTCGCGGACAGGGGTACGGCTTCGAAGTTCTCCGCCATGCACCCCATGTACTGAGCGCCTGACTCGTGTGCGTCGTTGGCCATCTTGCGGAGCATCGTGGTCAGATCGGCCCGGTACGGCGCCAGCTCGGGAAACGTCCGTGAGCGCTCGTCGACGAGTCTGCGAATGGTCGCTTCGCGGCCTTCTGGGCGGATATCGAACTCCCACCACGTATCCGGAACGGAGAGAGAGAACCCGTCTGGCGGACTTGTCTTTGAGGTCATGACTGCTCTTCTGCTGGAACGGTGATGGATCAGGAAAAGAACTTCCGGATGTCAGCCGGTGCCTTACCTTGCTTCCGCCACTGGGAGACGAGGTGTGCCGCCAGCAATTTGAAGTCCCCCACTGTGAGCGAAGTGGATCCGGCCGGGTTCTCGCCCGCGAGCTTGAATTGACCGCCCGGAATCGACAACTGCATGCCGCCCGAGATATTTCCATCCCGATCTGCGAGGTCCACGGTTGCAGACTCCTCGTTCAGGATGAGGAAGGCTTCCGTGGTGCCGTCGACAAACGCCTGGTAGAGGTGTGGAGACGTTCCATCTGACGTCAGCTTCAGTTGGAAAGAGTGAGCCATCGTCATTCTCCTACTCCGACCGGTCGCCCGTGACCGTCACGGGCTGCGGCTGCTTGGTCCCAAGTGTAGCCAGCGTCGATCGTGGCTTTGTGAGCGATGCTGTAGCTCTGATTCCCGGTGTCCCGCATGTGGTTGGACTCGTGTAGCTCGTGCCGCAGGAGATCGATGTCGGCAGGGTGCGGATTGCCGCTCTCGAGTCGCTGCCAAGCCTCTGCGATACGTGGATTGGCGTCGAATCTCGCCGTGTAGGCGTCGCCGTAGCTGTCGAGGAGATGCTCCTCGTGAAAAAGATGGTTCTTGATCTGTTCGACCTCGGATCGGGAGAACCCGTGATCGGCAGCAGTCCTGGCCACGTTGTCGAGGTCGTCGGAACCACGGATTACATCGTATGCTTCGTCCGCCCAGTCGGTGACGAAGTCCACGTCGCCACGTACACGACGTAGGGCTCCTCCCGTTTGCAGGAGGCGCTCGACCTGTACCAGCCGCGTGACTCCATCGCGCATTCCCCGGACTGAGGCCGCCACATTCTTGAGGCCGCCGCCGATCCCGCCCATGAAGCCGGCGCCGAGTGCCTTGAGACCGCCCGCCTTCCAAAGCTTGCCCAGCTTGGCGAGGCTGGTGAAGCCCTTTGTGGCGGGTATGCAGTCCAGGGCCGCCCATAGGAGATCGCCCCACCCGGCCTCGCCCTTGATGACTTTTCTTATCGTGTCCGCCATCACGACGAGTGCCGCCGCGAAGACCAGCCACCCCAGCGGTCCGCCGACGATCATCACGATGATGCCGACGATCGTGACGACCCACTTGCAGATGGTGACGATCTCGTCCCAGTTGTCCGTGACCCAGTCGCCGATCTCCTCCCACCAGTGCCGGTTCGGAATTCCGGCGTCGGAGGCCTCCTGGAGCTTGGTCACCGTGCGGCGGGCGGCCTCCTCGCGCAGGCCCTTGGCCTGACCGGCTAGCTTCTTGGCCGCGTCCAGCGCGGTCTGCGCGCTCTCGACGTTCCGCTCCGCCGCCGCCTGGCGGGCCTTCGCGTGCTGGGCGTCGCGGGTCGCGCGGCGGACGTCGGCCTCGTCCGGCTTGGGGACGTCCTTGCCGCCGTTCTTGGCGGGGTCGTACGAGTCGGTCTTCTCGGTCGCCCTGCGGACCCAGTCGTCGGCGCCGGTCAGCGCGGTCTGGGCGGTGGTCAGTTCCTCACGTGCCTTGCGGCCGTCGCGCAGGGCCTTGTCGGCCTTCTCCTGGGCGTCCTGGAGGTCGGGCCAGAAGGTCGCCAGCGCGTCGCCCGCCAGGCCGTACGACTTCTTCAGCTTCCGGAGCTTCTTCGGGGCGTCCTCGAACTCCTCGGCGAACACGTCCGCCGTCTTGCCCGCCCACGAGAGGATCTCGTCCTCCTTGGCTATCCCCTTGAGGTCGCGGAGGGCATCCGCGACATCGTCGGCGAAGTCGTGCAGGGTGCCGGCGAGTTTGCGTACGCGTTGCGGGTCGCCCGGTGTCGGGTCCTTCTCCAGGTCGAGTACGTGCCAGTCCGTCGGCCTGTGCGACACCGTGTTCTCCCCCTGTGCACGTGCACGTGCGATGCCTACTGCTGGGAACGTGCGTAGGAATTTATCGCACGGGTGGGAAGGGTCAGCAGGATGCCGTCTTGAGGTTCTGGACGAGTGCGGCGAAGGCTTCGACCGGGACGGTCACTGTGCCCCGGGAGGGGGCCTTCGAGTCGCGTATCGCGACGCGGGTGGGAAGCGGGGCGATCTCGACGCAGGTGTTGCCGTCGCCGCCCTCGGAGTAGGAGGACTTTCGCCAGTCGGTGGGTCCGGTCACGCCGCGAGCCTCACAGTTCCTTCGCCAGCTGATGGATGAAGTCCCGCGTCCGGGCGGGGTCGAGTGCAGCCTTCTTCACTTTATGGAACAGGTCCCGGAAGCGACCGAGCTGGGATTCGGCATCGAGGAAGGCAGTGCCGCTGGGGGAGTCGCGAAGTACGGTGTCCAGGCGTGGCAGCGGCCCGCCCACATGCATCATGGCGGCGCTGGCACCGGCGAAATGATCCGTGTCGAACGGGACGACTCGTACCGTGACGTGCTCCCTGTCCGTCTCGTCCAGAATTCTCTGCAGTTGGGTACGAGTTACCTTGCGGTCGCCTACGCGGATGCGTAGCGCTGCTTCGTGAACGACGGTCTCGTACGGGACCGGAGGGACGCGCTCGATGACCGCACGGCGTCTCAGCCGGTGCTCGACACGCGGAGTCAGCTCGCTGTCGGGCAGTTCCGGGACCATGTAGCCGAAGACCGCGCGAGCGTAGTCCGGGGTCTGCAGCAGGCCGGGCACGTGCGTGATCACGACCTCGTGCAGGAACGTCGCGTGGTGTTCCACTTCGGCGACATCGAGGAAGACCGGGGGAAGGACACCCCGGAACTCCTCCCACCAGCCGTGGGTGCGCTCGGTGGCCATCGTGGCCAGGGCGTCGACCAGGGTGTCGTCGGCGCAGGCGTAGTGAGCGGCCAGTCTGCGCACGCGCTCCTCGCTCACTCCGGCGAAGCCGGCCTCGACCTGGCTCATCTGGGCCGAAGTCGAGCTGAGCAGCCCCGCCACCTCACGGGCTTTCAGCCCGGCGGCCTCCCGCAGTCTGCGTAGCTCCGTACCCAGACGCACCTGTCGCGCCGTCGGTCGACTTCTGGGCGCCACGCGACCCCTCCCGCTGCCAACTCGCCCTTCGGCTGTACCGCTTACGGGGTCAGATTAAGGCAACGGCTTGCGTGAGCAAAAATTTTTGCTCTACCGTCGGTGACGCGCGGAACACGTTGCGCTGGCCTCAGTGCCGGAAGTGCACCGCTTTGTCGTGCCTTGACGATGCGGCGATGCCACCGGCCCGCCTCTCCTCTATCTGATCGGAGATCAGTCATGTCCGAAGCCCCGCCGACCGACCCGGCCACCCCCTGGGAATACACCCTCTACATTCCGAACGACCTCCGCGCGGTCACCGTTTCCCGCCGCACCCTCCGCCTGATCCTCACCATGCACGGCCTCATCCGCCTCGTGGACACCGCCGAACTGCTCGCGGCTGAGCTGGTCTCCAACGCCGTGCGCCACACCAAGGGCCCCGCCGCCCTGCGCGTGCGGTGGGCGGCAGGCGTGCTGCGGGTGGGGGCGTGGGACGCGGACCCGGAGCCGCCCGAGCCGCCGGGGAGGTTCGAGTCGCTCGCCGAGGCGGAGGAAGGGCGAGGGCTCGCGCTGGTGCGGGCGTGTGCCGACGTGTGGGGGTGGCAGCCACTGGTCAGGGGCGGGAATCGGGGCAAGTACGTGTGGTGTGACCTCGTCGCGGCGTAGCGCGTTGATCGCTTCGTACAGGAAGGAGAGCTGATGGTCAGCTCGTCGCACGAGGCGCTGCACTGGGTCTTCCAGAAGGACCCCGCGCTGCTGACGCGGGCGTTTCAGAGCGTGCTGCGTGTTCCGTTCCCGGAACCGCGCGACTTCGCGGTCCTGAACACCGACGTCACGGAGATCGAGCCCGTCGAACGGCGGGTGGACACCCTGATGCGGGTGGACACCGACGAAGGCACTTACCTCCTCGTCGTGGAGGCGCAGGGGAAGCAGGACGAGGGCAAGCGCGGCAGCTGGCCCTACTACCTCTCGTACTTGTACGCGAAGTACGGCTGGGAGCCGGTGCTCGTCGTGATCACACAGAACAGCGCGACGGCGCGCTGGGCGGCGCAGCCCATTCGGCGGGGCCTGCCCGGCTGGCACTCGATGACGGTGCGTCCGCTCGTGATCGGCCCGGACAACGTGCCGGTGATCGCGAGTGAGCGGGAGGCCGAGAGGGACATTCCGCTCGCCGTCCTGTCGGCCATGACGCATGGGCGGGGCGCCAAGGCCGCCGCCATACTGGAGCCGTTGGCTTTCGCTCTGCGGACTGTCGATGCCGAGAGTGCGGCGGTGTTCGGACAGCTCATCGAATCGTGCCTGGCGGATTCCCGGGCCAAGGAGATCTGGAGGGACCTGATGTCGGAGATCCGCTACTTCTTCAACAACCCGGTGGCCGAGAAGGTCCGCGAGGAAGGACGGGTGGAGGGACGTGAGGAGGGACGCGTAGAGGACCGGGCCGAGATGACCCTGCGCATCCTGGAATGGCGGGACGTCCCGGTGCCCGACGCGGTGCGGGAGCGCGTGCTTGCCTGCTCGGATCTGAACCAGCTCGAAGTCTGGGCTCAGCGTGCGGTGACCGCGGAGCGGGCCGAGGATCTGTTCAGCGGTTGATGGACTGGATCTCCTGGACCTCCATGTCCTGCGTCGTCTCGAAGGTGCCGTCCGGCAGGTCGCCCGTGGCTCCGCCGTTGCCCTCCCAGGAGATTTCCCAGGGGATCGACGCCTTCAGCTGGTACGGCTCGCCGTTCGAGGCGCGCAGGTAGTGGATGCCGCAGGGCGGGGTCCGGTCGGCCTTGCCCGTCGTGGACGGCGTGCCGGTGGAGCCGTCGGCGTTGATCTCGCAGTCGCCGGAGGCGGGGCAGGTTTTCGCGTCGCCCGGGGGTGCGGCGTTGCGACAGGGAGCGAAGCTGTCAGGGGGCGGTGCAGGGACCTGGCCGGTTTCTGAGGATTGTGTGGGGGCGGTGAAGGGGTGACGGCGTTACGGGGCAAAGTGCCTGAAGCGGGCGGATGTTGCGTGGGCGTCCGTGCGCGGGCCTTCGACGGTGTCGGCGGGAGTCCATAAGATCTCTGTAGGCTCAGCACATCCCTCATACCGGACGCTCCCGCCGCTTCCGTCCCACACGGCCCACGACCCAGGACACCGCCCATGCCGCGACGCCGCACCTCAAGCTCCGCAAGCTCGACGGCTGCTTCGGCGGCACCGAGGAACCGGACGCCTCAGCCGGTGCGGGTGCGGCGGCGGTCGTTCGGGGACTTCGTCAAGGCGTTCCTCGCCTTCGTTGTCCTGGCCGGACTGGTCGTCGGGGTGCCTCTCGCGCTGGCGATGACGGCCGGGTGGCCGTTCCCCGACGGTGCGCCCGGCCTCGACTGGCTGCAGCGCGAGATCACCGTCAACACCTTCCTGAGCATCCTGACCGTCATCGTCTGGTTCGCGTGGGCGCAGTTCACCGCCTGCGTGCTCGTCGAGGTCAAGGCCGCGCTGTCCGGCGTCGGGGTGCCGGGGCGGGTGCCGGGGTCCGGGCCCAGTCAGCTGCTGGCGCGGCAGCTCGTCGCCGCCCTGCTGCTCGTCGGCGCCACCGCGGCGAGCCTCACGCCGGGGCTGTCGCAGCTCGGGCAGGGCATGGAGGGCAATCAGAAGCCGTCCGTCGCCGCCGCCCAGCAGACGCCGGGGCTCTTCGCCCAGCATCAGGAGCAGGCCGCCGGTACCGCGAACGCCCTCGCCGAGCAGGCCGGGCAGGCCGCGGCCCGCGCCGACGGTGCCTCGGCCGCGCACGGCGACACGAAGTACTACCGGATCCAGCCACCGGAGGGGCGCCACCACGACTCCCTCTGGGAGATCGCAGACCGGCACCTCGGTGACGGGCGCCGGTACCACGAGATCTTCGAGCTCAACAAGGACCGGGTGCAGCCGGACGGGTCCAAGCTGTCCGAGGCCAGCCTCATCCGGCCCGGGTGGATCATGGAGATGCCCGGTGACGCCCGCGGCGGCGAGCTCGTCGAGATGCCCGACGAGGCGCCGAACGTCTCCGAGCAGGTGCGGCAGCAGATCCACGACTACGCGCAGACCGGGGACCACGCGCAGGGGAGCGGTGGAGCCGCGGGCGGGAGCGACGCCCAGGTCTCCCTCCCCGAGCAGCGGCCCGGGCCCGCCCCCGCGTCGCCCGCGAACCCGGCCCCCGCGCCCGCACCCAGCGCCGGGCAGGAGCACGCCGCCCCCGCGGAGGCCGGGCACTCCTTCGGGCTTCCCGAGGCACTCCTCGCCGCGCCCCTCCTCGCCGCCGGTCTCCTCGGCGCCCTCGGCCGCCGGCGCCGGCAGGCGTTGTGGCAGTCGGCGCTCGGCGGCGTCGGCGGACGGCGTGGCATGGAGCCGCCCACGCCCACCGGCGACGCCCAGGACGTGAGCGACGCGCTGCTCGTCGGCGCCGACCCCGAGGGCGTACGCCTGCTCGACCGGTCGCTGCGCGGGCTGGCCGCCGCCCTCACCGCCGAGTCCCGCGCGCTGCCCGTCGTCTACGCGGCCTGGATGAGCGGCAACGGCGACCTGCACCTGCAGCTCGCCCAGCCGTCCGGGAAGCCGCCCACGCCCTGGCAGTCCGGGCAGGACGAGACCTTCTGGGTGCTCGCCCGCGCCGACGCCGAGCGGTACGAGGACGCCGACACGGCCGCGCCGTACCCCGGTCTCGTCAGCCTCGGCACGATGGACGACTCCCGGCTGCTGCTCAACCTGGAGGCGGTGCCCGGTCTCGTCTCGCTGAGCGGCGCGGAGGCCGACCGGGCGGCCGTGTTCGCGTCGGTCGCCGCCGAACTGGCCACCAACGGCTGGTCGGACCGTATGACCATCACCCTGGTCGGGTTCGGGGACGACCTCACGCCCCTCGCGCCCAACCGGATCCGCCACCTCGACGGGTTCGAGGACCTCTTCGAGACCATGTCCGCCGAGACCCGGCAGCGGCGCGGAGCGCTCGGCGCGGCGGGACACGACTCGGTCCTCACCGGCCGCACCGGGCCCGCCCAGCACACCCGTTGGGCACCGCACCTCGTGCTGCTCGCCGCCGAGCCGTCCGACGAGGACGCCCTCCGGCTCGCCGAACTCGCCGCCGACGCCGGCCGGCTCGGCATCGGCTACCTCGTCGGCACCGGGGGCACCGGCCTGACCGGCGCCGCCTGGGAGATGGAGATCACCGGCGAGGGCCGGCTGCTCGCCCCGCTCCTCGGGCTGGAGCTGGACGCCCAGTTGCTGCCGGCCGCCCAGCGGCGGGCCGTCGTGGAGCTGTTCACCGACGCCGACCCCGAGCACGGGCCGGGCGGGCCCGGCGGGCCGGCCAACACCCCGCCGTTCCTCGTCGACATCAGCGAGCAGGGGCGGCCCGCCGTGTACGCCCGCCTCGTCGGGCCGTACGAGATCATCGGCCTCGACGCACCCGACGGCGACCGCAGTGCCCAGCTCCACGAGGCGCTCGCGCTGCTCCTGCTGCACCGCGAGGGCGTCCACCCGCGCGTCCTGTCCTCCGCGCTGTGGCCGCGCGGCGTCACGGCGGACGTGCGTGACGCCCTGCTCGAACGCCTGCGGGCCTGGCTGGGCACCGACCCCGACGGCACACCGAGGCTCGCCACCGACGCCACCGGGCGGCTCACCCTCGCCAAGACCGTCGTCTCAGACCTCGACGTGCTGCGCTCCCTCTACTACGAGGCCACGCAGGGCCGGGGCACCGGCAGCCGCCAGGTACGCGGGCGGCTGCTCACCGACGCGCTGGTGCTGGTGCGGGGCCCCCTGCTCGCCGACCGGCCCGAGGGCCGCTACCGCTGGCTCACCCACGAGATCATCGACGCCCAGCTCCCGCTGCTCGTCGCGGACACCGGGCTGGCGCTCAGCGAGTTCCACCTGGAGAAGAACCGCGCGGAGAAGGCCATCGAGGCACTGAACGCGGCGCTGCGCACCGCCCCCGACGACGAGCGCCTGTGGCACGAACTGCTGCGCGCCACGCACGCCACCGACGACACCGGCCGGCTGCACAGCCTCGCCGCCGACCTCATCGGCCGCAGCGGAGCGCGCGGCCTGCCGCCGCGTACCGAGGCGCTGCTCGACGAGCTGCTGCCGGCCTGGCGCGACGGCGTCGCGGCAGCGGGCTGAGCAGAGCCGCCGGTTGATCCTCGATCACCTCGACGTCATCGTCATCGTCGTCGCCGCGGGGTGGGGCGCGGTGACGGGAGCGCTGCTACCGCGGGCCGCTTACCGCTTCTCCGCCCCCTCGGGAGAGGCCTGGCGCGAGCGATGCCCCGGCGCGCACCCCGTCCGGGGCTGGCTCGGGCGGGCACGGTGCGGGCAGTGCGCGGCCGACGCGGTCGCGAGCGGACAGCGGGGCGGGTCGGTCGCGGACGGGCCGGTCGCGGATGGGCCGGCGGCGGATGGGCCTGTCACGGACGGGCCGGCGGCGGATGGGCCGGTCGCGCACGGGCAGCCGGGTGGGCCGGTCGCGGGTGGGCAATCGGGCAGGTCGGCCGGGTCGGCCGGGTACGGCCCCCGTGCCGCCCCCCTCGCCGCCGTCACCGCTCTCGTCTGCGCCGCCCTCGCCGCCGCCACCGGCACCCGGCCCGAGCTGGCCGTCTGGCTGCTGCTCGCGCCGGCCGGCGTGCTGCTGGCCGCCGTGGACCTGCGGGTACGGCGCCTGCCCGACCCCCTCACGCTGCCGCTCGCCGGCGCCGCGCTCGTCCTCCTCGGTCTCACCGCGCTCGTGCCCGAGCACGCCGGGGAGTGGACCACCGCCCTGCTGGGCGCCCTCGCCCTCGGCGCCGGCTATCTCGTGCTGTTCCTCATCAATCCGGCCGGCATGGGCTTCGGCGACGTCAAGCTCGCGCTGGGCGCCGGCGCGATCCTCGGCTGGTACGGCTGGCCGACGGTGATGCTGGGCACCTTCGCCGGGTTCCTGCTCGGCGCGCTCTACGGCGGCGCCCTCGTCGTCGCCCGCCGGGCGGGGCGCAAAACGGCCATCCCGTTCGGGCCGTTCCTGATCGCGGGCGCGTTCCTCGGCGTCCTCGCGGGGGCCTACGCGGCCTGAGGATCACCCCGGATCACCCCGTGAAAGCTCTGGCGTAGGCTGGTCGCGTCCGTCCACAACCCTTACGAACTCTGCGAAAGGGACGCCGGTGACCGAGAAGGCCGACCTTCAGCCCATCCTCGACCGCGCCGCCGCCGGTGGGCGGATCACCCCCGAAGAGGCGCTCGTCCTCTACCGCGACGCCCCGCTGCACGCGCTGGGCGCCGCCGCCGACGCCGTACGCAGGCGCAGGTACGCCGGTACCGAGCACATCGCCACGTACATCATCGAGCGCAACATCAACTACACGAACGTGTGCGTCACCGCGTGCAAGTTCTGCGCCTTCTACGCGGCCCCCAAGGACACCAAGAAGGGCTGGACCCGCGACCTCGACGACATCCTGCGCCGCTGCGCGGAGACCGTCGAGCTGGGCGGCACGCAGATCATGTTCCAGGGCGGCCACCACCCGGACTTCGGCGTGGAGTACTACGAGAAGCACTTCGCGGCCATCAAGGCGGAGTTCCCGCAGCTCGTCATCCACAGCCTGGGGGCGAGCGAGGTCGAGCACATGGCGCGGATCTCGAAGGTCTCCGTGGAGGAGGCGATCCAGCGCATCCACACGGCCGGGCTCGACTCCTTCGCCGGCGCCGGCGCGGAGCTGCTCCCGGAGCGTCCGCGCAAGGCCATCGCGCCGCTGAAGGAGTCCGGCGAGCGCTGGCTGGAGATCATGGAGATCGCGCACGGCCTGGGCGTGGAGTCGACCTCCACCATGCTCATGGGCACCGGCGAGACCAACGCCGAGCGCATCGAGCACCTGCGCATGATCCGGGACGTGCAGGACCGCACCGGCGGCTTCCGCGCCTTCATCCCGTACACCTACCAGCCCGAGAACAACCACCTGAAGGGCCGCACGCAGGCCACTCTCTTCGAGTACCTGCGGATGATCGCCATCGCCCGGCTGTTCATGGACAACGTCGCCCACATCCAGGGCTCCTGGCTGACGACGGGCAAGGAGGTCGGCCAGCTCTCCCTGCACTACGGCGCCGACGACCTCGGCTCGATCATGCTGGAGGAGAACGTGGTGTCGTCGGCCGGTGCCAAGCACCGCTCCAACCGGCTGGAGATCATCGACCTGATCCGCAAGGCGGGGCGCGTACCGGCGCAGCGCGCCACGACGTACGAGCACCTCGTCGTGCACGACGACCCGGCGAACGACCCCGTCGACGAGCGCGTCGTCTCCCACATCTCGTCGACGGCCATCGAGGGCGGCACCGCGCATCCCGAGCTGAAGCTGCTCGCCTCCAACTGAGGCCGTCGTGCTGACGATCCACACCTGCGAAGCCTCGCCCGAGACGGCCGTCGTGGTCGACGGCGCGCATCTCGCCGCCGTCGGCCCGTACGAGGCACTGGCCGCCGACCACCCGCGGGCGCGGGTGCGCCGGTGGCCCGGCATCCTGACGCCCGGCCTGCTCAACCCGTACGGCCCGGAACTGCTGGAGCGGACCTACCACCCCGACCCGCGCGAAGCGGACCGGCTGGGCACCGAGCCGGTCTTCGGGGAGCGCGGGCTCGCCCTCCTCGGTGCGAACGCGTCCGCGCGGGGCGCCAGCGCGCGCCGAGGGGTACAGCGCATGCTGGCGCACGGCACGGTCGCCGTCGCCGGAGAGCTGCGGAGCCGCGCGGCCCTGGACGCGGTGCGCGGAGCGGGGCTCGCCGTGGCGGCGCGTCCGGCCGCCCTGCCCGGGCCCGCGTCCTTCTCGCCGGTGCCGCTGGTGCTGCTTCCCGCGCTCGCTCCCGGGAAGCCCGCCCGGTTCGCGGTGTTCGACGTACCCGACCGGACGGCGCTCGTGCGGGACGGCGCGTCCACGTGCGTGGCCACCGTCGTGGGCGGCCGTCTGGTGTACCGGGGACGCTGAGCGCGCGGCCCCACGGGGCCTACGCGCGGAACGTCCGACGGGCTTACGCGCCGAACACCGTTCCGAACGCCCCGTCCTCCTGCTCCACGCCACTGCACGTGGTGAGCGCGTCGGTGGCCGACGCGTCCTCGGCGCACCGCTTGTCCCGGAAGGCGGCCCACATCGAGACCCACGCGATGCCCTTCTCCTCGGCGAACGCGCGCACCTCCGCCGCGTCGGCGAGGGTGAAGGTCTCGCCGGCGACGTCGTTGACGCCGAGCATCGAGGTGAGCGCCATGCCCCGCCAGGCGTCCGCGTCCGAGGTGCCGAAGATCTCACGGAGCTGTGTGTGCGCGGCCTGGGCCGAGGTGAGGGCGTACTCGCCCATGTCGCCGTCGTAGGACTCCCCGTAGTTCATGGTCATGAGGTTGACCGTGGAGACCCGCACGCTGTGGTCGTTGGCGGACGCGAGCAGTGTCAGGGAGTCGGAGTCCAGGCCCGAGGGCATCACCGGGAGGGTGAAGGAGACCTCCAGTCCGTCGCGTTCCTCCTGGAGCAGCGCGATCGCCTCCGAGCGCAGGGCGACGGAGTCCGTGTCGGTCAGGTCGTCGCCCTCTATGTCGAAGTCCGCCCGCGTGGCACCGGCCGCGTCCAGGGCCGCGCCGTACGCGTCCGCCAGGTCCGAGGCGCTGTCGCAGGCCGCCGCCAGTTCCGTCCCGGAGGCGCCGCCGAAGGAGACGCGGACGTCGGCGCCCAACTCCGTCAGCTTCGCGACGCGTGAGGCGACGGAGGTGTCGTCGATGTCCTGGGCCCCGTTCCAGCGCGGGACGCAGTCGTTGCCGGAGGAGATGACGAACGCCAGGTTGTACGTTGCCGGGGAGCCGTTGGAGTCGGTCGCGGAGGCCGTGGTGGCGTTGACGTAGGGGGCGTAGGCGGTGACCGGCGCGGACGACTCGGACGGTGCCGTGGTGGCCTTGTCCTCCGCGGCGCCCGTGCCGCCCGCGCCGTCGTCCTGCCCGGCGCAGCCCGCGGTGGCCAGGGCGAGCAGCAGGGCGCACCCGGCCGCCGCCTTCCGGTAAGCCCTCATGTGCAGCACGCTCCTGTTCTCGCGTTCTCGTCGTCGGACGAGTGAACCTCTCACGCGTTGCTGGGGCTTTCCTGAGGAAAGGGCGCGGTTTCCCGCCGTCTCACAGGGTGCGGACAGACTGCGCCGCTCTTCACCGGGATCTCACAACGAGGTCAGAGTCGGCGCCAGGCAAAGCTCCCTAACGTCCGGGGAATGCAATCCGAGCCTGCCATCGCATCCCGCGCCGCCACGCGCGGTCGCCGTCGCAAACGCGGCAACGGGTCCGCGGAAGGGCCCGTGTTCGTCGACGCCTCGGGACGCCGGGCCCGGCTGCTGCGCCGGCTGGGACTCCTCGTCGGAGCGGTCTGCGTCGGCTACGCGGCCGTCCTGGGCCTGGCCTTCATGGGCATCGGCACCTCGGTGTCCCCGTCCTCGCTGCTGCCCTTCGGCGGCGGACAGGACGGCGGCCCGGGTCCCGGCGGCGGTGCGGGCCCGCAGGGCGGCCTCATGCCGACGGGCACGCCGCCCACCGGCGCGGCCACGCGGCCCTCGGGCGCACCCACCGGCGCGGCCACCGCACCCTCCGCCACCGCCACCGCCACCGCCACCTCCACCTCCACCACCTCCGCCACCGCCACCTCCGACTGACCGGAACGTCCCCACCCCATGACGACGCCCTCACCCACGCCCCCCGCCCCGCCTTCCCCGTCCTCCCGCGGCCGCCGCCGTGCCCCCTCCCGCATCGAGCGGGCCGCCGGCCGGGCCACGGCGCTCCAGCGGCCACGGGTCCTGCTCGCCCTGCTGCTCCTGCTCGCGCTGACCAGCGTGATGCTCCTCGACGGCTACCTGCGCGCGGAGGTCGGCGGCGACCACCGCGTACGCACCGGCGCCGCCGCGAGCGACGTTCCCGAAGAAGTCCTCGAGGGCGGGCCGATCCTCACCTTCCGCGGCGGACAGGCCACCACGGCCTCCGTCCCGGACAAGACGATCGTCCTGACCTTCGACGACGGCCCGGACCCCACCTGGACGCCGAAGGTGCTGGAGATCCTGGAGGAGTACGACGTGCCCGGCACGTTCTTCCTGGTCGGGTCGATGATCGCGCGCTACCCGGACGTCGTGCGGGACCTGGTCGAGCAGGGCAACGAGGTGGGCGTCCACACCTTCACCCACGTCGATCTCTCCTACCAGAGCGAAGCGCGCGTCACCCGTGAGATCGAGCAGACCCAGCTCGCCCTCGCGGGTGCGGCCGGCATCACCAGCACGCTGTTCCGGGCGCCGTACTCCTCCGAGACGGACGCCATCGACAACTACAGCTGGCCCGTCTACGAGCAGCTCGGCGAGGACGGCTACACCAGCGTCTTCATCGACACCGACAGCGACGACTGGAAACAGCCCGGCGTCTCGAAGATCGTCGACTGGGCGACGCCCGAGGGCGACGAGGGTGCCTCCGTCCTCTTCCACGACTCCGGCGGCGAGCGGTCGCAGACGATCGAGGCGCTGCCCCAGTACATCGAGAAGATGAAGGCGAAGGGCTACACCTTCACCACCATCAGCGGCGTCATGGCCGACCAGCAGCCCGCCGGCGGACCCGCCGACGCCCGGGCCGGTACCGAAGACCCTCTCCAGGCCGCCCACCACAAGGCCACCGGCACGACCCTCTACGAGGGCAAGGCGCTCATCGCGGCCGTCGCCGTCGCCGAGTGGACGGTGCCGGCGCTGTCCGTCGGCCTCATGGTCGTGGGCGTCGCCGTCATGGGCCGTTTCGGGATGATGCTGATCCTCGCCCGCCGCCACCACGGACAGCGCGACAGACGCCGCTTCAGCTGGGGGCCACCCGTCACCGGGCCGGTGAGCGTGATCGTCCCGGCGTACAACGAGAAGGAGTGCATAGCCGCCACCCTCCGGTCGCTGGCCCGCAGCACCCACCCGATCGAGATCATCGTCGTGGACGACGGTTCGACGGACGGTACGGCCGAGATCGCCGAGTCACTGGGACTGCCCGGCGTCCGCGTCGTCCGGCAGGCCAACGCGGGCAAGCCCGCCGCCCTCAACAACGGTGTCCGGCACGCCCGGTACGACATCGTCGTGATGATGGACGGCGACACCGTCTTCGAACCGGACACCGTGCGGCACCTGGTGCAGCCCTTCGCCGACCCCGGCGTCGGCGCGGTCGCGGGCAACGCCAAGGTCGGCAACCGGCGCACTCTCATCGGCGCCTGGCAGCACATCGAGTACGTGATGGGCTTCAACCTCGACCGGCGCATGTACGACCTGCTGCGCTGCATGCCGACCATCCCCGGCGCGATCGGCGCGTTCCGCCGCGAGGCGGTCCTGGAGGCCGGCGGCATGAGCGACGACACGCTCGCCGAGGACACCGACATCACCATCGCCCTGCACCGGGCCGGATGGCGGGTGGTGTACGAGGAGCACGCCCGGGCCTGGACGGAGGCGCCGGGCTCGCTGGGACAGCTCTGGTCCCAGCGCTACCGCTGGTCCTACGGCACCATGCAGGCGCTGTGGAAGCACCGCCGCTCCCTGACGGACAAGGGGCCCTCGGGCCGCTTCGGGCGGGTCGGCATGCCGCTGGTCGTGCTCTTCCAGGTGGTCACGCCGGTCTTCGCCCCGCTCATCGACGTGTTCACCGTCTACTCGATGGTCTTCGTCGACTTCCGGTCGGCGCTGCTCGCGTGGCTGGCGGTGCTCGGCATCCAGCTGGTGTGCGCTGCCTACGCCTTCCGGCTCGACCGGGAGAAGTACCGGTACCTGCTGATGATGCCGCTCCAGCAGCTGGCGTACCGGCAGATGATGTACCTCGTCCTCATCCACTCCTGCGTCACCGCCCTCACCGGCGGCCGGCTGCGCTGGCAGAAACTGAAGCGGACGGGCGAGGTGGGGACGCCGACGGGGACCACGGGGACCGGGTGACGGGCGCCCACCGGAAGGGCGCGGTGCGCCGCGCCCCCGCGGCGCACCCCGGGAGCGCGGTGGGCGCGGCGCCGGAGCGCGACCGGTACTTCGACACCCTCCGCGCGCTCGCCCTGGTCCGCGTCGTCGCGTACCACGCCTTCTGCTGGCCCTGGGCCGGGCTGGTCTTCCCCTCCATGGGAGTCATGTTCGGCCTGGCCGGCACCCTGATGGCCAAGTCGCTCGGGCGCCCCGCCCCGGCGGTGATCCGGAGCCGGCTGCGCCGCCTGCTCCCGCCGTTCTGGTGCTGGGGCGCCGTCGTGGTGGGCGCGATGCTGGTGCGCGGCTGGATGCCGGGGTGGCAGATCGTCTTCTGGGTCGTGCCGCTCGGCGATCCGCCCGGCAGCGCCTGGGGCGAGCAGGTCTGGGAGATCCTCTGGTACCTGCGCACCTACCTGTGGTTCGTGCTGCTCTCGCCGCTGCTGCTCCGGGTGTTCCGGCTCGCTCCGGTGCCGGTACTGCTGCTGTCCCTCGCCCCGGTCGTGGTCCTCCGGTTCGTCTGGCAGCCGCCGGAGAACCGTTTCGGGGCCGGACTGCTCGACCTGGCGACGTACCTCTTCTGCTGGCTCCTGGGCTTCGCCCACCGCGACGGCGTGCTGCGGCGCCTGAAGCCCGCCGGGGTCCTCGCCCTGTCGGTCGCCGCGCTCGCCTACGGCGGCTGGTACGCGTTCGCGCACCGGGCGGAGTACGGCACGTACGACCTCGACGACATCCCGCTCGCCCAGGCCTTCTGGTCGGCCGGGTTCGTGACGCTGCTGATGTACGCCAAGGAGCGGCTCGGCATCGGCTTCACGAGGCTCGCCAGGTTCCGGCGCCCGGACAGGCTGGTGACCGTCCTCAACGCCCGCGCGGTGACGGTCTACCTCTGGCACGAGCTCGCCCTCGTCCTGGCCGTGCCGCTGATCGACCGGCTCTGGGAGGTGCCGGCGTTCGAGGCCTACCTGCCGCTGGACAGCCAGTGGTTCCTGCTGGGGGTGGGGTGGGCCCTGATCGCGGTGTTCGTGCTTCTGTTCGGGTGGGTGGAGGATGTCGCCGCGCGGAAGAGGCCGCGCCTGCTGCCGTGAGCCCGTGCTGCAACAATGGGCCGGTGACCCGCGCTTCCCTGAACAAGCAGCCGCACGAAGTCGCCTCGATGTTCGACCACGTCGCGGAACGGTACGACCTGACGAACGCCGTGCTGTCGCTCGGCCAGGACCGGGCATGGCGCAAGGAGGTCGCCAGAGCCGTCGACGCCCGCCCCGCGCAGAAGATCCTGGACCTCGCGGCCGGCACCGCGACCTCCTCCCTGCCCTTCGCCCGCACCGGTGCCTACGTCGTCCCCTGCGACTTCTCCCTCGGCATGCTCCAGGTCGGCAAGGGGCGGCACCCGTGGCTGCCGTTCACCGCGGGCGACGGGACGCGGCTGCCGTTCAAGGACGACGTCTTCGACGCCGTCACCATCTCCTTCGGGCTGCGCAACGTGCAGGACACGGACGCGGCGCTGCGCGAGCTGTACCGGGTGACGAGGCCCGGCGGCAGGGTCGTCATCTGCGAGTTCTCGCACCCGACCTGGACGCCGTTCCGGACCGTCTACACCGAGTACCTGATGCGCGCCCTGCCGCCGGTGGCCCGCGCGGTGTCGTCCAACCCCGACGCGTACGTCTACCTCGCCGAGTCCATCCGTGCCTGGCCCGACCAGCCGGCGCTCGCACAGCGACTGGGCAAGGCGGGCTGGTCCAAGGTGGCGTACCGGAACCTGACGGGCGGCGTGGTGGCGCTGCACCGGGGGTTCAAGGAGAGCGGGCTCGAGGCGAGCTGAGGCGGCTCAGGGCGAGCTGAGGGGATTCGGGGCGAGCTGAGGGGATTCAGGGCGAGCCGGGGAAACGCCACCCCCAGCGGTACCCGGCAGGGCAGCCCCGCCGCGTACCGCCCGGAAGTACCGAGTGGCCTACTGTGACAGTCGATCACTGTTCGTCGTGGTCCGTGGTCAGGGGGAGTCGGTAGCAGTGTCCCTGCCGCTGGGAGGCCGGCGTGGTGAAGACCTCGGCGAGTCGCATGCCCAGCCGCCCCGTGACCGCGATGGACCGTGCGTTGCGGGCGTCGACCATCGCGACCACCTCCGCCACACCCGCCGCCCGCACCCGCGTCAGCGTCTGCCGGGCCGCCGCCGTGACGTACCCCTTGCCCCAGTGCTCCCGCCCGAGGCGCCAGCCGATCTCGATCTCGCCCTTGGGGCCCCAGTCCTGCGGCCACGGCTGGGCGCCGGTGAAGCCCATGACCCGGCCGTCCTCGTCCACCATGGACCACAGGCAGAAGCCGTGCTCGGCGTCGTGCCGGCGCTGGCGGGCGGTGAGTTCCTCGTAGACGGACAGCTCCGCGGACCTCCCGCCGTGGAACTCCATGACGTCCGGGTCGTCGAAGACCCGGTGCCAGGCGACGGCGTCCTCGTCGGTGGGGACGCGCAACCGTACAGCGGGGAGAGGTCGCTTCACTGGGCAGCCCTTCAGCCGGGTGATCGATGTCGCTGAATAGACTGCCCATGTCCAGTGCCCGTCGGCACGCAGATTTCGAACTCTGGGGAGATCCCGCCGTGACCGAGCCCCTCTCCGACAACACCGCCGATGTGATCGTCGTGGGCGCGGGGCCAGCCGGCTCCACCACCGCCTACCACCTGGCCAAGGCAGGGCTCGACGTCCTGCTGCTGGAGAAGACCGCCTTCCCCCGGGAGAAGGTCTGCGGTGACGGCCTCACCCCGCGCGCGGTGAAGCAGCTCGTCGCCATGGGAATCGACATCTCCGAGGAGGCCGGCTGGCTGCGCAACAAGGGCCTGCGCATCATCGGCGGCGGCTCCCGACTCCAGCTGGACTGGCCGGATCTGGCCTCCTTCCCCGACTACGGACTGGTCCGCAAGCGGGACGACTTCGACGAGCAGCTCGCCCGGCAGGCCCAGAAGGCGGGCGCCCGCCTGTACGAGCGCTGCAACGTCGGCGCCCCCGTCGTCGACGACCGCACCGGCCGCATCACCGGCGTGCACGCCAAGCTGGGGGAGGAGAAACGCGAGGTCACCTTCCACGCGCCGCTGGTCGTGGCCGCCGACGGCAACTCCACGCGGCTGTCCCTGGCGATGGGCCTGCACCGCCGCGAGGACCGCCCGATGGGCGTCGCGGTCCGCACGTACTTCACCTCGCCCCGCCACGACGACGACTACCTGGAGTCCTGGCTGGAGCTGTGGGACCGCCGCGGCGCCCAGGACCGGCTCCTGCCGGGCTACGGCTGGATCTTCGGCATGGGCGACGGCACCTCGAACGTCGGCCTGGGCGTGCTGAACACCTCCGCCTCCTTCAAGGAACTCGACTGGCGCGAGATCCTCAAGGCGTGGTGTGCCTCCATGCCGGAGGACTGGGGCTACACCCCGGACAACATGACCGGCCCGATCCGCGGTGCCGCCCTGCCCATGGCCTTCAACCGCCAGCCCCACTACACCAAGGGCCTGCTCCTCGTCGGCGACGCCGGCGGCCTGGTGAACCCCTTCAACGGCGAGGGCATCGCCTACGCCATGGAGTCCGGCCAGATCGCCGCCGACGTCATCGTCCAGGCGCACGCGCGGGCCACGCCGGCGCAGCGCGAGATCGCCCTGCAGCGCTACCCGCGCGTCCTGAAGGACACCTACGGCGGCTACTACACGCTGGGCCGCGCCTTCGTGAAGCTCATCGGCAACCCGAAGGTCATGCAGATCGCGACCCAGCGCGGCCTCACCCACCCCATCCTGATGAAGTTCACCCTCAAGATGCTCGCCAACCTGACGGACCCGACGGGCGGCGACGCGATGGACCGCATCATCAACGGACTGAGCAAGGTCGCGCCGAAGGCCTGACCGGCCTTCGGTCAGTCGAGAGCCGCGGCGTTGGCGGCCCGGCGCGCGAGGACCTCGTCCCGCCGGTCCGCCGACTGCCGCAGCGCCGCCTTCCGCTCCCGTCCGGAGAGCCGGTCCAGGCAGACGTGCCCGTTCACGTGGTCGGTCTCGTGGGCGAGGCAGCGCGCGAACCAGCCGGTGCCTTCGACGAGGAGCGGGCCGCCGTCCCGGTCGAGGCCTCGTACGACGGCCCGGTCGGGCCGCGGTAGGGCCATGACGGCGCCCGGCACCGACAGGCACCCCTCACCCTCGTCGAGCAGCCGCCGGGCGGCCGGGTCGAGGGGCTCCAGCACCGGAGCGTGTCAGGAGAGGCCGAAGGACCGCTGCCCCTGAGCGGCTGCGGTCCTTCGTGCGGATGTGTCCGCGTTGTGCGAGTGCGTACGCGCGTGGACTACAGCACGCGCACCGCGCCGCTCGGCGGGTCGTACGACAGCGACGCCTTGACGACGCCGGTGGACGAGTTCTGCGCGCCGACGAACATGCCGTCACCGACGTACACGCCCACGTGGTACGCGCTGCCCGCGCCGCCCCAGTACAGGATGTCGCCCGGCTGGAGGTTGTCCAGCCCGACCTGGGTGCCGGCGGTGGACTGGGACTGGGAGACGCGCGGCAGGTCGATGTTGACCTGCTTGAAGGCGGCCTGCACCAGGCCGGAGCAGTCCCAGGAGTTGGGACCGGTGCCGCCGGAGACGTAGGCGTCGCCGACCTGGGACTGCACGAAGGAGACGACGGCGGCGGCCGAACCGGTGGCCGAGGACGAGCTGCTGCCGACGCTGCTGCCCGAGCCGTCGGAGGACCCGGTGCCCACGGAGGCGCTCAGGGTGGCACGCTCGGCGGTGCGCGAGGCACGCTCGGCGGCCGCCCTGCGCGCGGCATCCGCGGCCTTCTTCTTCTGCGCGGCCTTCTTCTTGGCCTCGGCGAGGTCCGCCTTGGCCTCCTTGGCGGCCTTCGCGGCGGCCGCGTCACGCTCGGCCTGCAGCTCGTAGCTCGCGGCCGCCTGTTGCGTGACGTCCGCGGACTGGGCGACCTGAGCGGCCAGGTCGGCCGTCAGGGTGGGCAGCTCGAGGGTCTGCGTCACCGGTTCGGCCGCGTTGGCCGAACCCGACGCCCCGGCCACTGCCAGGGTGCTGAGGACGCCACCGGCAACTCCGGCCCGCATCGCGATGGTCGACGCGCTGCGGCGGGGCTTCCGGTGGCTGCGTATGTGAGCGGTGTGGGACATAGGGACAACCGGTATCAGGAGCTCCTCCATACCTTCAAGAAACGTGTGCTGCGCCACAGTTGTTCAACCGGGCTCCGAATCCCGGGCGTGTCGCTCCTTATTGACGCCCTAGCGGACATTGCGGGCGGCCCGTAACCGGCCTGTGATCACGGACTTTGATCGTTACGCCCGAATTGCCCCGCGCTTACCACTTGTTGGGACCGTTGGCCAAGCCCGGTTCTCAGGCGGCTCTCATGGATGTGGCGCACGTCACGGAACGGTTACCTCGTCGGCCGCGTCCGTGGCGCGGGACCGGACCCCCGGCGCTCGTGAACGCGTGCACGTGTCCACACCGTGCCCGTCGGCTCCCTCCGATGTGTGAACGCGTCCTCTATCAAGGGATCCCGTCCAGCACCAATTTGCATGCAAGGGAAGCATCTTGATATTGAGACGCCCCCTGCTCGCGCCCTCTGGCCAGCAGTGACGATCGAAAATGTCACGTCTGGTGATCAGGTGAACGCTTCTTGTGTGAAGATCACCGCTCATCCGACTTCATGATCCTTCGTCAGGTGGTGGAGATCACAAAGCTTGTGCAATACCCCGTGTCGCAGATCACAGAGCGGCGGGCATAGGATGCGAGGCAGTTGGGCTTGTGACCTGCTTCACATGTTCGCGATCTTCGCCGGGACGAGCGGGGCTCGTGGGGTTGCTGGGGCGGTGGTGAGTCTGATGCGACCTCCCCCAGGTCTCGGCTCCGCGTGACCAGGGGGGACCCCATGCAGTCAATGCCGACTGAGAGGAGCGAGGAGCGGTGAACGCGTATGCGCCCATCCTCGTACTGGGAGCCCTCGGGGCAGGCTTTGCGATCTTCTCCGTGGTCATGGCCACGCTGATCGGTCCGAAGCGGTACAACCGGGCGAAGCTCGAGGCCTACGAGTGCGGCATCGAGCCGACCCCCACGCCGGCCGGCGGCGGGCGCTTCCCCATCAAGTACTACCTGACGGCGATGCTCTTCATCATCTTCGATATCGAGATCGTCTTCCTCTACCCCTGGGCCGTCAGCTTCGACGCCCTGGGGATTTTCGGGCTCGTGGAGATGCTGCTCTTCGTGCTCACCGTCTTCGTCGCGTACGCGTACGTATGGCGGCGCGGCGGCCTGGAATGGGACTGAGGGGCCTTTGACATGGGACTCGAAGAAAAACTGCCGAGCGGCTTCCTGCTGACCACCGTCGAGCAGGCCGCAGGCTGGGTACGCAAGTCGTCCGTCTTCCCCGCCACCTTCGGCCTCGCCTGCTGTGCCATCGAGATGATGACCACCGGCGCCGGCCGCTACGACCTGGCGCGCTTCGGCATGGAGGTCTTCCGCGGCTCACCGCGGCAGGCGGACCTGATGATCGTCGCGGGCCGGGTCAGTCAGAAGATGGCGCCGGTGCTGAGGCAGGTCTACGACCAGATGCCGAACCCGAAGTGGGTGATCTCCATGGGGGTCTGCGCGTCGTCGGGCGGCATGTTCAACAACTACGCGATCGTCCAGGGCGTCGACCACATCGTCCCGGTCGACATCTACCTCCCCGGCTGTCCGCCGCGGCCCGAGATGCTGATGGACGCCATCCTCAAGCTCCACCAGAAGATCCAGAGCTCCAAGCTCGGGGTGAACGCCGAGGAGGCGGCCCGCGAGGCGGAGGAAGCGGCGCTCAAGGCCCTGCCCACCATCGAGATGAAGGGGCTGCTGCGGTGAGCGACGCGAACAACACGGCAGGTGACGCGAACGGGGTGAACCCCGAGAAGGACCTCTCCGCGGAGAACCTGCCCGGCCGGCGCGGTCAGGGCGGCGAGGAGATCCGCGTCCAGCGCGGGATGTTCGGCGCCAACAACGGCGGCGACACCTCCGGCTACGACGGCCTGGTCCGCTCCGTCCGGCTCCCCGGGCCGGCGAGCAGGCCCTACGGCGGCCCGCGCGCCGAAGGCGCATACGGATACTTCGACGAGGTCGCCGACGAGCTGGAGGGGGCGCTGGAGGAGCAGGGACTCCTGCCCGACAACGCCATCGAGAAGACGGTCGTCGACCGCGACGAGCTGACCTTCCACATCGAACGCGAGCACCTGGTCCGCGTCGCCCGCACCCTGCGCGACGACCCGGCCCTGCGCTTCGAACTCTGCACCGGCGTCAGCGGCGTCCACTACCCGCACGACAAGGGCCGCGAGCTGCACGCCGTCTACCACTTGCGCTCGATCACCCACAACCGGCTGATCCGCCTCGAAGTCAGCGCCCCCGACAGCGACCCGCACATCCCGTCACTGGTCTCCGTCTACCCGACGAACGACTGGCACGAGCGCGAGACGTACGACTTCTTCGGCATCGTCTTCGACGGTCACCCGGCCCTGACGAGGATCATGATGCCGGACGACTGGCAGGGCTTTCCGCAGCGCAAGGACTACCCCCTCGGCGGCATCCCCGTCGAGTACAAGGGTGCCCAGATCCCGGCTCCGGACCAGCGGAGGTCGTACTCGTGAGCAGCACACAGTCAGCGTCCGCGGCCTCCGCGCGCGAGACCACCGAAGGCACCGTCTACACGGTCACCGGCGGCGACTGGGACGAGGTCGTCCAGTCCGCCGCCCGCGCCGACGACGAGCGCATCGTCGTCAACATGGGACCGCAGCACCCGTCCACCCACGGCGTGCTCCGCCTGATTCTGGAGATCGACGGCGAGACGGTCACCGAGGCCCGCTGCGGTATCGGCTACCTGCACACCGGTATCGAGAAGAACCTCGAGTACCGGACCTGGACGCAGGGCACCACGTTCGTGACGCGCATGGACTACCTGACGCCGTTCTTCAACGAGACGGCGTACTGCCTGGGCGTCGAGAAGCTCCTCGGCATCGAGGACGAGATCCCGGACCGCGCCTCGATCATCCGGGTCCTGCTGATGGAGCTGAACCGGCTCTCCTCGCACCTGGTGTGCATCGCCACCGGCGGCATGGAACTCGGCGCCACCACGATCATGATCTACGGCTTCCGCGACCGTGAACTGATCCTCGACATCTACGAGCTGATCACCGGCCTGCGGATGAACCACGCGTACATCCGCCCGGGCGGACTCGCCCAGGACCTGCCGCCCGGCGCGGTGGACCAGATCCGCGAGTTCGTGAAGAAGATGAAGAAGAACCTCCCGGAGTACGACAAGCTCGCCACCGGGAACCCCATCTTCAAGGCCCGCATGCAGGACGTCGGCTACCTCGACCTGGCCGGCTGCATGGCCCTCGGCGCCACGGGGCCGGTCCTCAGGTCGACCGGCCTGCCGCACGACCTGCGCAAGGCCCAGCCGTACTGCGGCTACGAGACGTACGACTTCGACATCCCGACCGCCGACACCTGCGACTCCTACGGCCGCTTCCTGATCCGGCTGGAGGAGATGCGCCAGTCGCTGCGGATCGTCGAGCAGTGCCTGGACCGGCTCCAGCCCGGCCCGGTCATGGTCGCCGACAAGAAGATCGCCTGGCCCGCCCAGCTGGCGCTGGGACCGGACGGACTGGGCAACTCCCTCGACCACATCAAAAAAATCATGGGCACCTCCATGGAGGCCCTGATCCAC
This sequence comes from Streptomyces sp. NPDC017890, assembly GCF_044328675.1. Classification (NCBI taxonomy): domain Bacteria; kingdom Bacillati; phylum Actinomycetota; class Actinomycetes; order Kitasatosporales; family Streptomycetaceae; genus Streptomyces; species Streptomyces sp. NPDC017890. Next base: position 120,607 of record NZ_JBIRHU010000002.1, read on the forward strand.
CACTTCAAGCTGGTCACCGAGGGCTTCCGCGTGCCACCGGGCCAGACCTACCTGGCGGTGGAGTCGCCCAAGGGCGAGCTCGGCGTGCACGTCGCGTCCGACGGCGGCACCCGCCCCTTCCGGGTCCACTTCCGGGACCCGTCCTTCACCAACCTGCAGGCCATGGCGGCGATGTGCGAGGGCGGCCAGGTCGCCGACGTCATCGTCGCCGTGGCGTCCATCGACCCCGTGATGGGAGGCGTCGACCGGTGACCACCTCTTCTTCGGAGCGGGGCGTCAGCCTGGGCATGCCGGAACTGCCCGCGCCCGACTACCCGGACGACGTCCGGGCCCGGCTGGAGACCGACGCGCGCGAGGTCATCGCCCGCTACCCGGACTCCCGGTCCGCCCTCCTGCCGCTGCTGCACCTCGTGCAGTCGCAGGAGGGGCACGTCACGCGCACCGGGATGCGGTTCTGCGCGGACATGCTGAACCTGACCACGGCCGAGGTCACCGCGGTCGCCACCTTCTACAGCATGTACCGGCGCAGGCCGAGCGGCGACTACCAGGTCGGCGTCTGCACCAACACGCTGTGCGCGGTCATGGGCGGCGACGCCATCTTCGAGTCCCTCCAGGAGCACCTCGGCGTCGGGAACGGCGAGACCACCGAGGACGGCAAGGTCACCCTGGAGCACATCGAGTGCAACGCGGCCTGCGATTTCGCGCCGGTCGTGATGGTCAACTGGGAGTTCTTCGACAACCAGACCCCGGCGAGCGTCCGCGCCCTCGTCGACGACCTGCGCGCGGGACGGCCGGTGACGCCCACGCGCGGTGCGCCGATCTGCACCTTCAAGGAGACCGCCCGGATCCTGGCGGGCTTCCCCGACGAACGGGACGGCGCCGTCGCGGCCGGCGGCAGCGCGGGTCCCGCCTCCCTGGCCGGCCTGCGGCTGGCCAAGGGTGAGGCGCCCGCCGCGCGCGTGGTGCACCCGCGGGACGGCGGACCGCACGACGCGCCGCAGGACCGGGCCGTGCACGACCCGTCCCCGACGGAACACCTGAGCTCGCACGACGCGCCGCAGGACACATCGGCATCCGACCCTTCCAACCCGGCAGGGCCTACCGCCGAGGAGGGGGAGTGATGACCGTGGCAGCCGAGATCAAGGGCACCAGCCCGGAGAAGCTGCTCGCACCCGTGCTGTCGGCCTTCTGGGACGAGGACGAGTCCTGGACTCTGGACGTCTACCGGAGGCACGAGGGGTACGAGGGGCTCCGCAAGGCGCTGGCGATGTCGCCGGACGACCTGATCGCGTACGTCAAGGACTCCGGTCTGCGCGGACGCGGCGGCGCGGGGTTCCCGACGGGGATGAAGTGGCAGTTCATTCCCCAGGGGGACGGCAAGCCTCACTATCTAGTTGTCAACGCCGACGAGTCGGAGCCGGGGACCTGCAAGGACATCCCGCTCCTCTTCGCGAACCCGCACAGCCTCATCGAGGGCATCGTCATCGCGTGTTACGCCATCAGGTCTTCGCATGCCTTCATCTATCTGCGTGGTGAAGTCGTCCCAGTGCTGCGGCGGTTGCACGAGGCCGTGCGCGAGGCCTACGCGGCCGGCTTCCTCGGCGAGAACGTCCTGGGCAGCGGGCTCGACCTCGAACTCACCGTGCACGCGGGCGCGGGCGCGTACATCTGCGGTGAGGAGACCGCACTGCTCGACTCGCTCGAAGGCCGCCGGGGCCAACCGCGGCTCCGTCCCCCCTTTCCTGCCGTCGCGGGCCTCTACGCGTGCCCGACTGTGGTGAACAACGTCGAGTCGATCGCATCGGTTCCCGCGATCCTGAACAAGGGCAAGGACTGGTTCAGGTCGATGGGCAGCGAGAAGTCCCCGGGCTTCACGCTCTACTCCCTCAGCGGCCACGTCGCGGGCCCCGGCCAGTACGAGGCCCCGCTCGGCATCACGCTCCGCCAGCTCCTCGACATGAGCGGTGGCATGCGCCCCGGTCACCGGCTGAAGTTCTGGACACCGGGCGGCTCCTCGACGCCGATGTTCACCGACGAGCACCTCGACGTCCCTCTCGATTACGAAGGGGTGGGCGCCGCGGGGTCCATGCTCGGCACGAAGGCGCTCCAGTGCTTCGACGAGACGACCTGCGTCGTGCGCGCCGTCACCCGCTGGACCGAGTTCTACGCCCACGAGTCCTGCGGCAAGTGCACACCGTGCCGCGAAGGGACGTACTGGCTGGTCCAGTTGCTGCGTGACATCGAGGCCGGCAAGGGCGCCATGTCCGACCTCGACAAGCTGAACGACATCGCCGACAACATCAACGGCAAGTCCTTCTGTGCCCTCGGCGACGGTGCCGCCTCGCCGATCTTCTCCTCGCTGAAGTACTTCCGCGAGGAGTACGAGCAGCACATCACGGGCCGCGGCTGCCCCTTCGACCCGGCCAAGTCGACGGCCTGGGCCGACCGCACGGAGGTGAACGCATGACCGTGACCACCAATGCTCCCTCGGGAGGGGGGCAGGCGGCGGTCCCGCCGGAGGACCTCGTATCGCTGACGATCGACGGCGCCGAGATCAGCGTGCCCAAGGGCACCCTGGTCATCCGGGCCGCCGAGCAGCTCGGCATCGAGATCCCCCGGTTCTGCGACCACCCCCTCCTCGACCCGGCCGGCGCCTGCCGCCAGTGCATCGTCGAGGTCGAGGGCCAGCGCAAGCCCATGGCGTCCTGCACCATCACCTGCACCGACGGAATGGTGGTGAAGACCCACCTCACCTCGCCCGTCGCCGAGAAGGCACAGCACGGTGTGATGGAGCTGCTGCTCATCAACCACCCGCTGGACTGCCCGGTCTGCGACAAGGGCGGTGAGTGCCCGCTGCAGAACCAGGCCATGTCGCACGGCCAGGCCGATTCCCGCTTCGAGGGGAAGAAGCGGACCTACGAGAAGCCCGTGCCGATCTCCACGCAGGTGCTGCTCGACCGCGAACGGTGCGTGCTCTGCGCGCGTTGCACCCGGTTCTCCAACCAGGTCGCGGGCGACCCGATGATCGAGCTGATCGAGCGCGGTGCGCTCCAGCAGGTCGGCACCGGTGAGGGCGACCCCTTCGAGTCGTACTTCTCCGGCAACACCATCCAGATCTGCCCGGTCGGCGCGCTCACCTCGGCGGCGTACCGGTTCCGCTCCCGTCCCTTCGACCTGATCTCCTCGCCGTCCGTCTGCGAGCACTGCTCCGGCGGCTGCGCGACCCGCACCGACCACCGGCGCGGCAAGGTCATGCGGCGCCTCGCGGCCAACGAGCCCGAGGTCAACGAGGAGTGGATCTGCGACAAGGGGCGTTTCGCCTTCCGGTACGCGCAGCAGCGGGACCGGCTGACGACGCCGCTGGTGCGCAACGCGGAGGGCGACCTGGAGCCGGCCTCCTGGCCGGAGGCCCTGCAGATCGCCGCGCAGGGGCTGCTCGCCTCGCGGGGCCGGACCGGTGTGCTGACCGGCGGCCGGCTCACCGTGGAGGACGCCTACGCGTACAGCAAGTTCGCGCGCGTGGCGCTCAACACCAACGACATCGACTTCCGCGCGCGCGTGCACAGCGCCGAGGAGGCCGACTTCCTGGCCTCCCGGATCGCCGGACGCGGCCGTGATCTCGCGGGCGCCGGGGGAGGTACGGGAGTCACGTACACGGCGCTGGAGGAAGCGCCCGCCGTCCTGCTGGTCGGGTTCGAGGCCGAGGAGGAGGCGCCCGGCGTCTTCCTGAGGCTGCGCAAGGCCTGGCGCAAGCACGGACAGCGGGTCTTCTCGCTGGCCACGCACGCCACGCGGGGTCTGGAGAAGACGGGCGGCACGCTGCTGCCCGCCGCTCCGGGCACCGAGACCGAGTGGCTGGACGCCCTCGCGAGCGGCGTCGGCCTGCAGGACGACGGTGCCCGGGCCGCCGAGGCACTGCGCGCCGAGGGCGCCGTGATCGTCGTCGGCGAGCGGCTGGCGGCCGTGGCCGGCGGCCTGACCTCCGCCGTACGGACCGCCTCCGCGACCGGCGCCCGGCTGGTGTGGATCCCGCGCCGTGCCGGAGAGCGAGGCGCGGTCGAGGCGGGCGCGCTGCCGTCGCTGCTGCCGGGCGGCCGCCCGGCGACCGACGCCCGCGCGCGCGAGGAGGTCGCCGCGGTCTGGGGTCTGGCCGACCTTCCGCACCGCTACGGCCGCGACACCGGTGAGATCGTCGAGGCCGCGGCCCGGGGCGAGCTGCAGGCCCTGCTGGTGGCGGGCGTGGAAGTCGCCGACCTGCCCGATCCGGCACGCGCGCGTGCGGCACTCGCCGAGGCCGGTTTCGTGGTGTCGCTGGAGCTGCGGCCCAGCGAGGTCACCGAGCTCGCCGATGTCGTCCTGCCCGTCGCCGCGGTCGCCGAGAAGGCCGGGACCTTCCTGAACTGGGAGGGCCGGGTGCGGTCCTTCGAGGCCGCGCTCAAGCCCGACCAGATGACCCGTCGCCTCGCGCCGTCCGACGCCCGCGTGCTCCAGATGCTCGCCGACGCCATGGACGTACACCTGGGTCTGCCGGATCTGCGTACCACGCGCGCGGAGATCGACCGGCTCGGCACCTGGGACGGGCCGTGGGCCGGCGAACCGCTGCAGACCGCGAGCGGGCTGCCGCGGCCGGCCGCCGGGGAGGCGGTACTGGCCGGGCACCGGCTGCTGCTCGACCAGGGCCTCCTCCAGCAGGGCGACGAGGCACTCGCCGGCACCCGGCACGCCGCTCACGCGCGCGTGTCGGCCGCCACGGCCGCCGAGGCGGGCGTCAAGGAGGGCGACCTCCTGGCCGTGACCGGCCCGGCCGGAGCCGTCGAACTGCCGTTGCGGATCACCGAGATGCCCGACCGGGTGGTCTGGCTGCCGCTGAACTCGGCCGGCACCGGCGTCGCCTCCGACGCCGGGGTACTGCCCGGCACCCTCGTCCGCGTCGGACCGGCGACACCGACGGACACAGCCCCCAAGGAGGTGGAGGCATGAGTGCGTACCTCGCCGCTGAAGACCTCTCGATGTTCGGCACCGACCCCTGGTGGCTGGTCGTCGTCAAGGCGGTGTTCTGCTTCGCCTTCCTGATGGTTACCGTGCTGTTCTCCATCGTGTGGGAGCGCAAGGTCGTCGCCTGGATGCAGTTGCGCATCGGCCCGAACCGGCACGGCCCCTGGGGCATGCTCCAGTCGCTCGCCGACGGCATCAAGCTGATGCTCAAGGAAGACGTCATCGTCAAGCGCGCCGACAAGGCGGTGTACGTCCTCGCGCCGGTCGTCGCGGCCATCCCGGCCTTCATGGCGATCGCGGTGATTCCCTTCGGGCCGGCCGGCAACGAGATCTCGATCTTCGGTCACCGCACCGCGATGCAGCTCACCGACCTGCCGATCGCGATGCTGTTCATCCTGGCGGTCGCCTCGGTCGGCATCTACGGCATCGTGCTCGCGGGCTGGAGCTCCGGCTCCACGTATCCGCTGCTCGGCGGATTGCGGTCCTGCGCGCAGATGATCTCCTACGAGATCGCGATGGGCGCCGCGTTCGCCTCGGTGTTCCTCTACTCGGGGTCGATGTCGACGTCGGAGATCGTCGCCCAGCAGAACGACCGCTGGTACATCGTGCTGCTGCCGGTCTCCTTCGTCCTCTACATCGTCACCATGATCGGCGAGACCAACCGCGCACCCTTCGACATGCCCGAGTCCGAGGGCGACCTGGTGGGCGGCTTCAACACCGAGTACTCGTCGATCAAGTTCGCGATGTTCATGCTCGCCGAGTACGTGAACATGGTGACGGTCTCGGCGGTCGCCACCACGCTGTTCCTCGGCGGCTGGCGCGCCCCCTGGCCGGTCAGCACCTTCTGGGAGGGCGCCAACCACGGCTGGTGGCCGCTGCTCTGGTTCGTGGTCAAGGTGCAACTGCTGCTGTTCTTCTTCATCTGGCTGCGCGGCACCCTCCCCCGGGTCCGCTACGACCAGCTGATGAAGCTCGGCTGGAAGGTGCTCATTCCGGTCTCCCTGGTCTGGCTGATGCTGGTCGCGACGGTGCGGGCCCTCAGGAACGAGGGCTACGACTTCACCGACATCGCCCTCTACATCGCCGGCGGCGTCCTGGTCCTGCTGGTGCTGTCCTTCGTCGTGGACATGTACCGCGAGAAGGGCAAGCAGGCCGAGGAGCCCGTCGAGGAGCCGGCCTCCTTCGACCCGATGGCCGGCGGGTTCCCCGTACCGCCGATGCCCGGACAGGAGTCGCCGCCGGTGCCCAGGCGGCGTCCGCGCCGGGAGCGAGAGCTCATTGTCAGTGGCGGGGCCGATACTCAGAGTAACGGACCTCTGGGCGGATCTACGGATGGAAAGGAGGCGTCCGATGGCTGAGGAACCCAAGGAGACCGATCCCGGTTTCATGAACCCCGTGGCCGGCTTCGGCGTGACCTTCAAGGCCATGTTCAAGAAGCGGCTGACCGAGCAGTATCCGGAGCAGCAGAAGACCACCGCTCCGCGCTTCCACGGACGGCACCAGCTCAACCGTCATCCGGACGGCCTGGAGAAGTGCGTCGGGTGTGAGCTGTGCGCCTGGGCGTGTCCGGCCGACGCCATCTACGTGGAGGGCGCGGAGAACACCGACGAGGAGCGCTACTCGCCGGGCGAGCGGTACGGCCGCGTCTACCAGATCAACTACGCCCGCTGCATCCTGTGCGGCCTGTGCATCGAGGCGTGCCCCACACGCGCGCTGACGATGACCAACGAGTTCGAGCTGGCCGACTCCAGCCGTGCCAACCTCATCTTCACCAAGGAGCAGCTGCTCGCCGGCCTCGAGGAGGGCATGGTCGACTCGCCGCACGCCATCTACCCGGGCACGGACGAGCAGGACTACTACCGGGGCCTGGTGACCGAGGCCGCGCCCGGCACGGTCCAGCAGGTCGCCCACTCCGAGGGCGAGGTCGTCCAGGAGGGCGACTCGACGTTCGGCGGGACCGAACCGGCGTCGGAGGAGGTGATCCGCCGATGACCGGGCAGCTCGCCGCCGCAGCGACTCTCTCTGCCGGCACCTCCACGGGAGAGGCCGTCCAGTTCTGGATCCTCGGCACCGTCGCGGTGATCGGCGCCCTGTGCACCGTCTTCATGAAGAAGGCCGTGCACAGCGCGCTCTGCCTCGCCGGGACCATGATCGTCCTGGCCGTCTTCTACCTCGCCAACGGTGCCTACTTCCTCGGCATCGTGCAGATCGTCGTCTACACGGGCGCGGTCATGATGCTGTTCCTGTTCGTGGTGATGCTCGTCGGTGTCACCGCGGCGGACTCCCTGAAGGAGACCATCAAGGGCCAGCGCTGGCTGGCCCTGCTGTCCGGGCTCGGCTTCGGCATCCTGCTCGTCGCCGGCATCGGCAACGCGTCCGTCACGGAGTTCAGCGGCCTGGCCCAGGCGAACGCGAACGGCAACGTGGAGGGCATCGCCTCCCTCATCTTCACCAAGTACGTCTTCGCCTTCGAGATCACCGGCGCCCTGCTCATCACGGCCGCGGTCGGCGCCATGGTGCTCACCCACCGCGAGCGCACCGAACGGGCGGCGACCCAGCGCGAACTGGCCGAGCGGCGCGTCCGCGAGGGCAAGCACCTGCCGCCGCTGCCGGCGCCCGGCGTGTACGCCCGGCACAACGCGGTCGACATCGCGGGGTTGCTGCCCGACGGCACCCCGTCCGAGCTCACCGTCAGCAGGACGCTGCGCGAGCGGGGCCAGATCCGTGACGTGTCGATGGAGGCGCTGGGCGACCTGAAGGCGCTGGAGCAGCGGTCCGAGGAGCGCCTCGAACGCGATGCGGGCGAGCCGGGCAACTCCAAGCGGTCCGAGGAGGCGTCGAAGTGAACCCCGTCAACTACCTCTACCTCGCGGCCCTGTTGTTCACGATCGGCGCCACCGGCGTGCTGATCAGGCGCAACGCGATCGTGGTCTTCATGTGCATCGAGCTCATGCTCAACGCCTGCAACCTCGCGTTCGTCGCCTTCTCCCGGATGCACGGCAACCTCGACGGCCAGATCATCGCCTTCTTCACGATGGTCGTCGCCGCCGCGGAGGTCGTGGTCGGGCTCGCGATCATCGTGTCCCTGTTCCGTTCCCGCCACTCGGCCTCGGTCGACGACGCCAGCCTGATGAAGCTGTGAGGGGTCGCTGAATCGTGGAGAATCTGATTGCGCTGCTGGTGGCGGCGCCCCTGCTCGGAGCGGCGGTCCTGCTGTGCGGCGGACGCCGGCTGGACGCCGTCGGTCACTGGATCGGTACGCTGCTGGCCGCCGCGTCCTTCGTGATCGGTGTCGTCCTCTTCGCCGACATGCTCGGCAGCGGCGCCGAGGACCGCACCCTGACGCAGCACCTGTTCAGCTGGATCCCGGTGGAGGGATTCCAGGCCGACGTCGCCTTCCGGCTCGACCAGCTGTCGATGACGTTCGTCCTGCTGATCACCGGCGTCGGCTCGCTCATCCATCTGTACTCGGTCGCGTACATGGAGCACGACGAGCGCCGCCGCCGCTTCTTCGGCTATCTGAACCTGTTCCTGGCGGCGATGCTGCTGCTCGTCCTCGCCGACAACTACCTGCTGCTGTACGTCGGCTGGGAGGGCGTCGGTCTCGCCTCCTACCTGCTGATCGGCTTCTGGCAGCACAAGCCCAGCGCCGCCACCGCCGCGAAGAAGGCCTTCCTGGTCAACCGCGTCGGCGACATGGGCCTGTCCATCGCGATCATGCTGATGTTCCTGTGGTTCGGCACCTTCGCCTTCGGGCCGGTGCTCGGTGGCCACGGGGAGGCCGGGCTCGCGGGCTCGGCCGACGAGGGCAAGCTCACCGCGATCGCCCTGATGCTGCTGCTCGCCGCCTGCGGGAAGTCGGCACAGGTGCCGCTGCAGTCCTGGCTCGGGGACGCGATGGAGGGCCCGACCCCGGTCTCCGCCCTCATCCACGCCGCGACCATGGTGACGGCGGGCGTGTACCTGATCGTCCGTTCCGGCGCGATCTTCAACGGCGCGCCCGACGCGCAGCTGGTGGTCACCATCGTCGGCGCGGTCACGCTGTTGTTCGGTGCGATCGTCGGTTGCGCCAAGGACGACATCAAGAAGGCACTGGCCGGCTCGACCATGTCGCAGATCGGCTACATGGTGCTGGCCGCCGGTCTCGGCCCCATCGGCTACGTCTTCGCGATCATGCACCTGGTGACGCACGGCTTCTTCAAGGCCGGGCTGTTCCTCGGCGCCGGCTCCGTCATGCACGGTATGAACGACGAGGTCGACATGCGCCGCTACGGCGGACTGCGCAAGTACATGCCGGTCACGTTCGTCACCTTCGGCCTCGGCTACCTCGCCATCATCGGCTTCCCGGGTCTGTCCGGCTTCTTCTCCAAGGACAAGATCATCGAGTCGGCGTTCGCCAAGGGCGGCACCGAGGGCTGGATCCTCGGCGCCTGCGCCCTGCTGGGCGCGGCCATCACGGCGTACTACATGACGCGCGTGATGCTGATGACGTTCTTCGGCGAGGAGCGCTGGCGCAAGGCCCCGACGCCGTCGCCCGCGGCCCCCGACGTGGAGCCCGCGGCCGAAACCCGCGGCGAGTACACGCCTCCCCACCCGCACGAGTCGCCGAAGACCATGACGATCCCGATGATCGTGCTGGCCGTCGGCTCGGTGTTCGGCGGTGCGTTCTTCAGCATCGGCGACCGCTTCGTGCACTGGCTGGAGCCCATCACCGGGCACGACCACGGCCACGCGCCGATCAGCGCCCTGACGGTCACCATCTCCACGGTCGCCGTGATGGTGATCGGCGTGGCGGCCGCCTGGGCGCAGTACGGCCGCCGTCCGGTCCCGGCCGTCGCCCCGCGCGGGTCGCTGCTCACCCGGGCCGCCCGGCGCGACCTGCTCCAGGACGACTTCAACCACGTCGTCCTGGTCCGCGGCGGCGAGCACCTCACGCGCTCCCTGGTCTACGTCGACCACACCCTGGTCGACGGGGTCGTCAACGGCACGGCGGCCTCGGTCGGCGGCCTGTCCGGGCGGATGCGCAAGCTGCAGAACGGGTTCGCGCGCAGTTACGCGGTCTCGATGTTCGGCGGTGCGGCGGTCCTCGTCGCCGCGACCCTGCTGATGAGGGCGGTCTGATACCGATGTCCTTTCCCCTGTTGACAGTCACGGCGGCCCTCCCGGCCGTCGGGGCGATCGCCACGGCAGCCGTGCCGGCCGCGAAACGCACCGCGGCCAAGTGGCTGGCGCTGCTGGTCTCACTGGCCACGCTCGCACTGGCGATCACGGTCCTCATCCGGTTCGACCCCGACGGCGACCGCTACCAGCTCACCGAGTCCCACTCCTGGATCGCGGAGTTCGGCGTCCGGTACGAGCTGGGCGTGGACGGCATCGCGGTGGCGCTGATCGCGCTGACCGCCCTGCTGATCCCGTTCATCATCCTGGCGGGCTGGCACGACGCCGACCCGCTGGAGACCGGCAGCAGCCGGTGGCGGCCGACGCAGGGCTTCTTCGCCCTGATCCTTGCCGTCGAGGCGATGGTGATCATCTCCTTCGAAGCCACCGACGTCTTCCTCTTCTACATCTTCTTCGAAGCCATGCTGATCCCGATGTACTTCCTCATCGGCGGCTTCGGGGACCGGGCCCACGAGCACGGTGAGAAGACGGCGGCGACGCAGCGGTCGTACGCCGCGGTGAAGTTCCTCCTCTACAACCTGGCCGGCGGGCTGATCATGCTGGCCGCGGTGATCGGCCTGTACGTGGTCGCCGGGAACTTCTCCCTCACCGAGATCGCCGAGGCACGGGCGAGCGGCGAACTGGACATGGCGACCAACACCGAGCGGTGGCTGTTCCTCGGCTTCTTCTTCGCCTTCGCGGTGAAGGCGCCGCTGTGGCCGCTGCACACCTGGCTGCCCAACGCCATGCAGGAGTCGACCGCTCCGACCGCCGTGCTCATCACGGCGGTCGTCGACAAGGTCGGCACCTTCGCGATGCTCCGCTTCTGCCTCCAGCTCTTCCCGGAGGCGAGCAAGTGGGCGACGCCGGTCATCCTCGTCCTGGCGGTCATCAGCATCATCTACGGGGCGCTGCTCGCGGTCGGCCAGCGCGACATCAAGCGGCTGATCGCCTACGCGTCGATCTCCCACTTCGGTTTCATCGTCATGGGCATCTTCGCGATGACCAGCCAGGGCCAGTCCGGCGCGACGCTCTACATGGTCAACCACGGGATCTCGACCGCCGTGCTGATGCTGATCGCCGGATTCCTGATCTCGCGGCGCGGCTCGCGGCTCATCGCCGACTACGGCGGAGTGCAGAAGGTCGCCCCCGTGCTCGCCGGCACCTTCCTGATCGGCGGCCTGGCGACCCTGTCCCTGCCGGGCCTCGCGCCCTTCGTCAGTGAGTTCCTGGTCCTGGTCGGCACCTTCACCCGCTATCCGGTGATCGGCATCATCGCCACCTTCGGCATCGTCCTCGCCGCGCTCTACACCCTCGTCCTCTACCAGCGGACGATGACGGGCCCGGTGAAGCCGGAGGTGTCCGCGATGCCCGACCTGCGGGTGCGTGAGCTGGTGGTCGTGGCGCCGCTGGTGGCGCTGCTGATCTTCCTGGGCGTCTACCCGAAGCCCGTCACGGACATCGTCAACCCCGCGGTGGAGCAGACCATGTCCGACGTACACAAGAAGGACCCCCAGCCTGCGGTGGAGGCGGCCAAGTGAGCACAACAGCCGTCCACAGCCTGTGGACAACGGCGGCGACGGCGGCCGATCCGATCTCGAAGATCGACGCGCCGAAGATCGAGTACGGGCAGCTGTCGCCCACGTTGATCGTCATCGGCGCGGCGATCATCGGAATCCTGATCGAGGCCTTCGTGCCCCGCAGGTCCCGCTACTACGTGCAGATGTTCGTGTCCACCGTCGCGCTGATCGCCGCCTTCGCCGCGGTGGTCGCGCTGGCGGCGGGCGGATACGGCACGACCAAGGCGGGCATCGCGGCGATGGGCGCCATCGCCGTCGACGGACCGGCCCTGTTCCTGCAGGGCACCATTCTGCTGGCGAGCCTGGTCGGCCTGTTCACGTTCGCCGAGCGGCGACTCGACCCGGAGGCGCACGGCAACCGCGTCGACTCCTTCGCCGCGCAGGCCGCCGCAGTACCGGGCAGCGAGAGCGAGCAGAAGGCGGTGAAGGCCGGGTTCACCACCACCGAGGTGTTCCCGCTGCTGCTCTTCGCCGTCGCCGGCATGCTGGTCTTCCCGGCGGCCAACGACCTGCTGACGCTCTTCGTGGCCCTGGAGGTCTTCTCCCTCCCGCTGTACCTGCTGTGCGCGCTGGCCCGCCGCAAGCGGCTGATGTCGCAGGAGGCGGCGGTCAAGTACTTCCTGCTCGGTGCGTTCGCCTCCGCGTTCACCCTGTTCGGCATCGCCCTGCTCTACGGCTACGCGGGCTCCATGTCGTACGGCACGATCGCGCAGGTCGTCGACGGCACCGTCCAGAACGTGACCCCGGCGCTCGCCGACACCATGGGCAACGACGCGCTCCTGCTCGTCGGGTCCGCGCTGATCGTCATGGGCCTGCTGTTCAAGGTGGGCGCGGTGCCGTTCCACATGTGGACGCCGGACGTGTACCAGGGCGCGCCGACGCCGGTGACCGGCTTCATGGCGGCGGCGACCAAGGTGGCGGCCTTCGGCGCCCTGCTCCGCATCCTCTACGTCGTCCTGCCCGGCCTGCGCTGGGACTGGCGGCCGGTGATGTGGGCCGTGGCGATCGTCACCATGCTGGCCGGCGCGATCGTCGCGATCACGCAGACCGACATCAAGCGGCTGCTGGCGTACTCGTCGATCGCGCACGCGGGCTTCATCCTCGCCGGTGTCATCGCGACCACGCCGGACGGCATCTCGTCCGTCCTCTTCTACCTGGCCGCGTACTCCTTCGTGACGATCGGCGCCTTCGCGGTCGTGACACTGGTGCGCGACGCGGGCGGCGAGGCGACGCACCTGTCGAAGTGGGCCGGTCTCGGGCGCAGGTCGCCGCTGGTGGCGGCCGTGTTCGCGGTGTTCCTGCTGGCCTTCGCGGGTATCCCGCTGACCTCGGGCTTCTCCGGCAAGTTCGCCGTGTTCAAGGCGGCGGCGGAGGGCGGCGCGGCGCCGCTGGTCGTGATCGGTGTGATCTCGTCGGCGATCGCGGCGTTCTTCTACATCCGCGTGATCGTCCTGATGTTCTTCAGCGAGCCGAGGCCGGAAGGCCCGACCGTCGCGGTGCCGTCACCACTGACGATGACGGCCATCGGCGTCGGAGTGGCGGTCACGGTGGTGCTCGGTGTGGCGCCGCAGTACTTCCTGGACCTGGCGGGGCAGGCGGGGGTGTTCGTGCGCTGACGCGGCGCTCGCGCCTTCCACGGCAGCGGCCCGGCATCCTCTCGGGGTATGCCGGGCCGCTGCCGTGTGCACGGGAGCTGCTCGCCGCCGGGGCTGGCCTTGATGGCGGTCAGGTCCAGATCCATCGGCAAGGACGCGCTCACCTTCATGCGCTCGCGGAAGACGCCGACGCTGGTGCGGGCCTCGGCTGAAACGGACGGGTCTACCGCGAACGTGTGACCGACTGCCGTGTTCTTGACGCCGGTGACGGTCGTTACAGCGGGCGGGCCTGTGGATAACTCCGGGGCTGTCGGCGCGGCCCCCTATCGTTGAGGCAGTGGTCGGGACAGGACGGACCAGACAGACCAGACAGACCAGACGGGCGAGGCAGGACGTACGGGGGACGGGACGATGGGCGGGACGGGCGTGATCGGCGAGATGGCAGAGGCGGCACAGGTGAGGGACGTGGACAGCGAGGCGCTGGCCACGCTGCACCGGGTCTTCGGGTACGAGGCCTTCCGCGGCGAGCAGGAGGCGGTCGTCGACCACGTGGTGGCGGGCGGCGACGCCGTCGTGCTCATGCCGACCGGCGGTGGCAAGTCGCTGTGCTACCAGATTCCGTCCCTGGTCCGGCCCGGCACGGGCATCGTGGTCTCGCCGCTGATCGCGCTGATGCAGGACCAGGTGGACGCGCTGCGGGCGCTCGGTGTGCGGGCCGGGTTCATGAACTCCACGCAGGACTTCGACGAGCGGCGCGTGGTGGAGGCCGAGTTCCTCGCGGGCGAGCTGGACCTGCTGTACCTGGCGCCCGAGCGGCTGCGCCTGGAGGGCACCCTCGACCTGCTCTCCCGGGGCAAGATCTCCCTCTTCGCGATCGACGAGGCGCACTGCGTCTCGCAGTGGGGCCACGACTTCCGGCCCGACTACCTCGCCCTGTCGCTGCTCGGTGAGCGCTGGCCCGACGTGCCCCGCCTGGCGCTCACCGCGACGGCCACGCACGCGACACACCGCGAGATCACCGAGCGGTTGAACATGCCGACGGCGCGGCACTTCGTGGCGAGCTTCGACCGGCCCAACATCCAGTACCGGGTCGTGCCGAAGTCGGACCCGAAGAAGCAGTTGCTGAGCTTCCTGCGCGAGGAGCACCCCGGGGACGCGGGCATCGTGTACTGCCTTTCGCGCAACTCCGTCGAGAAGACCGCCGAGTTCCTGTCCCGCAACGGCGTCGAAGCGGTGCCGTACCACGCGGGCCTCGACGCGGGCACCCGCGCCGCCCACCAGTCGAGGTTCCTGCGGGAGGAGGGCCTGGTGGTCGTGGCGACCATCGCGTTCGGCATGGGCATCGACAAGCCGGACGTGCGGTTCGTCGCCCACCTGGACCTGCCCAAGTCGGTCGAGGGCTACTACCAGGAGACCGGCCGCGCCGGGCGGGACGGGCTGCCGTCGACGGCCTGGATGGCGTACGGACTCAACGACGTCATACAGCAGCGCAAGCTGATCCAGTCCGGCGAGGGCGACGAGGCGTTCCGGCGCCGGGCCCAGTCCCACCTGGACGCGATGCTCGCCCTGTGCGAGACCGCCCGATGCCGACGCGGTCAGCTCCTCGCCTACTTCGGGCAGGACCCGGACGCGGCCGACTGCGGCAACTGCGACACCTGCGTCACCCCGCCGGAGACCTGGGACGGCACGGTCGCGGCACAGAAGGTGCTGTCGACGGTGGTGCGGCTGAAGCGGGAGCGCGGACAGAAGTTCGGCGCGGGTCAGATCATCGACATCCTGCTGGGCAAGCGCACCGCCAAGGTCATCCAGTTCGACCACGACCAGCTCTCCGTCTTCGGTATCGGCGAGGAGCTGACCGAGGGAGAGTGGCGGGGCGTCGCCCGGCAGATGCTCGCCCAGGGCCTGCTCGCGGTCGAGGGCGAGTACGGCACGCTGGTGCTGACCGAGGCCAGTGGGGCGGTGCTGCGGCGGGAGCGTGAGGTGCCGCTGCGAAAGGAGCCCAGGAAGCCGGCCACGGCCCGGTCGGCGGGCGGCGGACGCGGGGACCGCAAGTCCAAGGCCGCCGCGGCCGAACTCCCCGACGAACTGCTCCCCGCCTTCGAGGCGCTGCGCGCCTGGCGTGCGGAGCAGGCCCGCGAGCACGGGGTTCCGGCGTACGTCATCTTCCACGACGCCACGCTCCGGGAGATCGCCACCACCTGGCCCACCTCGATCGGGCAGCTCGGGGGCATCAGCGGGGTCGGTGAGAAGAAGCTGGCGACGTACGGGGAGGGCGTGCTGGCGGTGCTGGCGGGACTGGACGGGCCGGCCGCCGCCACGGCGCCCGCACCGGGCCGTCCGTCGGCCGGTTCCGGCCCTGGCGAGGACCACGCGGACGACTGGCCGGAGCCCGAGCCGGAGCCCGAGCCCGACGAGTGGGTATAGAGGACTTTCCGGGACGTCGGCCGGGCGTCCTGCGCGGCGCGGCTGCCTACGCCAGCGCCGTCAGGCCCGGCGCAAAGGTGATCAGAAGCGGCAGAAGGGGGACCAGGGCGGCTGTCGCCGTGGTCAGGGCCCGGTGCCGGGGGAGCAGACGCGGCGGGGGTTCCAAGAGGCGGTCGACGCGTTCGCCGAGGAGGCGGTGGCTGGAGGAACAGGACAGGACGCCTCGGTGCTGGTTCAGCTCGATCAGGGCAAGCGCGGTGGTCAGGTGACCGCAGCGGCGGGAGGCGGTGTCGTCGGCGGCGAGTTCGACCAGGCGGTGGGTCTGGTCGCAGAAGTGGGCGAACAGCGGGACCCGCGGGAAGCCGGTGGCCAGGGCGGTGGACAGGTGCAGCAGCCAGTCGTGGCGGGCCCGGGCGTGGCCGCGCTCGTGGGTGAGGACGGCGTCGAGCTGACGGTCGGTGAGGCGCTGCAGGGCGCCGGTGGTGACGATCAGCTGGGGAGGGTTGCCGGGCATCCACCAGGCGTCCGGGTACTCGTCCTCCAGCACCAGCAGGGGGCCGCGGGCGGCGGGGAGTCCGGCGGGCAGGTCGGGGGCGCGTTCGCGCAGGTGGGCGCGTGACTGGGTGCGCCGTCGGCGTGCCTCGACGAGCTCGCGGGCGAGCATGGCGGTCGTCCAGGCGGCGCCGCCGGCCAGCAGCAGGGTGAGGGCGGACGCCCAGGGCGGGCCGGCGGAGAGGTTGTAGGCAGCGGTCACCGCGGGCGGCGCCGGTGCGAAGAGCTGGGCGCGGACGGTGCCGAAGACGGCGGCGGCGCCGAGGACCAGAGCCGTCAGGCAGCACAGCAGGACGGTGGCGACCAGGCACTGCCACACCCACAGTGCGACCACCGGATCCCGTTCGGGCCACGCGGACCGGGTCAGTGCGCGCGGCACCGGCACCGCGGCGGTCACGGCGACGACGAACAGCAGGAGCAGGCAGACGGTCATGCCACGGGCTCCGGATCCTGGTCGGAAGGGCGGCTCTGGCTGTGGTGCGGTTCTGGGCTGTGGTGCGGTTCCGGTGGGCGGTGCCGAGGCTTCGGGGTGCCCTGGTGTTCCTCGGTGCGGCGGTGCTTGTCGCGCGGGTGCGGAGGTGCCGCGCACACCGCCCGACGCCAGTATGACGGTGACGGGCGGTGCGAGTCAGGCCCCGACGGGCAACTGATCCGGGCGTGAGGGCGCCCCGGGAGCTAGCGTCCGGCCCGCGGCCCGGTCACCCGGCCGGTCACCTCGCCCAGCCCCACTCGGACGCCGTCCGGACCCGGGGCCCAGGCCGACAGGGTCACCACGTCCCCGTCCTCCAGGAACGTCCGCTTGCCGTCGGGGAGTTCCAGCGGGTCGCGTCCGTTCCAGGTCAGTTCGAGCAGGGACCCGCGCTCCCGCTCGGTCGGTCCGCTCACCGTGCCGGATCCGTAGAGGTCGCCGGTGCGCAGGGAGGCGCCGTTGACGGTCATGTGGGCCAGCTGCTGGGCGGCCGTCCAGTACATGGTGGAGAACGGCGGTTCGGAGACGACATGGCCGTTGACGGCGACGGAGATCCGCAGGTCGTACCCTCCGGGTTCGCCCTGCTCCCCGGCCGTGTCGTCCAGGTAGGGGAGCAGGGCGTGCGTGCGCTCCGGCGGGGCCACCCGCGCCTCCTCCAGGGCGTCCAGCGGCGTGATCCAGGCCGACACGGACGTGGCGAAGGACTTGCCGAGGAACGGACCGAGGGGGACGTACTCCCAGGCCTGGACGTCCCGCGCGGACCAGTCGTTGAGCAGGCAGAGTCCGAACACGTGCTCGCGGAAGTCGCCGAGCGCCACCGGGCTGCCCATCTCGGACGGCACGCCCACCACGAAGCCGACCTCCGCCTCGATGTCGAGGCGGACGGACGGGCCGAAGACGGGAGCGGCGTCGGCAGGGGCCTTGCGCTGCCCGGACGGCCGTACGACGTCCGTGCCGGACACGACGACCGTGCCGGAGCGGCCGTGGTAGCCGATCGGGAGGTGTTTCCAGTTCGGGGTGAGGGAGTCGGCGGCGTCGGGGCGGAAGATCTGGCCGACGTTCCGGGCGTGGTTCTCGGACGCGTAGAAGTCGACGTAGTCCGCCACCTCGAAGGGGAGGTGCAGGGCCACCGACGACAGCGGGTGGAACAGGGGTTCCAGGCTCTCGCGGTGGGAGGGGACCGTCACCCAGGCGGTCAGCGCGCGTCGTACGTCGGACCAGGCGGTGCGGCCGGCCGCCAGCAGCGGGTTGAGGGTGGGCCGTGCGAGCAGGGAGGCGTACGGCGATCCGAGCGCGTGGGCCGCCGCGCCGGCGTCGAGGACGTGGTCGCCGAGCCGGACGCCGACCGTCCGCTCCTGCGTGCCGGGGATCGAGAACACGCCGTACGGAAGGTTGTGCGGGCCGAAGGGGTCGCCCTCGGGGACGTCGAAGGGGGGCATCGGGTGCTGCCTCGCTTTCGTGCTCGCCATGTGCGCCGTGCGCGCCGTGTGCGCCACGTGGGTCGTGGCCGGGCCACACGTTACGGGTGGCATACCGGTCTTGGGCAGTGCCTCGGGAGGTGGCGGAGTGTGGCGGGGGAGGACGTGCGCGGCGGGCTGACGTGCGCCAAGTGGCCCGGGCGCCGGTGCGGGAGGCGGGTGGAGTGACCGGTGGTGCGGCTCCCGCACCGCCCGCGTACGCCCGCGTGAACGGCCGGGGATGTGGCGCTCCGCTTCCGCTTGAATGCGGGAAGTTGTCCACAGGCCGGTACGCAATCTTGACGGAGCGGTGCGAACGGGGTGACTCTGGGCGGGTGCCGGAAGGCCTCGGGGAGGGGGCCTTCGATGGCACACCAGGGGGGCGGATGGCCACAGGGGAGGCCGGTCCGGGTTCGGTGCGGTCTGGTTCGCAGCCGAGGAAGCGGCTGGAAGAAACCATGCGCAGCCGACTCGGCCGGGAATGCGTGTACGTACCGTCATGCCGTTTCGGGCTGTACGCGGCACTGCGTCACTGGTGCCCGCCGGGCGGCCGGGTGCTGATGTCGCCGGTCAACGACGACGTCATCTTCTTCGTCGTGCTCGCCGCCGGACTGCGGCCGGTGCAGGCGCCGCTGAATCCGTCGGACGCGTCCATCGACATCGATGCCGTGCCCGAGGAGACGTGGGGCTCGCTGTCCGCCGTACTGACGACGAACCTGTACGGGAACCCGGATGCGGCGCCCGGACTGCGGGACCGCTGCGACGCGTTGGGCATCCCGCTGTTCGAGGACGCGGCGCACGCCATCGGCAGTGAGGTGGGTGGACGGCCGGTCGGTGCCTGGGGCGACGCCTCCGTTTTCAGCCTGTCGAAGCACGTCGGAGCGAAGGCCGGAGGAATCCTCGCCCTCGCCGATCCGGGGCTGCGGGAGGCGCTGGAGAAGGCCTGCGACGACCTGCTGCTTCCCCGCCGGGCGACGGCGGAACTCGCCTATGCCGTGCGGCCGTACGCGGAGGCCGCCGTACGCGGACTGCGACTCCGGCCGGCCGCCTGGGCCACGATGCGGCTGCTGGGGCTGACGGAACGGGACGAGATCCGGATGCCGCTGCGTCCGGACGAGCTGGCCCGCGCGGTCGCCTCGGCCCCCGGCCTGGACGCTCACGACTCCTGGGTCCGCGTCGACATGCACGACTACCGGCTGCGGGCCGGCCGGTTCCGGCTCGGGCGCATCGGACGCGGGCTCGACCGGCTGGACGACGTACTCGCCGACTGCCGTGCGGGCACGGAGCTGCTGTTGTCGACCCGCTGGGCGCGGCCGGCCGCGTGGGACGGCGCGAGGAGCCGGTCACCGGGCACGGCTCAGCCGTTGTTCCGGGTGCCGCTGCTGGTGGCGGACAGGGACGCGGCGGCCCGGGCGCTGGCCCGGCGCGGCATCGTCGTCGGATACCTCTACGACCCGCCGCTGGACGACTACGCGGGCGCCGCCTTCACCGACCCGTCGCCCTCGCCGGAGGGGGCGCGCTGGTTCGCGCGGCACGCGCTGCCCGTGGACCCGCTGCGGGCCCGTGCGGTCGTCGCGGCGCTGGAGGAGTCCGGGGTACGGCCTGCCGAGGCACCGGAAGGGCTGGTTCCGTCCGGTGGCTGAGACACAGGTGCACGAGACCGCCGCGGCTTCCGCGTCCGGTGGTTCGGCGGTGTCCGGGAGCGGGCGCGGTGGCGACTCGCTCTTCAAGAACGCCTACTTCCTGATGCTCAGCACCGGTGTCTCCGCAGTGCTCGGCCTGGGTTTCTGGCTGGTGGCCGCCCGCTACTACTCGGAGGAGGCCGTCGGCCAGGGCTCCGCCGCCATCGCCGCCATGCGGCTGCTCGCCAGCATCACGGCGACCACGATGATCGGCGCCGTGGTCCGCTTCGTGCCGCGCGCCGGCCGCGCGACCGGGTGGCTGGTGTGGCGTGCGTACGCGGCCAGCTCGGTGATCGTCGCCGTGGCCGCCGTCGTCTTCCTGCTCACCCTCGACCTGTGGGGTGCGTCGTACGCACCGCTGGGCACCGCCGAGGCGGGGGCGCTGTTCGTCGCGGCGTGCGTGGCCTGGGCGCTGCTCACCCTCCAGGACGGCGTGCTGACCGGACTGCGCAAGGCGGAGTGGGTGCCCGCCGGGAACGCGGTGTTCTCGGTCGGGAAGCTGATCCTGCTGGCCGTCTTCGCGACCACGCTGCCGGTGCTCGGCATCTTCGTGTCCTGGGCCGTGGCCATCGCCTTCTCCACCCTACCCCTCGGCTGGCTGATCTTCCGAAGACTCATCCCGCGCCAGGCCGCTGCCGACCACGACGTGGAGCCGCCCAAGGTCCGCGAGATGGGGCGGTTTCTCGCCGGGGACTCGCTGGGGGCGCTCTTCAGCCTGGCGATGATCAACCTGCTGCCGGTGATGGTCGCGGTCAACTTCAGCGCGGCGGAGAACGGCTACTTCTACGTCGCCTACACCGTCGGCGGCACGATGGAGTTCATGGCCATCAACATGGCCTCCTCCCTCACCGCGCACGCCTCGCACGACCCGCGCCGCCTCGCCGACGGCGTCCGTGGAGCGCTGCGCCGCATGACGCTGCTGCTGGTGCCGGTGGTGCTCTTCCTGGTCGTCTTCGCCCCGCAGATCCTCGCGCCCTTCGACGAGGACTACGCCGAGCACGGCTCCACGGTGCTGCGTCTGCTGGCCATCGGCGCGCTGCCCCGCATCGTGGTCGAGCTGTACATCGGTGTGCTCCGCGTCCAGGGACGTACCGGCGTGCTCGCCGCCGTGCAGGGCACCATGTGCCTCCTCGTGCTGGGCAGCGCGGCGATGCTGTTCACCCCGGCCGGGATCGCGGGCGCCGGCTGGGCGGTGATGGGGAGCATGACGGTGGTCGCCGTCGGCTGCGTGCCCGGCCTGCGCGCCGCCTTGCGAGGCATCGACGGAGCGAGTGGTTCCGGCGAGCCCGGAACCTCGGGAGACTCCGACGGCGCCCGACTGCGAGGTGGGCGCAAGCCCGGCCCCGGCACCTCCTACGGCACCCACTGGGCGCGGTTGAACGCCACCGCGGGGTACGGCACGAACTGGGCGCGGCGGGCGGCGTACGAGCACGGGCAGTCCGACGAGGCGTCACGGGACGACACCGTCGCCCTGTTCATCGGGCGCCCGGGGTACGAGCGGGAAGCCCTGGAGGCGGACACCCTCGCGGTGATCGTCCGGCGGCCACGCCAACCCGGCACCGAGCCAGGACCCGTAGCCGGCCAGGACCCGGAATCCGGCGTGGACGACGACGTCACCGACGTGGACCCGGCCCTCGGCTCCGTTCCTGACGCCGCCTCCGATTCCGGTCCCCGACCGGGCGACGACCGGCACGACGATGCCGACCGCCCCGAGACCGGTGGCCTCGGCCCCGACGGGGACCGCGGTTCTGACGGCGACGACGGCGGGTTCGGCGGTGACGGGGGTGACGGCGGGTTCGGCGGTGACGGCAGCTTCGTCGTGGACGAGTTCGTCGGTGACGACGAGTTCGCCGAGGACGACGACGGAATCGGGGCGATCCCCGAGCGACGTCTGCGGCCCGCCCTGTGGCTGCTGCTCGGCGTCGCCACCGTGGTCTTCCTGGTGGCGATGCGGGAACTTCCCTGGCTGGGCGGCGCGACCGGGACAGCGGCCGATCTCACGGGGCAGGAACTGCTGCGCGGGCTGCCCCTGCCGGCGCTGGTCGCGGGAGCCCTGCTGCTCGTGGTGTTCGTGGCATCCGTGACCTTGTGCGTCTCGCCCGACCCATGGCTGCCCGGCACCGCGCTGGGCGCCGCCGTCCTCGCCCTGTACGCGGCACCCGTCGCCCTCGGCCGGGAACCTGAGGCGGTAGGCGGGACGTTATATACCGAGACGGCAGGATTTCTCGCGGAAGCGGTGGGGCTCGACGGGCCCGGCCCACTGCTTCGCTGGACGCCGCTCGTCCTGCAGTTGCTGTGTCTCGTACCGCTGTGGCTGCTGCTCGCGAAGGCGGGCGGCCGGTTGCCGTGGCAGGGACGCTGGGGGGTCCTGTATCTCGCCGCGGTGGGTGGCTGGGTCTGGCGTCAGGAGCTCGCGCCGGTCGCGCCGCCTCTCCTCCTGCTGCTCGTCCTCGTCGTCCTTCTCCTGTCCCTGCGCCGCCCGGCCCCGATGCGGGGCACGACGGACACGGCACCGCCCCCGCAGCACCGCACCAGACCGAACGACATGTCCAGGGACTGATCAAGCACAGAGCCGAACAGCCAGGGGGGAACCGTCGTGCGTCCGCCAGCAACTCCACGGGAGAGATCCGTACCAGAGCCCGCGCCCGGGCAGGAAACCCCGGACGCGTCGAACCGGGACGCACCGACTCCCTCGGACGCGTCGGCCACCGGGTCGGCCCCCGTGCGCGGGCACGAACAGGACCACGGACCCGAAGCCGCCCGCGAGCGCGACCGTGCCCGCGACGAGCACGACGAGCACGACGAGCACGACGAGCACGACGAGCACGACGACCGCGACAACGGCGACCACGACCGCCACGACCGTGACGACCGCCACGACCGCGACGACCGTCACGACCGCGACGACCGCGATCGTGACGACCGCGAACCCGAGCACGAGCTCGGCTGCACGCCGGAGTCGTTCGCATCCTCCCGTACGTCCCAGGATTCGGCCTCCCGCACCTCGCGGGAGTCGACTCCCCGTACCTCGCAGGAGTCGGCCACCACGACCTCGGAGGAAGTGTCCGCCCGGCCGGGCCGGGGGACCACCGCAAGCGCCCACCACCCGCCTACCCCGGAGCCACCCGGCTCCGCCGCCGAGCCGCCCGTGACGGATCTGTCCGACCTCACCCCAGCCGCCTGGCCGGCCCGCGCGGCCGCCGCCTGGCCGGCCGTGCCCCTGCTCGTCGCGCTCGCCCTGTGGGGCTACGCGATGCGTCACACCGACGTGTCCAGCCTGGACGACTTCGGCCTGGTCAGCGCACTGCACCCCACCTTCTGGGCCGGCCTCGCCGTGCTCACCGCGGGCTTCTGGTTCACGGTCCGCAACCCGCGCCGCCGAAACATCTGGTCGCTCGCGTACGTCCTGGGCCTGCTGGTGATGGAGCGGGCCACCCAGGCAGTCCTCTACTCGACGCCGCTCTACGCGTGGGCGTGGAAGCACGACGCGGTCATCGACCACCTCCTGACGTCCGGCGAGCTCCAGACCGCGGAGCAGCTCGGCGACATGGCCGTCTACGACCAGTGGCCCGGCTTCTTCGCCGCCCAGGCCGCGCTGGTGCGACTGCTGGGCGTGGACAACGCCGCGATGTACATGGCCTGGTGGCCGCTGGTGTCCAGCCTGATGCTGCTGCTCCCACTGCTGCTGATCTACCGGACGTTCACCGAGGACCGTCGGCTGATCTGGACAGCCGTGTGGCTGTTCTGCGTGGGCAACTGGGTGGGCCAGGACTACTTCTCCCCGCAGTCCGTCGCCTTCGCCCTGCACCTGGGCGTCATCGCGGTCGTACTGCGCCGCTACGGCCGTTCCGACGGGCGGCGCGGCCGGCAGGGGCAGGCGGTGTGGACCGTACTGCTCAGCGTGCTGGTCACCGCCATGGTCGTCTCGCACCAGCTGACCCCCGCCATGCTCGTCGTCACGCTCGTCGCCCTGGCCTTCACGCGCCGCCACCGGGACTGGGTTCCGGCGGTCACCACGGTCGTCGTCTTCCTGGCCTGGTGCCTCACGGCCGCGCTGCCCTTCCTGTCCGCCGCCATGCCGGACATGATCCGCTCCGTCGGCGATGTCGGCGCCAACGTGGAGACCGGATACGGGGCCACCCCCACCGGCACCGGCGCGGTGATGACCTCATGGGCGGCCCGGCTGCTCTCGGGTTCGGTACTGCTGCTCGCGCTGGCCGGCGTACTGCGTCAGCGGGTGCTGCGGCACCGGGCACTGCCGCTGCTGCTGGTCGCGGCGGCGCCGCTGCCGATGTTCGTGGCGAGCAGCTACGGCAGCGAGATGATCTTCCGGGTGCTGATGTTCACGCTGCCCGGCGCGGCCTTCTTCGCCGCCGCCGCGCTGCTGCCGAAGGTCCGCACGCTGGCCGCCGACGCCGCCGCGCGGGAGACGGGCGGACGTTCGCCGTCCGCGGCCGCCCGTCGTCGTCGCCTTCCGCTGCCCTCGTTGCCCCCGCTGCGGTACGGCGTCTGGGCGCCGCCGCTCGCGCTGCTCGCCGGGACTCTCGCCTTCGTGCCGAGCTACTCGGGCAAGGACCGCATCAACTACTTCCCGTCCGCGGAAGTGGCCATGGTCCAGCAGCTCTTCGACCACGCGCCCGACGACTCCCTGGTCGTCGCCGCCAACCGGAACTATCCGCTCGCCTACGAGCAGTACTGGCGGGTCGACCACTACTGGTTCCTCGACGACGACCGGAGCCACATCGACGAGATCGTCCGTGACCCGGCCGCCGTCCTCGCCCGGGACATGGCCGCCGTGGAAGCACCGGCCCGCGCCTACTTCCTGCTCACCCGGGGACAGGTCGCCAACTCGGAGATGAACGGCCAGCTGAACAAGGCGCAGTTGAGACGCGTGCGGGAGTCCGTCGCGAACTCGCCGCGGTTCGAGCGCGTGGCGGAGAACAGCGCCGGCGTGCTCTACGTCCTGAAACCGGCGAACCGGGAAGGGGAGGGAATCAGGCCATGACTCCGCAGGAGCTCGTGATCCGTATGGTGCCCCCGTTCGGCGGCTGGCTGGCGCTCGCCGCGCTCGCCCTGCCCGGCGGTTCACCGCCCCGCGGCGCGGCGGTCGCCGTCTTCCTGGCCGTCGGCCCGGGCGCGGCCCTGGTCAGGGTCTGCGGACCCGCGCTGCGGGCCCGACGCGCCCAGGGCCCCGTCGAGCGCCGGGAGGCAGACTTCGAACGCCACTCCGACCTGCTGGAACGGCTGATGCTGGCCGTCCTGCTGAGCGTGAGCGCCGCGATGCTCGTCGCCACGGTGCTGATAGCCGCGCACGCCTTCAGCGGGGACCGCGTCCTGCTGACACTCACCCTGCTGACCACGCTCGCCGCGTTCTGCCCGCGCCTGCGAGCCTCCCCGACGCCCAGGACGCCGCCGGGAGCGGCGCCGCGGACACGGAAGGGTTCCACTCTGTGAGGTTCGCCCGTCCCGCTCGCCGCACGACTGCGGACTCGACGACGACCGGACAGCACCGCAGGCCCAAGGTCCCCACGGACCCGGGCCGGCGCCGTCTGCTGATCACATCCGTCACGGCCACGTGCGCGGTCCTGGTCGCGGTGCTCGCCCTGCGCGACGCCTCCGGCCCGGCCGGCCCGGCCGACGACGCCGAGTGCCGCCCGACCGCGATGCTCGAACCGCCCTGCGGCGCGTGGTTCGGCGCCTTCGTGCCGCACGACAAGACCGACCTGGCCGAGAAGGTGCACGCGTACGAGAAGAACGTCGGCCGCACGCTCGACATCGTGTACACGTACCACGACATGTCGGCGGTCACGGAGACCCGCTTCGAGGGGCAGCTGCTCACCGAGCAGGAACAGCGCGTCGGCGAGGACCGCATGCTGCTGCTCTCCTGGGAGAGCAAGTGGTGGGGCGGAACGAAGCGGCAGCAGCCCACCTGGAAGCAGATAGCCGCCGGTGACCTGGACGACGCCGTGATCGACGTCCAGGCGCGGCGCATCAAGGAGTACGGGCAGCGCACGGGGAAGAAGGTGTTCCTCTCCTTCGACCTGGAGATGGACACCCGTACGCCGGACAACGGCACCCCGGCCGACTACGTCCGGGCCTACCGGCACATCCACGACCGGTTCCGGGAGCTGGGCGTCGACAACGTCGTGTGGACCTGGATCATCACCGGCTACCTGGACCACGCCGACCTGTTCGAGAAGATGTACCCGGGGGACGAGTACGTCGACTGGATCGGCTACAACCAGTACAACTACTACCTCTGCCACAAGACGGACTGGCTCAGCTTCGCCCAGACACAGCACGCCACCCACGACTGGATCCGCGCCAACATCTCCGACGACAAGCCCCTGATGCTCTCGGAGTTCGGCAGCGCCTCCGACCCGAAGCGGCCGGACCGGCAGGCGGACTGGTACGCGCAGGTGCCCGGCGTGCTCAAGGAACTGGAGGGCGTCAAGGCCGCCCTCCAGTGGAACTACCGGGACCCGGGACCGCACTGCAACCTGGCCGTGGCGGGCGACCGGGCATGGGCCAGCCTGCGCGAGGTGGCCGGCGACCCTCACCTGAACCAGCCGCTCGAGTGACGGGAGCCGCCCGTCGGCTGCCTGCCGACTACCGGGCGCCTGCCCGCCGACTATCCGGCGAACTCGGGCCCCCGGACCATGGCCCGCCCCCGCCGGTACCACCGCCACGCGACCGTCTTCGGCCCGTCGCGGTAGGGGGCGATCCGCGCGCCCCCTCCCGCCAGCCACGCCTCGACGTCGGTGACCGTGTGGCTCCGCCGCACGATGAGCCGGGCGATGCGGTACCGCTCGTCGCGGTCCGAGCTGAGCGCGTGCCGCACGGCGGTCGCCGTCTCGTACCCGGCGCGCGCCGACAGTGACCGCACCTTCGCGCTGTTGTAGCCGTGCGGGTAGGCGAGGTGGCGGACCGGATGCCCGAGGGCGTCCTCCAGCACCGCCTTGGACGTGCGCAGTTCGTACGCCAGGCCCTTGGCGGACAGGGTGTCGAGCTGGGCGTGGGTGACGGTGTGGCTGCCGATCTCCATGCCGGAACGTTCCAGCTCCGCCGCCGCGTCCAGGGTCATCATCGGGGCGGGCGGCAGCAGACTGCGCCCGCCCGGGGCGATGGCCCCGGTGGTGAGGTAGGCGGTGGCGGGCAGCCCGCGCCCGGCCAGCGCCTCGGCCGTGGGACCGGGCAGGTCGGCGAAGCCGTCGTCGAAGGTGAGCAGCACCGGCCTGGGCGGCAGCGGCGCCCGCCCGGCGAGGTGGTCGGCGAGCACACTGATCGTGACCGGTGTCATACCGCTGTCGACGATCGCGTCCAGGTGGGCGGCGAACTCCCTCGGCGTGACGGTGAACTCGGCGATCCACGAGGGCGGATCGTCCATCACCGCGTGGTAGAGGAAGACGGGTATGTGCCCGCCCGGCCCGCCTGCCGCGGGACCGCCCTCCCGCGCCCCGGCCGGTCCCGGATCCCCGGCCGCCTCGCTCATCGCGCCTCCAGTCCGACCGTACGCAGGGCGCGACGGGCGCGCAGATAGCCGACGGGGCCGTACAGCATGCCCCGGCGCTGCAACCGGGACAGGCGCCGTGGCCAGGGATGCGTACGGGAGTCGTGCCCGCCCGGCCCCTCGGCTGCCGCGTCCGGCCCCTTGGCCACCGCGTCCGGCCCCTTGGCCGCCGCGTCCGCACCGTCGCCGGTCGCGCGTACGGCGGTCAGCCCCCGCGCGTGCGCCAGCCCGCCCGGCACCCGGGCGAGGAAGGCGGGCAGCAGCGCGGGCCGGTTCACCAGGATCGCCGTGAGGTACGCGGTGAGGCCCGCTCCGTAGCCGTACGCCTGGGTCTCCAGGTCCCGCCAGGTCTCCCGGTGGTGGTGCCAGACCAGCGCGCTCGGGGTGTAGCGCAGCCGCTGCCCCTGGGCGAGGACGCGGACGAAGCCGTAGAGGTCGTCGCCGCCCCGCGCGCGCGTGCCCGCGCCGGTCGCCGGGTCGAAGCCGCCGACCGCCCGCAGCACCGCCGTACGGAAGGCCATGTTGGCGCCCGAGCCGAACCGGCCCGCGGTGAACGGGAACAGCGGCTCGTCGGCGGGCGGCTGGGCCGGGTCGTACGTCCGCGAGGTGAAGCCCTTCGCGAAGCCGCCGTGGCTCTCCAGCAGCACCTGGGCGGGAGTGCGCAGCCGCGCGGGCAGGATCAGCCCCGTGGCACAGCCCAGACGAGGGTCGGCGGAGAACGGCGCGGTCAGCTCGGTGAGCCAGCGCGGGTCGGCGACCACGTCGTCGTCGGTGAAGGCGATCACCTCACCCCGTACGGCGGCGAGACCCCGGTTGTGCGCGATCGCGAGTCCGGGCACCGGTTCGCACACGTACCGCACCCGCTCGCCGTACTTGCGCTCGACCAGTTCCCGGGTCTCGTCGGTCACGGGCGCGTTGTCGACGACGACGATCTCGAAGTCCGGGTGGTCCTGCGCGAGCAGCGAGTCCAGCGCGCGGGCGAGCTGGTCCGCGCGTTCCCGGGTGGCGACCACGACACTGGCGGACGGCGGCCCCGGCAACGGCCCGGGCGGCTCCCCACCGGGCAGCTTCCGGGCGAGCCCGGCCAGCACCACCGTGGGGTCCGCACCCTCGGGCACCTGCCCGAGCAGCGTGCCGACGGGCCGTCCCGCCCGCCTGACCAGGACGAACACCGCACCGGACGTCACCGGCGCGCCTCCCGGCCCCGGTCTCAGTTCCACGCCCTCGGCGCTCTCAGCCGCCGCGGCGTCGTCAGCTCCCTTTGGGTCGTCAGCTTCCTCGGCGCCCTCTGCTCCTTCGGCGTCCTCAGCCTCGATATCCAGCTCGGCGACCTGCACCGGCCCGATGCTCAGGAACTCCGCTATCTCCTGCCGTGTCTCCTGCCGCGCCCGCCGCACACTGGCCATGCGCCCCACCCCCTCGTGGTTGCCCTCCGTCACGACCGGCGAAGCCGGGCCGCGCCCCTCAACGTCCGTACCGCCAGCGACGCCAGCCGGGGCCGTTCGCGCACGAAGCCGTGCGCGCGGCGGGCCGGCTCGCGGCCGAGCCAGTGGAGCGCGGCGCCCGCCCCCGGACGCGTCACCGCTCCCTCGTACACGGGCAGTTCACCGGTCTTCAGCGAGTCCTTGTACTCCGCCGCGCCCCTCCCCATGTCGAGCATGCCGATGCCCTCGGCGGCGGCGGCCTCGGCCATCCGCAGGTGCAGGACCAGCCCCGGCGAGTACTTGGCGAAGTCCAGGTCGTACGCCGGGAACCAGCAGGCCAGCACCGTCGCCGAGCGCAGCCCGAAGTGGGCGGCGACCGGCCGGCCGTCGGCGTAGAGCACGGACAGCGTGCCGGTGCACTCCGCTGCCCGGGTCTCGGCCAGCCGTGCCACGAGCCGGCTGATCCACTCCTGTGCGAACCGGTCCCGGCGCCCCGTCCTGCGGTACTGCGCCGACTTCCACTCCATGAGCGTGCGCAGCGCGGCCGGATCACGCTCGTCGAAGACGAAGCGCACGTCACCGACCTGGCGGCCGAGCCTGCGCTCCTTGGCGAGGGTGGTCTTGAGGAACTTCGGCGACCGGTCGCGCAGTACGCTCTCGTACGCCTCGTACCCCTGCTCCACGTCGATGACGTAGGTGGTGAACTCCTCGGCGGCGTGCGGCACGAACAGCTCCTGCTCCGCCTCCAGGTTGTCGAAGGCGAAGCTCGACAAGGAGCACGCCCGCAGCAGTTCACGGGTGTCCGGGGCGAGGTCCTGGCGCAGCACCGCGCCCTGGCAGTCCGACACCCCGAGCCCGATCGCCCGGCCCTGGCCCAGCGGCCCGCGCTCGTGCGGCAGGAAACCGGCCGCCTCCCCGCCGTCGTACACCACCGCCACCCGCGCCCGCGGCCGTACCCGGCCCACGACGTCGGTGAACTCCGGCTCCATGAAGGGATTGCGTGGTGCCGTCGACTTGGCGCGCAGCTCCCGCCAGTGCTCCCGTTCCCCCTCGCCCAGTTCCTCCGGCCTGAGCACGCGCACACGTCCGCTGTTCAACCCGACCCCCCGATCAAGTTCCCCCTGGACAACAGGAAGGTACCCCCGGGGGCCACCCGGTCGGTAGGTAGCGGACCATGTTGTTGCCAACCGGTGCACAGGCCTTGAACCGGCTTTAGCCGATGATGTGCCAGGTTTCGGACAGGTTCGAGCGTCCTCGTGCGTCCATGTGCCCTACTCGTGCGCACTCGTGCCGGACTCGCGCGTCCTCGTTCGGATGCGATCGCTGGTGAGTCGGACAGGTGCGGTGTCCGTATTCTCTGATCATGGACCGCACCGCGTATTCACTCGTCGCCACCGACCTCGACGGCACGCTGCTCCGCGGCGACGACACCGTCTCCGACCGGTCGCTGGCCGCGCTGGCGCGGGTGGCTCAGGCCGGTGCGCGGCATCTGGTGGTGACGGGGCGGCCGGCCCCCCGGGTACGGTCCCTGCTCGACCGCCTCGGCTGCACGGGGCTCGCGGTGTGCGGCCAGGGCGCGCAGGTGTACGACGCCGGCGCGCACCGGATGCTGTGGTCGGTCACCCTGGACCGGGAACTGGCCGAGACCGCGCTCGGCAAGATCGAGGCCGAGGTCGGGCAGGTGCACGCCGCGGTCGACCAGGACGGCGTCGACGGCCTCACCCTCATCGAGCCGGGGTACCTGATGCCCCACCCGACGCTGCCCGCGGTGCGGGTCGAGCGGCGCGACGAACTCTGGAGCACACCGATCAGCAAGGTCCTGCTGCGCCACCCCGAGCTGTCCGACGACGAGTTGGCGTCGACGGCGCGCGCGGTGGTGGGTTCCCTCGCGACGGTCACCATGTCGGGGCCGGGGACGGTGGAGCTCCAGCCGTGCGGCATCACCAAGGCGACCGGCCTGGCGCTGGCCGCCGAGCGTCTGGGGCTGAGCCGGCGGCGGACGATCGCCTTCGGGGACATGCCCAACGACATCCCCATGTTCGACTGGGCCGCCCACGGTGTCGCCATGGCCGGTGCCCACCCCGAACTCAAGGCGGTGGCCGACGAGGTCACCACGACGAACGAGGACGACGGCGTGGCCGTCGTCCTCGAGCGGATCTTCGGAGCCCCTTAGTACGGCTCAGCCACCACGGCCCAGTCGGTACGGCTCAGCCATCATGGCTCAGTCGGTACGGGCAGTCGGTACGGCTCGGCCGTGATGGCCCAGTCGGTACGGGCAGTCGGTACGGCTCGGCCGTGATGGCCCAGTCGGTACGGGCAGTCGGTACGGCTCGCCCGTCGCGGTTCAGGCGGTACGGGCGAGCCGGTGCCGACTCAGCCGTCGCGGCTCAGTACGCGCCGAAGACGTTGTCCATCGAGCCGTACCGGTCGGCCGCGTAGTTGCAGGCCGCGGTGATGTTGGCGACCGGGTCGTACGGGTCCCAGGAGGTGCCGGGCACGTGGTACGCCTCGAAGGTCGGGGCGATCACCTGGAGCAGGCCCTTGGACGGGGTGCCGTTGATGGCGTTGATGTCCCAGTTGTTGATGGCGAGCGGGTTGCCGGACGACTCCCGCATGATGTTGCGGTGGATGCCTTCGTACGTCCCGGGGATGCCGTGCTGGGCCATGATGTCGAGCGACTCCCGGATCCAGCCGTCGAGGTTGTCCGGGTACGTCGTCGCCGCGGCGGTGGCGGTCGCGGCGGTCGTGGTGGCGGCCGGGGTGGCCGCGGACGCGCTGGTGGCGCCGATGATCGGCAGGGCGAGCACGGCGGCGCCGGTGCCGGCCACGGCCAGCTTGCGGGCGAGGCGGCTGGTCCGGGCGTGACGGTTCTGACCGTTGGCAGACATGTGTGAGTCCCTCTCCTTACGCCTGCGAGGTGAGCTGTCGGGTTCGGGCGGGGAGGTGCCCGGCCGGGCCCTGACGGGCACGGCTTCACCCCGAGCCGCTCCGGTGGTGACCGGTGCGGCGGCTTACCTGGGTCCCCCGCTCCTGCCTGCGAGTTTGTTGGCGGATGACTGTGCGTTCGGGCGGTGGCAGGATTCGGCGTCCACCCGACAGGCCGGGAACGTATGCGACAGCACATGTCCGAAACAAGTGCAGGAATCACCCAACGCGCCTGTTGACCTTGGTCTGGGGGGTTTGGGGTACTTGATCCTTTGCGGCTGCCAAGGCTCAACTGGCTTGCGGGGCAAAGGGAGGGCGCAGCCGGCGGCGGGGTTGCCTGCGGGTGTGGAGGAGTGAGCCAACTCACCCGCTCCGTCAAGAGGGGTGAATCGGGCATTAGGGATGATTGGGGCCAATCGGCCGTCGGTGGGGAGGTCTTCGGGTGCCGATCGGCGACCGGGCGGGCCCATCGCCGTGCGTGCCCCGTGCGCGACCCCGCCCGGACCGGTGTTTCCGCGCACTGCGGGGGCATCCGTTCGGGGTGGGGGCGCAGTGGGCCGAGTGGGTGACGTATTCGGCGTGCGAGCCGTTGGGAGGGGTGATGTGATCTTCGGTGGCGGGTTCCGGCCCTGGCGATGTCGATCAATACCTGCTCATATCACCTGATCAAAAACATACTGTGCATGATCCGATACCGACCAGCCTGTAACGGTGGGCGCTAGCGGTGATCGAAAGGTGACCGGATACGCTGACTTGAGTGGTGGCAGCGACCTATCGACAAACCAGGTAATCGCCAGTAGACACCAGCAGACAGGAGACCCCTCGTGACCGTCGTCGGGCCGTTCGGGCTGAGCGTGCGGGACCAGGCTCTGGAAGCCGATGTCCAGGCCGGATTGGTTGCTGTCGAGGAAGGGTTGCTTGAGGCAACCAAAAGCGAGGTTCCGTTCATCACGGAGGCCGCCCAGCATCTGGTGCGGGCCGGCGGCAAACGATTCCGGCCACTGCTGGTGATGCTCTCGGCCCAGTTCGGCGACCGCTATGCCCCCGGCATCGTGCCCTCGGCCGTCGTCGTGGAGCTGACCCACCTCGCCACCCTCTACCACGACGACGTCATGGACGAGGCAGCCGTGCGCCGTGGCGTGGCCAGTGCCAACACCCGTTGGGGCAACTCGGTCGCGGTCCTCACCGGCGACTTCCTGTTCGCCCGCGCCTCGCAGATCCTCGCCGACCTCGGGCCCGAGGCGGTCCGCGTGCAGGCCCTGGCGTTCGAACGGCTCGTCACCGGTCAGATCCTGGAGACGGCGGGGCCGCAGGACGGCCGGGACCCGGTGGACCACTACCTGGACGTGCTGGGCGGCAAGACGGGATCGCTGGTGGCGGTCTCCTGCCGGTTCGGCGCGATGATGTCCGGCGCCGACGAGACGGTCGTGGACGTGCTGACCCAGTACGGCGAGCGGCTCGGCGTGGCCTTCCAGCTCGCGGACGACGTCCTGGACATCGCCTCCGACTCCCAGGAGTCGGGGAAGACGCCCGGGACCGACCTGCGCGAGGGCATCCCGACCCTGCCGGTGCTGCGGCTGCGCGAGCGGGCGGCCCGGCTGGGGCTCGCCGAGGACATCGCCTTGTGCGAGCTGCTGGACTCCGACCTGAGCGACGACGCGCGGCACGCGGAGGCGCTGCGGCTGCTGCGCGCCCACCCGGCGCTGGAGCAGGCGCGACGGGACACGGTCCGGTACGCCAAGGACGCCCGGGCGGCGCTGGCTCCGCTCAGGGAGTGTGAGGCGAAGGCCGCGCTGGTGGAGCTGTGCGACGCCGTGGTGCACCGGGCCGGCTGAGTCCTCCCCGGGCTCCCGCGGGCCCGCATCAGGGGGGCCGCCGCCGTACGCGGCGGCCGGTCCACGGGGTGGCGGCGTACGGCAGGTGAATGGCGTACGGCAGGTGGCTGCCCGGGGCGGCGTGCGGCGTGCGGCGGCGTGCGGCGGTGGATCGCGGCGTACTCCATCCCCTACGGGCCGGGGGAGGCGTGACCCCTCCGTGTCATCCCGCAGGAGTACGCGGAGTTGAGCCCGCGGTCTGACGATTCCGCTTGGCCGATTTGGTCAGATGGACACCACGGAAAACACCAATCCTCACCGATTCGGGTGAGAATGGCGGCTCAAGGGTGGACGAGTGCGAGGTCGCGAGACAGCCGCCGCCGACGAGGAGGCAGGGCACACATGGCACCGATCGATTCCGACGACAACACGACCGCCGGGGCGGACGGGGACCTGCGGACAGGACGGCGCAGGGCCGCGCGGTACGTCGTCCCGGTCACGGTGATGGGGGTGGCGGCCGCGACGATCGGCCTCGTCCCGGCGCTCGCCGACTCCGGGGACCCCGACCTTCCGAAGGTCACGGCGGAGCAACTCATCGAGAAGATCGCCAAGTCGGACGTGCAGCAGCTGTCCGGCACGGTCAGGATCAGCACGGACCTGGGGCTGCCGGACCTCGGCGGCCTGGAGAGCGGCCTCATGTCCGGTATGTCCGGAAGTCCGGGCTCGGGTGGTGACGAGGAGGGCTCCGCCGACCCGTCCGTCAAGCTCACCGAGCTGGTGTCCGGCACCCACACGCTCCGGGTCGCCGCTGACGGCCCCGACCGGCAGAAGCTGTCGCTGCTGGAGAACGCCGCCGAGTACAGCCTGATCCACGACGGCAAGGACGTCTGGGGCTACGACAGCAAGTCCAACGAGGTCTACCACTCCACCACGTCCGGCAGCGTCGAGCAGCCGGAGCAGGAGGTGCCGGCCACCCCGAAGGACTTCGCCGACCAGGCCCTCAAGGCGGTCGACGACACCACGTCCGTGACCGTCGACGGCACCGCGCAGGTGGCCGGCCGGGACGCGTACCGACTGGTGATCAAGCCCAAGCAGTCCGGTTCCACGGTCGGAGCCATCAGTGTCGCGGTGGACGCCGGAACCGGTATGCCGCTGAAGTTCACGCTGACTCCGGCGAGCGGCGGCGCCGCGGTCGTGGACGCGGGCTTCACCCAGGTCAGCTTCGCGAAGCCGGACGCCTCGACGTTCGACTTCACTCCGCCCAAGGGCGCGAAGGTCACCGAGGGCGACGAGGTGGCCAAGGCGCCGGAGCACGGGCGGGTGGCCGGGGGTGACCTCGCCGAGGAGCTGGACGGCCTGAAGGAGCCGGGCGGCCTGACGGAGGAGGACGGTCCGAAGGTCATCGGCGAGGGCTGGAACGCGATCGCCGCCTTCGACACCGGCGGCCAGGGCCTGCCCACGGCCTCCGCGGGCGGCGACCTCGGCGGCTTCCTCGGCTCCTTCGGCGACCAGGTCAAGGGCGACTTCGGCTCCGGCACCGTCTTCAAGACCCGCCTGGTCAACGCCCTGATCACGGATGACGGCAAGGTCTACGCCGGTGCGGTCACCAAGGACGCGCTGGTGAAGGCGGCCGACGCGGCCCAGTGAGTGTCCGGCGCAGGCGTCGGCGCGTGGGAGCTGTGACGAAGTGAGGGAGCCGATGGCCGAACCGTCCGCCACGGAACCGGTGAGACCGGACCAGGGGAGCGGCGCCGATGACGCCGTCATCGCCACCCGCGCGCTCACCAAGCGCTACCGCGGCGGACAGCTCGCCGTCGACGGTCTGGACCTGACCGTCCCGGCGGGCAGCGTCTTCGGCTTCCTCGGCCCCAACGGCTCCGGCAAGACCACCACCATCCGCATGCTGATGGGCCTGATCGAACCCACCTCGGGCACCGCCCGGGTGCTGGGCCGGCCCATGCCGCGCGCCGCCCGCGCCGTACTGCCCCGGGTCGGCGCCCTCATCGAGGGCCCGGCCCTGTACGGCTTCCTCTCCGGACGCGACAACCTGCTGCGCTACGACGCCGCCGACCCGACCGCCGACCCGCGCACCCGGCGCGAGCGCGTCGCTCAGGCGCTGGACCGGGTCGGCCTCGCGGCTGCCGCCGGCAAGAAGGCGAAGGCGTACTCGCTCGGCATGAAGCAGCGCCTCGGGCTCGCCGCGGCTTTGCTCCAGCCGCGCCGCCTGCTCGTCCTCGACGAGCCGACGAACGGGCTCGACCCACAGGGCATGCGCGAGATCCGCGCGCTCGTGCGCGAACTGGCCTCCGACGGCACGACCGTCTTCCTCTCCTCCCACCTGCTGGACGAGATCGAGCAGGTGTGCACGCACGCCGCCGTGATGGCCCAAGGGCGCCTGATGACCCAGGGCGCGGTCGCCGACCTGGCGGCCGGGGCGCGCGGCCGGCTGGTGGTGACCACGCCGGACACGGGAGAGGCCGCCCGGCTGCTGAAGGAACAGGGGGCCGGGGACGTGGTCGTCGCCGAGGACCGGGTGACGGCGGAGCCGCCCGACCGCGACCTGGCCGACCTGAACGCCGCCCTGGTCGCGGCCGGTGTGCGGGTCCGCGGCTTCGCGGTGGAACGGGCTTCCCTGGAGGACGTGTTCGTGGCACTGACCGGGGAGGGCTTCGATGTCGCGGGGTGAGACGTCGCGGGGTGAGACGTCGCGGGCCGGGGCGCCGACGGAGGTCTCGCGGGCTGGGGCGTCGCCGGCGGGTGCCTCGCCGGCTGAGGCGCCGAGCGGGGTACGTGCTCCGAGTCCGCTGTGGTCCTTCGGACTGCTCCGCAGCGAACTGCTGATCACCTTCCGGCGCTGGCGCACCCTCGCTCTGCTGGGTGTGCTGGCCGCCGTGCCGGTCCTGGTGGGGATCGGCGTGAAGATCGAGACGAGCGACGGGGCGTCGTTCGGCGGTGGTGGCGGCGAAGGGCCGGCGTTCATCTCGCAGATCAGCAACAACGGTCTGTTCCTGGTCTTCACGGCGCTCGCCGCGACCCTCCCGTTCTTCCTGCCGATGGCCGTCGGCGTCATCGCGGGCGACGCGATCGCGGGCGAGGCGAGCGCCGGCACGCTCCGCTACCTCCTGGTCGCCCCGGCCGGCCGGACCCGGCTGCTGCTCGCCAAGTACGCCACGGTGATCGCCTTCTGCGTCGCCGCCACACTGGTGGTCGCCGTCTCGGCGCTCGCGGTCGGGGCGCTGCTGTTCCCGGTCGGTGATCTGACCACCATCTCCGGCACCCGCATCACCTACGCCGAAGGCCTGGGCCGCGCGCTGCTGATCGCCCTGGTCGTGGCGGCCTCACTCGTCGGCGTCGCGGCCCTCGGCCTGTTCGTCTCGACCCTCACGGGCAGCGGCATCGCGGCGATGGCGACCACGGTCGGGCTGCTGATCACCATCCAGATCCTCGACCAGATCCCGCAGCTCGACGCGCTCCAGCCGTACTTCTTCCCGCACTACTGGCTGTCCTTCGCCGACCTGATGCGCGAACCGGTCTACTGGGACGACCTGGTGAGGAATCTCGGCCTTCAGGCCGTCTACGCGGCGGTGTTCGGCTCGGCGGCCTGGGCGCGGTTCACGGCGAAGGACATCACCTCGTAGGCACGGTCTCCACCGCCTGCTCGTACGGGAAACGGGCGAGTGGCGCCTCCTGCGCGAAGAAGGTCTTCGCACGGGCCAGTGCCTCGGTGTCGTTCAGGACGTCACCGGGCCTGCTGCCGTTGCCGAGCAGTACGCCGCCGAAGCGCATCCCCATGTAGGCCGCCGAGTTGTTCAGGCTGCCGATCAGCGGGTCGGCAACCTCCTGCTCCTGGTGCGCGAGCGCGGTGACGCCCCACAGGGTGCGGCCGGCGAGGGTCGACTTGAAATCGAGGCCGGGGGTGCGCAGCCAGCCGGACCAGTGGTCGAGGTAGCGCTTGACCGGTGTGGACAGCGAGTACCAGTACAGCGGCGAGGCGATCACGATGTCCGTGGCGGCGAGGGTGGCATCGAGCAGCAGGCCCGCGTTGCCCCCCGTGGGGCGCACGTGGTCGCTGTCGTGCCGCAGATCCTCGAACTCGGGCAACGGATGATCGGCCAGGCCGATCCACCGCTGTTCGGCGTGCGCGGGCAGTTGTTCGGCGGCGCGGCGGGTGAGCAGCTCGGTGTTGCCTTCGGGCCGGCTGCTGCCCAGCAGGAAGAGAAAACGGCGGGTCATGAGGTCCCCCGGAGTCATCGGCGTGCGCGAATACCAGCGCATGCATTATATGCACACGCATGAGGCTGTTTCAGGTCCCTGTCACATGTCTGCCCGCCCGTCCGCTCCCCTTCCGTGTCACCCCCGCCCCGCGCGGCCGCACCGCGTCGACCTGCCGATACGGGCGTGACCTCCTGGAACGAGCCTGTGACACCCCGGTGACGTGAGAATCGCGAGCGAGCGGAGAGACTCGACAGTGGGTGTAAGACAGGCATGACAGGCATGACAGGCTCTGGACGGCAGGGAACCGAAACCGCCGACGGAAGCCGCCGATGAGTGGGGGAACGATGTCTCGACTCGGCCGCGACAAGCAGCGGGTCCACGAGGGCGCCGAGCGTCCGCCCGCCCTTGCGGCGACGCCGATCGACGTCCGCGTGCCGGACGCCGGTTCCGGCGCACGCAGCGCGTCGATCGACGGTTCACTGGTCGTCGCGGCCCCCGGCGAGGAGATCCAGAACGCCGTCCTGAACCGCCTGCACCGCCTCGCCCTCGCCGCCGGCCGTCCCGTCCTCGCCACGATCCACGACGAGCGCATCGGCTGTTCCGTCCCGCTCCGGGTCGACCCGGACGGTTCCAGTCACCTCGCCGCGGAACCGGTACCGACGGCTCCCGATGAGGCGGCCGTACGACGGGACCGGCCCACGTACATCATCCGGCCGGTGGAGCCGGTGGAGCCGGTGGAGCCGGGGAGGGACAACGCCCCGACGTTCCGCCTGCCGACGGCGCCCGAGCCGCAGCGGGCGCCGGTCGGCGAATCCGCGCCGACGTTCACGCTGCGGGCTCTGCCGGAACCGGCCGGGGGAGCGGCGGCGCCCGGTACGGTCGCGCCGCCGACGGGAGTGTTCGGACCGCCGCCCCGGATGGACGGCGCCCCCGCGGACGGCACCCCCGAAGGTGCGGGGCCGCAGCCCGCGCCCGGGCGGGCCGCCGCCCCGAAGCCCGCCCTCGTCCCTGAACCGGTCGTCGACCTCGGCCCCGATCCCAGGCCCACCCCCGCCCGCGGGTTCGACGCGGTGGCCGAGGCCGTACTCGGGGACGCGCCGCTCACCGCGCCCGGTGACGCCACCGCCCCGGCGCTCCTCGCGGAGCCGACGGCCCGGATCAACGAAGCCGTCAAGGAGGGGCGTACGGAGGTCGCGGCTCAGCTGGCCGAACAGGCCGTGACGGAGGCCTCGCAGACGCTGGGGCCGCAGCACCCGGAGGTACTCCGGCTCCGAGAACTCACCGCGTACATCGCGTACTTGTCGGGTGACCCGGACCGTGCCTTCCTTCTCTCCCTGGACCTGGCCCGGATACACCGGCGCGCAGGCGACGGGGAGGCCGCCTACGGCAACGTCCAGAGCGCGGCCACCGCCTGGCGCGCCGTACGTGATCCGGCGCGAGGTCTGGAGCTGGGCCATGACCTGGTCGAGCTGTGGAGCGAACTCGCCGCCGAGGAAGGGCCGGCCGCCGAGGACGCCGAGCAACTGGACTCGGCGCGCACCCGGATGGTCCGACTCGCCGACCGCGTCCGCACCCGGACCGGCTGAACGGCCGGCTGGACGTCTGCCGGTTGAACGGCTGCCGGCTGAGCGGTCGGCCGGGCGGCCCGCCCGGGATGTGAGTCCTACTGCGACAGTTCCCACATCGCGTACGCGATGGCGTCGCTGTTGCGGTTCAGCGCCGTGTCGTTGATGTTGGCGGTGGTGTCGCAGGACGAGTGGTAGCAGCGGTCGAACGGCTGGCCCGCGGTGCCGCCCCACTTGGCCGCCTGCGCGGTCGTCTTCCGGTGGTCGGCGCCGGTGAAGAGGCCGCCGACGGGGACGCCCGCGTTCTTGAAGGGAGCGTGGTCGGAGCGGCCGTCGCCCTCGGTCTCGATCTCCGTGGAGATGCCGAGGCCGGTGAAGTAGTCCTTGAAGGTCTTCTCGATCGTGGGATCGTCGTCGTAGACGAAGTAGCCGGCGTTGGGCGAGCCGATCATGTCGAAGTTCAGATAGCCGCTGATCTTCGCGCGGCCCGCGGAGCCGAGGCTGTTGGCGTAGTGGCGGGAGCCGACCATTCCCAGTTCCTCCGCACCCCACCAGGCGAAACGCAGGTGCTTGGCGGGCTGGTGGCCGGACCGGGCCACGGCGAGCGCGGTCTCCAGGACGGCCGCGGAGCCGGAGGCGTTGTCGTTGATGCCCGGGCCGGACGAGACACTGTCCAGATGTGACCCGGCCATGACAACCTGGTTCGCGTCACCGCCGGGCCAGTCGGCTATCAGGTTGTAGCCGGTACGGCCGGAGGCGGTGAACCGCTGGACGGTGGTGGTGAATCCGGCCGCGTCCAGCTCGGCCTTCACGTAGTCGAGTGAGGCCTGGTAGCCGGAGCGGCCGTGGGCTCGGTTGCCGCCGTTCGCCGTGGCGATCGACTGCAGCCGCGTCAGGTGGGCCTTGACGTTGGCTATCGGTATGTCGGGTGCCGCGGCGACGGCCGCCGGTCCGGAGGCGGCCGCGGGGTGCTGGGAGGCGGGGTGCTCGGGCGCGGGTGCCGCGCCGGCCGCGGATCCGCCGGTCACCAGCGTGGCGGCCGCGACGGCACCGGCCGTCAGCGCACGCCCGGAAAGGGGGAGCTTCATGTGGGGGGCTCCGGATTCCTAGGGAGTCCCCGAGGGGGACTCCGCAGTGAATGGGGTGCCTGGATGGTGTGGCCGGGGCTGACCGTCCGTCAAGACCGTTATCCGGCCACGGTGTCGCGTATATCGGAAGCTCTTGATCGTGCCTTCTGATCGTCCCTCTTGACCGCGCCCTGATCGCGCCCCTGATCGCGCCCTGCATCGCCCCCTCGGTCGCCTCTCAGTGGACGCAGAACTCGTTCCCCTCCGGGTCAGCCATCAGCACCCACTCCCCGCCCGGCTCCTTCACGTGCCGCAGCACGCTCGCTCCCAGCGCCTCCAGCCGGGCGACCTCCTCCGCGCGCCGCCCCTCGGCGGAGTGCACGTCGAGGTGGATGCGGTTCTTGCCGGTCTTGGCCTCCGGCACGCGCTGGAACAGCAGCCGCCGCCCCAGCCCGGTGCCGCTCTCCTCCTGATAGGGGTCGTCTGGGTGCCGAACGGCGGCCAGGTCCCGCCAGGCGCGGCGGCCGTGGGACTCGACGGTCAGCTCGGCCGGTACGGCCCCGAACCCCAGCAGCTTCTCGATGAGCGCACTGTTGTCCTCCACCTCGTAGTGGAGGGCCGCGGCCCAGAAGTCCGCCTGCGCGTGCGGGGCGGAGGCGTCGATGACGACCTTGAAGTGCAACGGAGCGGGAGTCGTACCCGGAGTCGAAGTCATACGACCTTTTATACGCGTGCGGGCTCTGCTGGACGCCCTCTTCACGCTCACCGCGGACCGCGCACCTGGACGCCCGCTCCGGAGGTGGCGGGGGCAGGCGCTCCGGATGCCACGACCTCCGATGCCCGCGCGGCGCTCCCCTCGACCGGCGGCACGCCGTCGCCCGCCCGGTCGAGCCGCGCCCGGAGGGTCCGGGCGGTCCGGTGGGCGGTGCGCAGGGCGTCCCAGGTGAGCAGTGCCAGTGCCAGCCACACCAGACCGAAGCCGGCCCAGCGCTCGGGCGGCATGGCCTCGCCGAAGTAGAGGATGCCGAGCAGGAACTGGAAGACCGGGGCCAGGTACTGCAGCAGCCCCAGTGTGGAGAGCGGCACGCGGATCGCCGCGGCCCCGAAGCAGACCAGGGGGATGGCGGTGACCAGACCGGTCGCGGCCAGCAGCGCCGAGTGCCCGAAGCCCTCGGAGGTGAAGGTCGACTCACCCTGCGCGCCCAGCCACAGCAGGTAGCCGAGCGCGGGCAGGAACTGGACCGCTGTCTCGGCGGCCAGCGACTCGACGCCGCCGAGGTTGACCTTCTTCTTCACCAGGCCGTACGTGGCGAAGGAGAAGGCGAGGCAGAGGGAGATCCACGGCGGTTGGCCGTAGCCCACGGCGAGGACGAGTACGGCCGCGAAGCCGGTCCCGACAGCCGCCCACTGTGCGGGCCGCAGCCGTTCCTTCAGGAGCAGCACGCCCATCGCGATGGTGACCAGCGGGTTGATGAAGTACCCGAGGGAGGCCTCGACGACATGGCCGCTGTTCACGGCCCAGATGTAGACGCCCCAGTTGACGGTGATGACGGCGGCGGCCACGGTGACCAGGCCGAGCCTGCGCGGCTGCCGCAGCAGCTCGCCGGCCCAGGCCCAACGCCGTACGACGAGCAGGGCGACGGCGACGAAAACCAGGGACCACGCCATCCGGTGGGCGAGGATCTCCCCGGCTCCGGCGGGCTTCAGCAGCGGCCAGAACAGCGGAACGAGCCCCCACATCCCGTACGCCGCGAAGCCGTTCACCAGGCCTGTTCGCTGCTCACTCCTCGACGACCCGGCCACGGGCACCTCCTTCTCGCGTACGGCATGCCAGGACGAAGGTAACGCCGCACCCGCCCGCCTGTCATGCCCGTATCGGCATACGGTCATGACAGGCGGGCGGCGGGTGCTGTGGAGGTCAGCTCTTGAGTGCGGCGGCGACGGCCTCGGCGAGCGGCGTGGTCGGGCGCCCGGCCAGCCGGGACAGGTCACCGGTGGAGACGACCAGCTCGCCCTTCTCGATGGCGGCGTCCACGCCCGCGAGGACGGCGGCCAGCGGACCCGGCAGTCCCGCGCCGGTGAGGATGCCGGTGTACGCCTCGGTGGAGACGGGGTTGTAGACGATTTCCTTGCCGGTCTGCCGGCTCAGCTCGGCCGCGTACTCGGTGAAGCTCCAGGCCTCGTCGCCGCCCAGCTCGTACGTCCTGTTCTCATGGCCGTCGCCGGTCAGTACGGCGACGGCGGCGGCCGCGTAGTCGGCGCGGGAGGCGGAGGAGAGCCGGCCCTCGCCGGCCGCCTGCACGACGGCACCGTGCTCCAGGACCGGGGCGAGCTGCTCGGTGTAGTTCTCGTGGTACCAGCCGTTGCGCAGCAGCACGTACGGCACGCCTGAGTCGACCAGCACCTTCTCCGTTGCGCGGTGGTCGTCGGCGAGCGCGGCCGTGAGGCTGCTGGGGGCGCTGGTGTAGGCGAGCAGGGCGACTCCGGCCTTCCGGGCCGCGTCGATCACGACCGTGTGCTGCTGGACGCGGCCCTTGTCGAACTCGTTGCCGGAGATCAGCAGCACCCGGTCACCGGCCCCGAACAGGCTGGCGAAGGTCTCGGGGGCGTTGTAGTCGGCGACCGCGAGCCGTACGCCTCGGGCGGCGAGCCCGGCGGCCTTGTCGCGGTCGCGGACGACCGCGGTGACCTGGTCGGCCGGCACCTTCTCCAGCAGTTGCCGCACGACGTGGCGGCCGAGGTTTCCGGTGGCTCCGGTGATGACGATGCTCATGACTTCTGTACTCCTTGCGGGGGGCGATGTCACTCACCATAGGAGCTACGCTAACTGCTGGAAAGTGCCCACTTCTAAGTAAGGTACCTACGTCTGGGTAAGTCAGCTGGTCGGCTGGGTAAGTCGACTGGACAAGTCAGCCGATGAGCTGAGCCTGTAGCCGCATGGGAAGAGGCCCGGACGCATCCGTCCGGGCCTCTTTCCGGGTGTGAACCGCCCTCGGTCTCAGCCGACGACCGTCCAGGTGTCGCCGCCGGCCAGCAGGGCCGCGAGGTCGCCCTTGCCGTCCCTCTCGATGGCGTGGTCGAGCTGGTCGGACATCTGGGTGTCGTAGACGGGCCGGTCGACGGAGCGCAGCACACCGATGGGCGTGTGGTGCAGGGTGTCGGGGTCGGCCAGACGGGAGAGGGCGAAGGCAGTGGTGGGGGAGGCGGCGTGGGCGTCGTGGACCAGGATGTCGGCTTCGTTGCCGTCGGTGACGGTGACGACCTTCAGGTCGCCGGTGGCCGGGTCACGGACGACGCCCTTCCCCGCGTCGGTGCCGAAGCGGATGGGCTGACCGTGTTCCAGGCGGATCACGGCTTCCTCGGCCTGCTGCTTGTCCTTGAGGGCTTCGAAGGCGCCGTCGTTGAAGATGTTGCAGTTCTGGTAGATCTCGATCAGGGCGGTGCCGGGGTGTTCGGCGGCCTGGCGCAGGACCTCGGTGAGGTGTTTGCGGTCCGAGTCGACGGTGCGGGCGACGAAGGAGGCTTCCGCGCCGATGGCGAGGGAGATCGGGTTGAAGGGCGCGTCCAGTGAGCCCATCGGGGTCGATTTGGTGATCTTGCCGACTTCGGAGGTGGGGGAGTACTGCCCCTTGGTCAGGCCGTAGATCCGGTTGTTGAACAGCAGGATCTTGAGGTTGACGTTGCGGCGCAGGGCGTGGATCAGGTGGTTGCCGCCGATGGAGAGGGCGTCGCCGTCGCCGGTGACGACCCAGACGGACAGGTCGCGGCGGGATGTGGCCAGTCCGGTGGCGATGGCGGGGGCGCGGCCGTGGATGGAGTGCATCCCGTACGTGTTCATGTAGTACGGGAAGCGGGAGGAGCAGCCGATGCCGGAGACGAAGACGATGTTCTCCTTCGCCAGGCCGAGCTGG
Organism: Streptomyces sp. NPDC017890; assembly: GCF_044328675.1. NCBI lineage: Bacteria > Bacillati > Actinomycetota > Actinomycetes > Kitasatosporales > Streptomycetaceae > Streptomyces > Streptomyces sp. NPDC017890. The sequence continues at coordinate 164,949 of NZ_JBIRHU010000002.1, forward strand.
GGCATGAAGCCCTGTACGGCGGCGAGGATGGCGTAGTCGCCGCAGCCGGGGCACCAGCGCACTTCCTGATCGGACTTGAAGTCCTTCATGGACTGCTTGCCCTCTGCCCTGGGGACGAGGGAAAGCGCCTCGATCGTGCCCGTGCCTTCCGTGGACGTCTCAGCCATCGATGGCCTCCTTCAGGACCGTGGCGAGCTGTTCCGCCTTGAACGGCATGCCGTTGACCTGGTTGTACGACGTGGCGTCGACCAGGTACTCGGCCCGGACGAGACTGGCGAGCTGGCCCAGGTTCATCTCGGGGATCACGACCTTGTCGTACCCGTTCAACACCGCGCCGAGGTTGTGCGGGAAGGGGTTGAGGTGACGCAGGTGCGCCTGCGCGATCGCCTCCCCCGCGCTGCGCAGCCGGCGCACGGCGGCGGTGATGGGCCCGTACGTCGAACCCCAGCCCAGGACCAGGGTCCTCGCCCCGTCCGGGTCGTCGACGACGACGTCAGGAACGTCGATGCCGTCGATCTTCGCCTGGCGGGTGCGGACCATGAAGTCGTGGTTGGCCGGGTCGTACGAGATGTTCCCGGTGCCGTCCTGCTTCTCGATGCCGCCGATCCGGTGCTCCAGCCCGGGGGTGCCCGGCACGGCCCAGGGGCGGGCGAGGGTGTGCGGGTCGCGTTTGTACGGCCAGAACACCTCGGTGCCGTCGTCCAAGGTGTGGTTCGGGGCCTGGGTGAACTGCACCGCGAGGTCCGGCAGCTCGCCCGGCTCCGGGATCCGCCACGGCTCGCTGCCGTTGGCCAGGTAGCCGTCCGAGAGGAGGAAGACCGGGGTGCGGTAGGTCAGCGCGATCCGCGCCGCCTCCAGAGCGGCGTCGAAGCAGTCGGCCGGGGTGCGCGGGGCGACGACGGGGACCGGCGCCTCGCCGTTGCGCCCGTACATCGCCTGCAGCAGGTCGGCCTGCTCGGTCTTGGTGGGCAGGCCGGTGGAGGGGCCGCCGCGCTGGATGTCGACGACCAGCAGCGGCAGCTCCAGCGAGACCGCGAGCCCGATCGTCTCGGACTTCAGTGCCACGCCGGGGCCGCTGGTGGTGGTGACGGCCAGTGATCCGCCGAAGGCGGCCCCCAGCGCGGCACCGATGCCGGCGATCTCGTCCTCGGCCTGGAAGGTCCGCACGCCGAAGTTCTTGTGCCGGCTCAGCTCGTGCAGGATGTCCGACGCGGGGGTGATGGGGTAGGAACCGAGGAAGAGGGGCAGGTCGGCCTGGTGGGAGGCGGTGATCAGGCCGTAGGCCAGGGCCAGGTTCCCGGAGATGTTGCGGTACACGCCCGGCGGGAAAGCCGTGACCGCGGGAGCCACCTCGTAGGAGAACGCGAAGTCCTCCGTGGTCTCACCGAAGTTCCAGCCCGCCCGGTACGCGGCGATGTTCGCGGCGGCGATGTCGGGCTTCTTCGCGAACTTGGCCCTCAGGAACTTCTCCGTGCCCTCGGTGGGCCGGTGGTACATCCAGCTCAGCAGCCCGAGCGCGAACATGTTCTTGCTGCGCTCGGCCTCCTTGCGAGTGAGGTCGAACTCCTTGAGGGCCTCGACGGTCAGAGTGGTCAGCGGCACCGGATGCAGGTGGTAGCCGTCGAGGGAACCGTCCTCCAGCGGCGACGTGTCGTAACCGACCTTCTGCATCGCCCGCTTGGTGAACTCGTCCGTGTTGACGATGATCTCCGCACCGCGCGGCAGATCGTCGATGTTCGCCTTCAGCGCGGCCGGGTTCATGGCGACCAGCACGTTGGGCGCGTCACCGGGGGTGAGAATGTCGTGGTCGGCGAAGTGCAGCTGGAACGACGAGACACCCGGCAGGGTGCCGGCGGGTGCGCGGATCTCGGCCGGGAAGTTCGGCAGCGTCGACAGGTCATTGCCGAACGACGCGGTCTCCGAGGTGAAACGATCGCCGGTGAGCTGCATCCCGTCGCCCGAGTCCCCCGCGAACCGGATGATCACCCGGTCCAGCCGGCGGACGTCCTTCGCCCCGACCGGTTTGCGCTGCGCTCCCATGACGGTCTCGTCGGTTCCGTCGGCCTGCTCCGCTGGGCTGCTGACCTGGCTGGTCACTGAACTGGACCTCCCTCGAGGCGGCTGTCAGAGGACTGGTCTCGCACCGAACGTCCCAGGATCAACCCTACGTCCGGGGGGGTTGACTTCCGGTGGACATTCGCATGATGGACACAACTCGAGATGGCCCGCAGCCCCGGCATTCCAGGGTTCTCCCACACCCCGGCACCCCCCGGCACTGGTGACTTCAGTGAAGACGCACCCTGCTGTTGCCGCGGTTACTCATGCGTCCGGATGGGCGGCGGGCCGCCGCGCCCGACCGCTGTTTCCGAGGTGCGGGCTGCCCGATGTCAGGAATTGAGATAGGTGAGTACGGCGAGCACCCGACGGTGATCACCGTCGCTGGGGGACAGCCCCAGCTTCATGAAGATGTTGCTGACGTGCTTCTCGACGGCGCCGTCGCTCACGACGAGCTGCCTGGCGATCGCCGAATTCGTCCGGCCCTCGGCCATCAGGCCCAGAACCTCCCGCTCGCGCGGGGTCAGCCCCGCGAGGACGTCCTGCTTGCGGCTGCGCCCGAGCAACTGCGCGACCACCTCCGGGTCCAGGGCCGTACCGCCCTGCGCCACGCGTACCACCGCGTCCACGAACTCCCGCACCTCGGCCACCCGGTCCTTGAGCAGGTAGCCGACGCCGCGACTGGAACCGGCCAGCAGCTCCGTCGCGTAGCGCTCCTCCACGTACTGCGACAGCACCAGTACGCCGAGGCCGGGGTGCGCCTTGCGCAGCTGCACCGAGGCGCGCACTCCCTCGTCGGTGTGTGTCGGCGGCATCCGTACGTCCGCCACCACGACGTCCGGCAGCTCGCCCTGCGCGTCCAGCTCGGTGATGGTCTTGATCAGTGCCTCACCGTCACCGACACCGGCGACCACCTCGTGCCCGCGGTCCGTCAGCAACCGGGTCAGCCCCTCTCTGAGCAGCACTGAATCCTCGGCGATGACCACCCGCACCCTGTCCTCCACGATCCTCGGCCCCCCACAGCCCGTCGCCGCACGGCCCGCGCGGCCCGCGCCGCGCCCACGAACCGTCCGTGCGACAGGTCCAGCATTCCACCATCGGAGACCGGATGGGTTCGGGCAACGGGAAGACAGCGGGAAGAGCGGTGCGTCAGTCCGGGTCCGGCCGCTTGATGGCCGGTTTCCGATCACGCCGCCGGCTCCCGGGGGAGAGGGCGCCGGCGTTTCCAGTCGATTGCGCGACATGGTGCTGCACGGCACGGCACGGCACGGACGTGGCACGGCACGGACACAGCAGGGCTCGGCACGTCACGGCACGGTGCGGATGTGGCGCGGCACGGTACGGCACGTCATGGCGGACGCGAGGACGTGGCGACGCGAGGACGTGGCGACGCGAGGACGTGGCGACGCGAGGACGTGGCGACGCGAGGACGTGGCGTGGTGCGGTGCTGACGGACGTGGCGTCCGCGTCGTGAGGGCCTCAGCGGCCGGTCACGCGGCGGCTCACCTGGCCACCGGCTCGCTCCGCCACGGCAGCTCCGCCGTCACCTGCGTCGGTCCGCCGGCCGGCGAGTCCACCACGAGGATGCCGTCCACCGCGTCGAGCCGCTCCGCCAGCCCCGCCAGCCCCGACCCGGCCGACACGGTCGCCCCGCCCACACCGTTGTCCACGACCTGGAGCATCAGCCGGTTCTCCACCCTCCAGACCTCCACGGCGGCCGACGTGGCCCGCGCGTGCTTGCTGATGTTCTGCAGCAGCTCCGACACCGTGAAGTACGCGATCCCCTCGATCGCCGACGCCGGGCGCTCCACCAGGTCGACCTCGACCCGCACCGGTACGGCGCAGCGGGAGGCGACCGAGGAGAGCGCCGCGTCCAGGCCCCGGTCGGTCAGGACGGCGGGATGGATGCCCCGGGCCAGGTCCCGCAGCTCCTGGAGCGCCGTCTTCACCTCGCCGTGCGCCTCGTCCACCATGATCGCCGCCGCCTGCGGGTCCTCCCTCAGCTTCTCCTTGGCCAGGCCCAGATCCATGGCCAGGTTGACCAGGCGGGCCTGTGCTCCGTCGTGCAGGTCACGCTCGATGCGCCGCAGGTCGGCCGCCGCCGTGTCCACCACGACGCCGCGGTCCGACTCCAGCTCCACCACCCGCGTCGCCAGCCGCGACGGTCCGAGCAGCCCGTGCACCATCAGCCGGTCCACCGTCGTCAGCGCCCGGACGATCCACGGCGTCGCCAGCGTGAACAGCAGTCCGACCAGCGCGGTCACGGTGATCTCGAAGGGGTTGTCCAGGTAGATGCGGTGCGTCTGGTCGCCGTACAGCTGGAGCCCGTCCTGGCCGGCGTACATCGGGAAGACCCAGAACCACAGCGGGTACGTCAGCATCGCCCAGCCGAACGCCCAGACGTTGACGGCGACGACGAACGAGAACACCGACCACGGGAACTGCAGCACCGCGTACAGCAGGCTCCGCCAGGAGGTGCCGCTCTTCAGTACGGCTCCCATCCAGCCCATCGCGCCCTGCTTCTTCAGCCGCAGCGGCTCCGGGGCGGACACCTTGAGACCCAGCAGGGCGCGGGCCCGCGCCCGTTCCACCGCGCCGAGACCGCGGCACCCGGCGAGTGCCGCCGCCAGCACCGGGACCCCCAGGAACGTCACCAGCAGGCCCGCTCCCAGCGACACCATGGTGACGGCGTACGTGAAGAGCAGAACGCTGATCGGCAGGCTCAGCAGCACGTAGCCGAACTCCCGCCAACTGCGTGCCTCGAACGGTGCCCGCAGCCCCGCCGGCAGCCGGTGGCGTCGCGCACCGGTGCCCCCGGGGAAGCCGGGCCCGCTCCCGAACCCGTAACTCTGTGCGTGTTCCGTGGCCATCGGTGCCGTCCTTCTCCTCGTCCTACGGCTGTGCTGTCGTAACTCCACCCTCCTCGGCCGCACGCCAACGGGCCATGGAGCTCGTCGGCGTCTGAAGAGGGGGGTTTTCCCCACCCCCCAGAGGTGGGGAGCAGGGAGTCGGAAGGGGCGGGCGGTCCACGTCAGCTGTCTCGTGGTCGGATTCCTCGTGCCCGTCACCTCCTGGCGGAGGTGCGGGAGGCGTCCCGGACGCCCTCGCGGTCGCGCCACGGCAGCTCGGCCGTGACCACTGTCGGGCCGCCCTCGGGCGAGTCGACGACGAAGATGCCGTCGACGGCTGTCAGCCGGTCGGCGAGGCCCTTCATCCCCGTACCGCCGTCGAGGCGTGCGCCCCCGCGGCCGTCGTCCCCCACCTGTATGAGCAGCCGGTCGGACGACCGCCACACCTCCACGGACGCGGACTTCGCCCCGCTGTGCTTGCTGACGTTCTGGAGCAGCTCCGAGACGGTGAAATAGGCGATGCCCTCGATGGCCGCCGCGGGGCGCTCCGCGAGGTCGACGGTCACCTTGACCGGCACGGTGCAGCGGGAGGCGACCGAGGAGAGCGCCGCGTCCAGGCCGCGGTCGGTCAGGACGGCGGGATGGATGCCGCGCGCCAGGTCCCGCAGCTCCTGCAGGGCCAGTTTCACCTCGCCGTGCGCCTCGTCGACCATGGCCGCCGCCGCGTCGGGGTCCTCCAGGAGCTTCTCCTTGGCCAGGCCCAGTCCCATGGCCAGGTTGACCAGGCGGGCCTGTGCCCCGTCGTGCAGGTCGCGCTCGATGCGCCGCAGGTCGGCCGCCGCCGTGTCCACAACGATCCCCCGGTCCGACTCCAGCTCGGCGATCCGCCGCTCCAGCTCGTCGGACGGGGACAGCAGCCCGCGGACCATCGCCCGGTCGGCGTTGGCCAGGCCCCGCGCGACGAACGGCAGCACCGGCCACAGCACGAACAGCGACGTCAGTGTGATGACGAAGGTGAGGATGCCCCAGGGGAGCCGTATGACGTCGTACAGGACGGTGCGCCAGCCCACCGGGTCCTTCAACGACATCCACAACTGTGCGAAGAACCCGTCCCCGCTCCGCCACGGCAGCCGGCTCGGTTCGTCCACCCGTACCCCGAGCAGCGCCCGGGCCCGCGCCCTCTCCAGCTTGCCCAGCTGTCGCGCGCCCAGCAGCCCGGCCGCCAGCAGCGGGAGCCCGACCACCGTGACCGTCAACCCGACGCCGACGGACAGCATCACCATGACGTAGCTGAATCCGAGCAGCGCCGCCGGGAAGTTCGCCAGCAGGTGGGCGATCTCCTTCCAGGTGTGCCGGTCGTATGCGAAACGGGCCGGCGGCAGGCGGTCACCGGTCGCTGCGCCGGTGGTCCTGGCGGGGGTCGTGGTCGAGAGGCGTTCGGTCATACGAGTCAGCGTGCCGTGCGGTGCGGCGCCGCGCCATGAGGTGGACCGCCGGGATGCACTGAGGAAAACCCCACCCCTCGCGTCTCAAGGTGCGACGGGCTGCTTACCGTCCCTTTATCAGGCCCTAGACTCCCGTGCGTACAGATCGTCGAACAGCAGCGTTCAGGACAGGGAGCGAGGGACGCAGGTGCCGGAACCGACCGTCGGCGATGTGAGCGCCGGCCATGTGACCGTCGCTGACGCCACCGTCTCCGACGCGGGCGTCGGGCTCGCCGCAGACTATTTCCAGTCCTACTCGGTCGTCGGACTGCTCGCCGTGGTGGGCGTGCTCTTCGTCGCCGTCGCTTTCGGAGCCGGGCGCCTGCTGCGGCCCGTGGTCCCGACGCCCGAGAAGCTGTTGACGTACGAGTGCGGTGTCGACCCCGTCGGCGAGGGCTGGGCCCACACCCAGGTCCGCTACTACGTCTACGCGTTCCTCTACGTCATCTTCGCGGTCGACTCGATCTTCCTTTTCCCCTGGGCGACGGTCTTCGCCGACCCCGGCTACGGCGCGACGACCCTCGTGGAGATGTTCATCTTCCTCGGCTTCCTCGCCGTAGGGCTGTTGTACGCATACAAGAAGGGCGTCCTGTCGTGGACGTGAACCCCTCCGGACCCGTGCCGCTCCCCGAGCCCAAGAGGCTGGGCGCGCTCGCCCGCCTCGCCCCCGAGCCGATGAAGGTGGTCCTGAACTGGGGCCGCCGCTACTCCCTCTGGGTCTTCAACTTCGGCCTCGCCTGCTGCGCGATCGAGTTCATCGCCGCGTCGATGGCCCGCCACGACTTCATCCGGCTCGGCGTCATCCCGTTCGCGCCGGGCCCCCGCCAGGCCGACCTGATGGTGGTCTCGGGCACGGTGACCGACAAGATGGCGCCGGCCGTCAAGCGTTTGTACGAACAGATGCCCGAGCCGAAGTACGTCATCTCCTTCGGGGCCTGCTCCAACTGCGGCGGCCCCTACTGGGACTCCTACTCCGTGACGAAGGGTGTGGACCAGATCATCCCGGTCGACGTCTATGTTCCCGGCTGCCCACCGCGGCCCGAGGCGTTGCTCCAGGGGATCCTGAAGCTCCAGGAGAAGATCGCGCGGGAGTCGCTGGGGGAGCGGTACGGGAGCGCACCGCGGCCGTCGGCGGCCGCACTGCGGAGCGGCCTGGTGCGACCTCCGGCTCCTGACGCCGCCGCCGGTTCCGACGCCGCCCCCGCACCGGACGCCGACGCCGCCCCCGCCCCGGACTCCGCCGTGGACCGGGCCTCGGACTCGGGGGAGGCACGATGACCGCGGTCGGCTGGCTGCCCGCCGACGCCGAGGAACTCTTCGGTACCGGGGCCACGGCCGAGGAGACGTACGACCTCCTCACCGTGGACGTGCCACCGGCGTCCTGGATCTCCGCCCTGGAGACCGCCCGTGACCGGCTGGGCTGCACGTATTTCGACTGGTTGAGCGCGGTCGACGAACCGGGCACGGGTTTTCGCGTCGCGGCGCATGTCGCGGCTCTCGGGCCGGTGCGCCGACTGCTGGTGCGTACGACGGTGCCGCACGAGGCCCCTGTGCTGCCCACCGCCGTCGCGGTGTACGCGGGCGCGGCCTGGCACGAGCGCGAGACCCACGAGATGTTCGGCGTCGTCTTCGAGGACCACCCCGCGCTGGACCACCTGCTCCTGCCGGAGGGTTTCGAGGGCCATCCCCTGCGGAAGGACTTCGTCCTCGCCGCCCGCGTGGCCAAGGCCTGGCCCGGGGCCAAGGAGCCGGGCGAGTCCGATCACGGCGGTCCCCGGCGCCGCCAGATGCTGCCGCCGGGCGTCCCCGATCCCAACGAGTGGGGCCCGCTGAAGGGCCAGTTGCCCCCCGCTCCTGGGCGCCCGGCACGCGGGGCAGGGCGTGCGGCGGGGGAACGTCCGGCCCGGGCGGCAGGCGACCGACCGGCCCGCCGGTCCCGCACGGCCACCGAAGGCTCCGCCAGTCAGACGGCAGCCGGTGCCGACACCCCGGCCTCTCCGCGCCGTTCCCGCACGGCGGCGGAGGGTTCCGCCAGTCAGACGCCCCCGGCCGCCGAGTCCTCCGCTGCCCCGCCGGTCAGGCGTGCGCGGAGCGCGAGCGAGGGATCCGCCTCCCAGCGGGCGGGCGCCCCGGCGGACGAGCCCACCGCGGCGACTTCGGCTGGGCAGGGCTCGGCTGGGCAGGGCTCGGCTGGGCAGGGCTCGGAGGGGCAGGGATCGGTCGAACAGGGCTCGGCTGGGCTGGACGGTGCCGGGGCGGCTGCCCCGCCGACTGGACGTGCGCGCGACGCCGGTGAGGACTCGGCGTCGCAGCGGGCCGGATCGGGCGGCACCGCGGGTTCCCGGCGCACCCGGAGCGCGTCGGAGGGCTCAGCGAGCCGGCGCGCAGCCCCCGGCACACCCTCAACCCCTGACACCCCCTCCGCCTCCGGCACTGAGACGCCGGACGAGTTGGCCGTCGGCCCCGCCATCCCAGCCGGCGACGACACCGCTCCCTCCCCGACCGCCGAGGAACCGGCCCCGCAACCGGCCCCCTCCGCCCCCCGCAGCCCGGACGCCCCGTGGCATCACGCCCGCCCTGCCTTTGACGAGGCAGCGTCTGAGTCGCGTCGCGCGAAGGAACGGCAGCCGGACACGACCCCGGACGCCGAGGCGTCCCCGAACCCCGAGGCGTCCCCGAACCCCGAGGCGGCTCCAAACCCCGAGGCTCCCGAAGCCACGGAGATTCCGAACGAGCCCGGTACCAACCAGACCCAGAACCAGGATCAAACCCAGACCCAGACCCAGAACCAGAACCAGAACCCGAACCGCCCGAACTCCTCAGGAGGCCAGCAGTGAACGACGCGCTCGACGTCACCCTGCGCCTCCTGATCGTCTTCGTCGTCTTCCTCACCTTCCCCTTGATCGTCGGCCAGACCGAGCACAAGGTGATGGCCCACATGCAGGGCCGCCTCGGCCCGATGTACGCCGGCGGCTTCCACGGCTGGGCCCAGCTCGTCGCGGACGGGGTGAAGTTCGCACAGAAGGAGGACGTGGTCCCCGCCGACGCGGACCGCCGTATCTTCCAACTGGCCCCCGCTGTGGCCCTCCTGCCGTACCTCCTGGTTCTCCTGGCCATCCCCATCGGCCCCGGAGAGGGCGCGGTCGGTCAGGTCGTCGACGCGGGCATCTTCTTCGTCCTCGCCGTCATGGGCGTGGGCGTCCTCGGTTCGCTCATGGCCGGCTGGTCCTCCGCCAACAAGTTCTCCCTTCTGGGCGGCCTGCGCACCGCCGCCCAGCTCCTCGCGTACGAACTCCCGATGCTGCTCACCGCCGCCTCCGTGGCGATGGCGGCCGGCACGGTCTCGCTCGTCGGCATCCTCGATGCCTTCGAGTGGTGGTGGCTGCCCTGGCAGATCGTGGGCGCGATCGTCTTCTTCGTCGCCGGGCTGGCCGAACTGCAACGGCCCCCGTTCGACATGCCGGTCGCCGACTCGGAGATCATCTTCGGCGCCTACACCGAGTACACCGGCCTGCGCTTCGCCCTGTTCCTCCTCGCCGAGTACGCCGGGATCGTCGTCCTGTGCGGCCTGACCACCGTCCTCTTCCTGGGCGGCTGGCACGGCCCCTGGGGCTCCGACGGCCTCGGTTGGGTGTGGACGCTGCTGAAGACGGCCGTCCTCGCCTTCGTCGTGATCTGGCTACGCGTGACCTATCCGCGCCTGCGCGAGGACCAGCTCCAGAAGCTCTCCTGGACCCTCCTCGTCCCCCTCTCCCTCGCCCAGATCGCCCTCACCGGCATCGTCAAGGTGGTGATCCAGTAACCATGCCCCCCATCCCCGGCTCGGGTCTGGCCAAGGGCCTGGCCGTCACCCTCCGCACGATGACCAAGAAGACCGTCACCGAGCAGTACCCGGACGCCCAGCCCGAGCTTGCGCCCCGGACCCGCGGGGTCATCGGCCTGTTCGAGGAGAACTGCACGGTCTGCATGCTGTGCGCCCGCGAGTGCCCGGACTGGTGCATCTACATCGACTCCCACAAGGAGACGGTCCCGGCGGCGACCCCCGGCGGACGCGATCGCAGCCGCAACGTCCTGGACCGCTTCGCCATCGACTTCTCCCTGTGCATGTACTGCGGTATCTGCATCGAGGTCTGTCCTTTCGACGCCCTGTTCTGGTCCCCGGAGTTCGAGTACTCCGAGACCGACATCCGTGATCTCACCCACGAGCGCGACAAGCTCCGCGAGTGGATGTGGACGGTCCCGGCCCCGCCCGCCCTCGACCCCGGCGCGGAGGAACCGAAGGAACTCGCCGCCGCACGCAAGACCGCCGACAAACTGGCCGCCCAGCAGGAAGCGGCCCGGCCGGCCGAACCGCACGCCGACGAGCAGGCCCGCGCCGCCGAGCAGCCCACCCGCCCGATGGGCGACTCCAAGCAGCAGACGGACCAGCCGAGGCCCACGTCGGACCAGCCGAGGCCCACGTCCGACCAGCCGGAGCAGGAGGGCCGGGAATGACCCTCGCAGCGACCGTCGGCCACCTCGCCGCGGACTTCACGACAACGGCCGCCGAATCCCACGGCTTCCTCTCGCCGACCGGCGTCGAGATCGCCTTCCTCCTCGTCGGCCTGGTCACCTTCGGCGCCGCCGTCGTCACCGTCACCACCCGGCAGCTCGTCCACGCCGCCCTGTGGCTGGTGGTGGCCCTCGGTGGCCTCGCCGTCGAGTACCTCCTGCTCACCGCCGAGTTCATCGCCTGGGTGCAGGTCCTCATCTACGTCGGTGCAGTCGTCGTCCTCATCCTGTTCGGCCTGATGCTCACCAGGGCCCCCATCGGCCGGTCCCCGGACGCCGACTCCAGCAACCGCTGGGCCGCCCTCACCGTGGCCGTTGCCGCCGCCGCGGCTCTGGTGTGGGTCGTCGTCGACGCGTTCCGCACCACCTGGATCGACCTGGACGGCCAGGCCGCCGGCTCCACCGCCGTGACCGGGGCGAGCCTCTTCCAGAACTGGGTCCTCCCCTTCGAGGCCCTCTCCGTGCTCCTCCTCGCCGCCCTGGTCGGCGCGATCGTCCTGTCCCGCAAGGCGAAGTCGGACCGTGCAACCGACAACGGCCGTGCAACCGACAACGGCCCTGCCGCCGACACCAGCCGTGCCGCCGCCACCAGCCGCAGGACCGAAGCCGACCGGCCGACCGGCCCGAACCGTGCCGACAAGGGTGGTGTCAGCTGATGCACCTCGCCTATCCCGTCGTTCTCTCCGCCCTCCTGTTCTGCACAGGCCTGTACGGCGTCCTCGCCCGTCGCAACGCGATCCTGGTCCTGATGTCGGTCGAGCTGATGCTCAACGCCGTCAACCTCAACCTGGTCGCCTTCGACGTCTGGCTCAGCAACGCAGCCGAGGAGACCCTGCACTCCGGCCAGGCACTGACCCTGTTCATCATCGCCATCGCGGCCGCCGAGATCGGCATCGGCCTGGCCATCGTGCTCGCCGTCCACCGCAACCACGGCACCTCGGACATCGACAAGCTCCGCGACACCGCCGAGGGCCACGAGCCGGACGGCCCCGACCCCGATGCCCCCGCGACCGGGGCGGCCGCCGAGAAGGCTGAGGCCACCGCGTGACCACGACCAACCTCGCCGCACTCGTCCCCCTCCTCCCTTTCCTGGGGGCGGCCGCAGGCCTTCTGCTGGGCCGCACGGCGCCCGGGTTCGTCCGCCCGCTCGCCGTCCTGCCGACGCTGACCGCTCTGGTCCTCGCCGTAGTGGTCGCGGCCCGCCAAGGCGGCGGCCGGGCCGTCGACGCCGTCACGGAGCTGACGCCCACCGGTTCGGTGCCCATCGAACTCGCCCTGCACATCGACGGCTTCGCCGCCCTCGTCGCCGTCCTGGTCGGCAGCGTCGCCACCTGTGTGCAGATCTACTCGACGGGCTACCTGCGCGACGACCCCCGCTACCCCTCGTACGCCGCTCTCGTCTCCCTCTTCACCTCCGCCATGTTCCTCGTCGTCTACTCGGGCGACCTGATGGTGCTGCTGGTCGGCTGGGAGATCATGGGCATCTGCTCGTACTTCCTGGTCGGCCACTACTGGGAGACCCCGGAGGCGCGCGCCGCCTCCCTGAAGGCATTCCTGGTGACCAAGCTCGGTGATGTCCCCTTCCTGATCGGCCTGCTGGCACTGGCCACCGACGTCGGTTCCTTCCGCATCACCAAGGTCCTCGGCGCGGTGGCGAGCGGCTCGCTCGACCATCCGACGCTGATGGCCCTGCTGCTCCTGGCCGGGGTGGCGGGCAAGTCGGCGCAGTTCCCACTGCACACCTGGCTCCCCGACGCGATGGCGGGCCCGACGCCCGTCTCCGCGCTGATCCACGCCGCGACGATGGTCGCCGCCGGTGTGTACTTCGTCGCCCGGCTCCTTCCGCTGTTCGAGGCATCACGGGCCGCAATGGTCGTCCTCGCCGTCATGGCCGCCGTCACGATGGTCGGCTCGGCGCTCGCCGCGCTCGCCCAGGACGACATCAAGCGCGTCCTCGCCTACTCGACCATCGGGCAGCTCGGCTACATGACCGGCGCCCTCGCCGCGGGCGACCGTGGCGCCGCCGTCTTCCACCTCCTCACGCACGGTGCCTTCAAGGCGCTGCTCTTCCTCGCCGCCGGTGTGATCATCCACGCCGCCGGCACCAACTCGCTGGCCGCCCTGTCCCGCATGCGGAACCTGCGCGACCGTGTCCCCGACGCCTACTGGACGATGACCGTGGCCCTGCTCGCGCTCGCCGCGATCCCCCCCTTCAGCGGCTTCTTCTCGAAGGAATCCGTCCTCGGTGTCGCGGAGCACGTCGCCACCGGCCACACCGAACACGCGCCCGGCGCCGCGGGCTGGACCGTCCTCGTCGCCGGCCTGGTCACGGCCCTGCTCACCGCGGCGTACGCGATGCGCCTGTGGCTGCTGGCCTTCCGCGGGCGGGGCACCGAGGCCCCCGACCACGGCAGGCAGCCGGTCGTCATGAACGCCGTGCTCTGGGTGCTCGCCGTTCCCTCGCTCGCCCTTGGCGGGCTGGCATTCCGCCTCCTGCCCGACTGGTTCGACGGCCACGACCTCACCCCGACGCTCACCACTTCCGTGCTCGGCACGGGCGTGGCGCTGGTCGGCGGCATCGTCACCTACGCCGCCTGGCGCCACACCGCGGCGCTCGCGGGCCGCACTCCACTGGGTGCGGTCGCGGCTCACCCGGAGGGCGACGCCGCGCTGGTGGAGACCGAGGCCATCGCCAGTCACAAGCCCGCCTACGGCGATGTCGCCCACGCCCCCGACCCGTCGGACCCCGGACGGCTCCTGCTGGGCCCGCTGCACCGGCACGCAGCCGTCGGCTTCCACCTGGACTCGGCGTACACGAACCTCTTCGTCCGCCCGGTACTGGCCGGCGCGAGCCTCGTCCGGTTCCTCGACCGCGAGGTCGTCGACACCTACGTGCGCGGAGCGGGCACCCTGCCCCGATGGTTCGGGACAGCCGTACGGCGTGCCCAGACCGGCAACTTGCAGACCTATGTGAGCGCGCTGCTCGCCGGCACCGTCGTCCTCGCGGTCGCCGCCGTCCTCGTCGCCACGGGAGCGTGAGCAGGCGTGATCGATATCAACGAGTCCGTGATGCAGTTCCTCCTGGCGTTCGTCGTTGTCGGCCCGCTCCTGGGTGCCGCCGCGGCTCTCCTGCCGGCCCCGCCCGGACTGAAGGGCAAGTCACCCGACCAGGCCGTGCTGCGGCACGGCGTCACCGTCACCGGCACCGTCCTCATCGCCGTGGTCGCCCTCGTACTCGGCTTCGACCACGACCATCCGTCGAAGATGCAGGCCGGCACGGACATCAGTTGGATCCCCGCACTCGACGTGCGCATCCACCTCGGCATCGACGGCATCTCCCTCCCCCTGCTCGTCCTGACGGCGCTGCTGACCTTCCTGTGCGCGCTCTACTCGTACTTCAAGCAGCAGCATGAGCGGGTGACGCCGCGGGCCTCGGGCCCGAGCCCGAAGGCGCTCGTCGCTCTGCTGCTCGTCCTGGAGTCCGGCACTCTCGCGACCTTCGCCGTCCTCGACCTGATCCTGTTCTTCCTCGCCTTCGAGATGGTCCTCATCCCGATGTACTTCCTCATCGCCCGCTGGGGCGGCGAGGGACGGGCCGGAGCCGCCTGGAAGTTCATCCTCTTCACGCTCCTCGGCTCCGTCGTCATGCTGCTCGGCCTGCTCCTGATCGGAATCACGGCGGGCACATTCGACATGGTGGCACTCGCCACTGACAACGGCCGGTCGCTGACCACATCCGTGCAGGTCACCGCCGTTCTGGCGATCGGGATCGGGCTCGCCGTCAAGACCCCGATGTGGCCGCTGCACAGCTGGCTGCCCGACGCCCACACCGCCGCGCCGACCGTCGGATCGGTCCTGCTGGCCGGCGTCCTGCTGAAAATGGGTACGTACGGGTTCGTCCGGATCCTGCTTCCGGTGGCGCCGGACGGCTTCCACACCTTCGCGCCGTATCTCGCCGCGTTCGCCGTCGTTGGCATCGTCTACGGCTCTCTGGCCTGTCTGGCCCTGGCCAAACGGGGGGCGAAGGGCGACCTCAAGCGCCTCATCGCCTACTCCTCCGTCGGCCACATGGGCTTCGTCCTGCTCGGCATCTCGACGATGACCCCGACCGGCGTGAACGGCGCCCTGTTCGCCAACGTCGCCCACGGGCTGATCACCGGCCTGCTCTTCTTCGTCGTCGGCGCCCTCAAGGACCGCACCGGCACCACCGACCTAGACGCCCTCGCCGAGGAGACCGGCGCCGCCCTGTACGGCAAGGCACCGCGCCTGGGCGGCCTGCTCGCCTTCGCCGCGGTCGCCTCGCTCGGCCTGCCGGGGCTGGCCGGATTCTGGGGTGAGATGCTCGCCCTGTTCGGCGCCTTCGACCCGCACGACGACCTCAGCCGCCCCGCCTTCCTCACCTTCATGGCCGTCGCCGCGTTCGGCACGCTGCTGACCGCCGCGTACATGCTGATCGTGGTCCGCCGCGTCTGCATGGGCGCCGTGCCGCGGCAGGCCCCGAAGCTCACGGACGTACGCACGTACGAGTTCGCCGCCTGGACCCCGCTCGTCGTCCTCACCGTCGTCGCCGGGCTGTGGCCCAAGATCCTCCTCGGGCTGACCGACCCGGCCGTGCAGCAGCTCCTCTCAGGAGGCACCCGATGAGCTACCCGGCCCAGCCCCTCACCGAGCCTCTGTCACAGCCACTGGCCCAGAACCTCGTCCAGTCCGTCGACTGGCTCGCCATCGCGCCGCCCACCATCACGGCGGTCGTCGGTCTCGTCGTCCTCGTCGCGGACCTGTTCGTCAAGGACGCCCGCAAGTCGCTGCTGGGCTGGGTGTCGGTCGCCGGACTCGCCGCCTCCGCACTCATGCTGCTGCCCCTGGTGAACGGCGACCGCTCCACGTTCTGCCTGACCGGCGACACCGACGTGTGCAGCTACACCGCGGACACCTTCACCCTCGCCATCCAGTTCCTGGTTCTCGGCGGCGCCCTGCTGACCGCGCTGCTGTCGGTGACCGCCGTGAAGGACGCCGACCGCGGACTCCCCGAGGGCGAGTACTGGTTCCTGTTGCTGTCCTCCGCGGCGGGCGCCGCCCTGCTGCCCGCCTCCCGCGACCTCGCGACCCTCATCGTCGCCCTGGAGGTCGCCTCCCTGCCCGCCTTCGCCCTCGTAGGCCTGCGGCAGGGCGACCGCAGGTCATCCGAAGCGGCCCTGAAGTTCTTCCTGTCCTCGGTCACCGCGACCGCGGTCAGCCTCATGGGCATCAGCTTCGTGTACGCCTCTACGGGGACCCTCTACCTCACCCAGGTGGCCGAACGCATCCAGCACGTCGACGGGCAGCTCACCACGCTCGCCCAGACCGGCGTCGTCCTCACTCTCGTCGGCTTCGCCTTCAAGACGGCCGCCGTGCCCTTCCACTTCTGGGTGCCCGACACCTATGTGGGCGCCCCACTGCCGATCGCGGCCTACCTGTCCGTCGTGGGCAAGGCGGTCGGCTTCTCCGGCCTGATCCTCGTCACGGTCATCGCCCTTCCGTCCTACGCCGACGTCTGGGGACCGGCCCTCGCGGCGCTGGCCGCGCTCACCATGACCGTCGGCAACGTCGGAGCCCTCCGCCAGCAAGCCACGCGCGCGTACAGCGCGGTACGCCTCCTCGCCTGGTCGTCGGTCGGTCAGGCCGGCTACCTCCTGGTGCCGATCGCCGCCGCCGCGTACTCCGACGACCCCGAACGCTCGATCGGCTCCACCGTCGCCTACGCCCTCATGTACGCCGCGGTGAACCTCGGCGCCTTCGCGGTGGCCGCACTCGTGGGCCGTACGAGGTCCCTGAACCGTGTCGCCGACTACCGCGGCCTGTACGCGTCCCACCCACTGACAGCCCTGCTCCTGGCGTTCTTCCTGCTTTGCCTCGCCGGACTGCCACCCGGCATCATCGGTCTCTTCGCCAAGGTCACGGTCTTCTCCGCCGCCGTCGACGCGGGCCTCGGCTGGCTGGCCGTCGTCATGGCCGTCAACGTCGTCATCGCGCTGTTCTACTACCTCCAATGGACAGCCCTGCTGTTCCGGCCGTCTGAGGGCGCGACCGTGAAGCACGGTGCCCCGCTTCCACTCACGGCCGTGATCACCGTGACCGCGGTCCTCGCCGTCGCGCTCTCGGGAGCACCCCAGCTGATCCTGCGCCTCGCCGACACCGGGCTCTTCTGAGCGGCAGCCGCTTCGGGTACGCGCAAGTGCGGTACCCGGCTTCCACGCGCGCGTGCCGCACGCCGCGACCGTCACCCGTACGGACCACGCACGCCGACGTGAGCGCCAGGGAACTGGCGGCCTTCGCCTGGCGTTGACCAGTACAGAAGGGTCCACTGGACGTGATGCCACGGCACCGGTGGCATCGGAGACCAGGAAGCAACCACAGCGAGCGACACCAGCAAGCAAAGGGTTCCCCTGCTGCACCACTTGGAGGGCGTACCGTGCACCGCCGGCACAACGGGCTCAGAACCGCAGTACTCCTCGGGGGACTGTCCGCGCTCATCATCGTCATCGGCAGCTTCTTCGGCCGAGCGGGGCTCGTCGTCGCCGTCCTCGTCGCCCTCGGCACGAACGCGTACGCGTACTGGAACAGCGACAAGCTCGCCCTGCGCGCGATGCGGGCCCGTCCGGTCAGCGAGTTCGAGGCCCCGGCGCTGTACCGCATGGTCCGCGACCTCTCCACCCAGGCCCGCCAGCCCATGCCCCGCCTGTACATCTCGCCGACGGAGGCACCGAACGCCTTCGCGACCGGCCGCAACCCGCGCAACGCGGCCGTGTGCTGTACCGAGGGCATCATGCGCCTGCTCGACGAGCGCGAGTTGCGCGGCGTCATCGGCCATGAGCTGAGCCATGTTTACAACCGCGACATCCTGATCTCGTCCGTCGCCGGCGCACTCGCCTCGGTGATCATGTTCCTGGTCAACTTCGCCTGGCTCATCCCGATCGGACGCTCCAACGACGATGACGGCCCCGGTCTGCTGGGCATGCTCCTCATCATGATTCTCGGTCCGCTCGCCGCCACCGTCATCCAACTGGCGATCAGCCGCTCCAGGGAGTACGAGGCCGACGCCTCCGGTGCCCAGCTCACCGGTGACCCGATCGCCCTCGCCGGAGCCCTGCGCAAACTCGAAGTCGGCACGAAGCAGCTCCCGCTGCCACCGGAGCCCCGGATCGAGACCGCCAGCCACATGATGATCGCCAACCCGTTCCGCCCGGGACAGGGGCTTTCGAAGATGTTCTCCACCCACCCGCCGATGGCGGAGCGAATCGCCCGACTCGAAAAGATGGCAGGTCGTCAGCAGTGAAGACCATCCTCAACGTCATTTGGCTCGTATTCAGCGGCTTCTGGCTGTTCCTCGCTTACGTGATCGCGGGCGCGCTGCTCTGTGTCACGATCATCGGAATCCCGTTCGGCATCGCGGCTTTCCGTATCGGCGTCTACGCCCTGTGGCCCTTTGGGTACACGGTGGTCGAGCGCCGCGGCGCGGGAGCACCTTCATGCCTGGGCAACGTGCTGTGGCTGATCCTGGCCGGCTGGTGGCTTGCCATCGGTCACATCGTCACCGGCATCATGCTGTGCGTCACGATCATCGGCATTCCCCTCGGCATCGCCAACTTCAAGCTGATCCCGGTCTCACTGCTCCCTCTGGGACGCGAGATCGTGCGGACGGACCAGCCGTTCACGGCCAGCGCCGGCACACGGGGGACCGGCTGGTAGGAGCCGTCGTTCTCCACAACCGCCGGGTTGTCCACAGGCCCGCTCGATTGTCAGCGGCGGCCTGCATCATGAACCCATGACCGAGAACGAGCAGTTGCTGGCACGGGTGGCAGCCAAGGCACGCAATACCCGCCCGTGGGGCTGGGCTTCCCTGCCCGAGCCCCTCGACGGGGCGACGCTGTCACGCGCCGAGGCTGCCCTCGGGTTCGCTCTCCCGCCGCTGCTCGCCGAGCTCTACCTGCGGATAGGGGACGGTGGCTTCGGCCCGGAGTACGGCCTCCTGCCCCTGCTCGACAGCCCGCCCTCCGGCGAGCCCGCCGCTGTACCCCAATACCTCGCCAACCGCGAGGAAGCCCTGAAGGACCCCGACTGGCCCTGGCCCGAGGGCGTCCTGCCGATATCCCACTGGGGCTGCGCGATGTACGCGTGCGTGGACTGCCGCTCACCACAGGCAACGGTCCTCCTCTTCGAGCCCAATTCAGGCGACGTCGACCACGCCTGGTTCGTCGACGCACCGAGCCTCGCGGACTGGCTGCGGGCCTGGGCCGACGGCACGGGCTGGTACGAGGAGGCCAACGAAGGGATGGAGTTGGCCCGGTGGGCAGGCTTCCCCATACGTACGTCGAGAAGGCCCACGACGACCGGTGCAACGCCTGCCCGGGCATCCTGAGAGGCAAGACGGTCAGCAGGCTCCCGGCGGGCTGAGCCGCCACCGGGACAGCCCGGCCGGCACAGGGCGCGCATCCCGGCAGGCCTACGCGGGAGCAGCACGTAGTGAGGCTCCTGCCGGACAGGACCTGAGGGCGGGGCCCACGCACGGCGGGACCCGGCGGCGGGATCCGTCTGCGGCGGCCCACCAGGCACGTGGCCCGACGCCGGACGAAACGCCTGTCGCAGAGCCACGCGTCGCCACCGCCCGGACGGGGACCGCGCCCTCCGAACGCCGCCCGCGCAGACGCGCAGCCGCCCGCGCAGACGCGCAGCCGCCCGCGCAGACGCGCAGCCGCATCGGCTCGCAGACGTGTCAACTCGCGCAAGCGTGGACCCGTGCCCGCCTCATCCGAGGCTCCTGCCGCGAGACTCGGGGGCGTCAGCCGCGAGATGCCCTTCGCCTTACCGCGAGACCCGCCCTTCCCGCCCCTGCCTCCGCCCCCGTGCCCAGTACGTCACCACACCCACCACCAGCACACCCGCGCCTACGACCACCGAAGGCACCGGAAGGAAGACCGCGAGCACCCCGCACCCGATCAGACCCAGCGCCGGTACGACCCGCGCCGTCCTCGACGGGCCCAGCGTCCAGGCCGACGCGTTGGCCACGGCGTAGTACGCCAGCACACCGAAGGAGGAGAAGCCGATCGCCCCCCGTACGTCCACCGTGGCGGCCAGGACCGCGACGACCGCGCCCACGGCCACTTCCGCCCGGTGCGGCACCTGAAAACGCGGATGCACCGCGGCCAGCGCGCCGGGCAGGTGACCGTCCCGGGCCATGGCCAGCGCTGTCCGTGAAACGCCCAGGATCAGCGCCAGCAGCGAGCCCAGTGCGGCCACGGCGGCGCCCACCCGCACGACCGGCGCCAGCCCGGGCACGCCGGCCGCCCGTACCGCGTCGGCCAGTGGTGCCGTCGCCTGCCCGAGACCGTCCGGGCCCAGCACGGAAAGGACAGCCACCGCGACACACCCGTACACCGCCAAAGCGATGCCCAGGGCCAGCGGGATCGCTCGGGGAATGGTCCGCTCCGGGTCCCGCACCTCCTCACCGAGGGTCGCGATGCGCGCGTACCCCGCGAAGGCGAAGAACAGCAGACCGGCCGCCTGCAGCACCCCGTCGATGCCGCCCGACAGCCCGATGTCCAGCCTTCCGGCATCGGACCGACCCGATCCCAGACACACCGCCACCACGGAAGCGAGTACCGCCAGGACCACCGCCACGATCGCCCGCGTCAGCCAGGCGGACTTCTGGATGCCGCCGTAGTTCACCGCGGTCAGCGCCACCACGGCCGCGACCGCCACCACGTGCGCCTGTTCGGGCCAGACGTAGGCGCCCACGGTGAGCGCCATGGCAGCGCAGGAGGCCGTCTTCCCGACGACGAACGACCAGCCTGCGAGATACCCCCAGAATTCCCCGAGCCGCTCCCGCCCGTAGACGTACGTGCCACCCGAGGCCGGATACCGGGCGGCCAGCCGGGCCGACGACGTGGCGTTGCAGTAGGCGACGACGGCGGCCACGGCGAGGCCGAGCAGCAGCCCCGACCCGGCCGCGCGGGCCGCGGGCGCCAGGGCCGCGAAGATCCCGGCGCCGATCATCGAACCGAGCCCGACGACCACGGCGTCGCCGACGCCGAGGGTGCGCCGCAACTCCGAACCCGCTGGTGTCATGCGTCGCACCCTACTGATCAGGGCAACCACCGGGCGCGGTCGGGACGTCCTCCCCACCAAGAGGAAATGAACACGCGCGGAGGAACGGGCCCACAGGGCTGGGACAGCGTAGGCATAGTGAGAAAGGGCAGGGTCACGGCATGACCGTCATCAGCTGGATCATCCTCGGACTGTTGGCCGGAGCCATCGCCAAGTTTCTGCTGCCCGGCCGCGACCCGGGAGGGCTCATCGGCACGACCCTCATAGGCATCGCGGGCGCGTTCATCGGTGGCTGGATATCGGCCCGCTGGCTGGACCACCCGGTCAGCAAGGGCTTCTACGACGGTGCCACCTGGGCGGCGGCGATCGGCGGTTCCCTGGTGCTTCTGATCGGCTACCGGCTCCTGTTCGGCAACTCGCGCGACTGAACGCGCCCGGGCCGGGGCCGGCCGACGAGCCGGCAGATGACGCGACCGACGAGGCCGGCGGACGAAGCAGCGGACGAAGCAGCGGACGAGCAGGGTGGGCACCGCCGGGTGCCCACCCGTCCGACCTCGTGAGCGGGCGAGGCCCACGCGTCGTCACACCGTCGGCTCAGCAGGTCACCGGTAGTTCACGAACTGCAGCGCGAAGTCGAAGTCCTGGCCCTTCAGCAGGGCGATCACGGTCTGCAGGTCGTCCCGGCTCTTGGAGGAGACCCGCAGCTCCTCGCCCTGCACCTGGGCCTTCACGCCCTTGGGACCCTCGTCGCGGATGAGCTTGGCCACCTTCTTCGCGTTGTCCTGGGAAATGCCCTCCTCGATCGACGCGAAGATCTTGTACTCCTTGCCGGAGAGCTGGGGCTCGCCCGCGTCCAGGGCCTTCAGCGAGATGCCGCGCTTGATCAGCTTGGACTGGAAGACGTCGAGGACAGCGCTCACCCGGTCCTCGGAGTTGGCCTCCATGAGGATCTTCTCCCCGGACCAGGAGATCGAAGCGCCCACGCCCTTGAAGTCGTAGCGCTGCGAGATCTCCTTGGCGGCCTGGTTGAGGGCGTTGTCGACCTCCTGCCGCTCGACCTTCGAGACGATGTCGAAACTGGAGTCGGCCATGTCCTGTGGCTCCTTGTATCTGGGTGCGTGGTATCTGGGTGCGTGTCGGGCCGCGTATCGGGCCCGCATCGGCATACGACGGCGGCCGGCCGAGCCCGGTAGGCGCCCTCGGCCGCATCCGGACAAGCCTAGCCACCCGCCGCCCCCGAGCGGCGATCAATCGGGTGGCGAAGCACCCCTCCACATCAGGTATTGTTTACGTCGTTGCCACGGAGCGCCGCCAAAGGCGGTTCGAAGGGCAGCGAACCCCGGCGGTGTGCCCGAGCGGCCAAAGGGAGCAGACTGTAAATCTGCCGGCTCAGCCTTCCCAGGTTCGAATCCTGGCGCCGCCACACGGGAACGAAAGGCCCTGTGACCTGTTGAAACGACAGGTCACAGGGCCTTTCGTCATGCGTTGCCCCGAAGGGTGCTCGCGCTGCGGGCAGACTGGTGCCCATGGTCTCGTCCTCCCGTCGCAGAATCTGCCCAGAGTGCCGTCGCGAGATCGCCGTCGTCGCGGGGCGGTACGCGCGCCATGACCCCTCCGGTGCGCGGGCGAGTGGCGAGCTCGTCTCCTGCCCGGGTTCGCGGCGACCGGCGCAACTCGGTGCGGTGCAGCCGTCCCTGGACGGTTACGCCGTCCCCGGTTTCCCTGGGCAACTGCCGTTGTTCTGACCGTACGCCCGAGAGTTCCGGGTGCCCCGCGTCCTCAGTTCCCGGCCACCGACTTCACCGCCACCGACACGGGCGTCGAACCGCTGATCAGCTCCAGGGTCAGGCCGCTCGTGGCCGGGGTGTCGACCAGTTCCGCCAGGACTGCGGCCACGTCGTCGCGCGGGACCGGGCCGCGGCCGGTGTGTGCCTCCAGGCGTACGAAGCCGGTGCCGGCGTCGTCCGTCAGTGCGCCGGGGCGCAGGATCGTCCAGTCCAGTTCCTCCAGCGAGCGCACGTACGCGTCGGCCTCGCCCTTGGCGCGCTGGTAGACGTCGAAGATCTCGTCACCCTGGTGGTGCGGGTCGGCGCCCATGGACGACACGACCACGAAGCGCCGTACGCCCGCCCGGACCGCCGCGTCCGCGAAGAGGACCGCCGCCGCCTTGTCCACCGTGTCCTTGCGGGCCGCCCCGCTCCCTGGGCCGGCGCCCGCCGCGAAGACGGCCGCGTCCGCGTCCCGCAGCCGCTCGGCGAGCTCCTCGACCGACGCCGACTCCAGGTCGAGCACGATCGGTTCGGCACCGGCCGCGCGCAGGTCCTCGGCCTGCTCGGCCTTGCGGATGATGCCCGCCACCTCGTCACCGCGCGCGGCGAGCAACCGCTCCAGCCGCAGCGCGATCTGACCATGACCACCAGCGATGACAATGCGCATGTCTTCGACCGTACGCCCCGGCGGCCGCCCTCGCCGCACGGCTCCGGCCGTGTCCCGTGGGGCCCAGTCCGGCCTCACGAACCTGACCGGGCACACACGGCTTCACCGGGAGCACAGGGCCTCAGCCTCATCGAGCACACACGGTTTCACCAGGCGCACACGGCCTCATCGGGCGCACACGCGGGCGCGCACACGGCCCCCACTCCCGTCGAGGTCGCTCCTCGCCCCCTGTCAGGACGCCTCCCCACGCTCCCCACGCCCCTGCCGAGGCAGCCCCAGGTCCTTCCCGGTCGTCGAGTCGCCGTACTCCCGTACAGCGCTCGTCCGTGCCACCACGCGCCCCCGGTGCACCACGATCCGGCTGTACGCCAGGGACAGCGCCCCCGCCAGCCGGTCCCCGCGGACCGCGAGCAGTTCGGCCGGGAAGCCGGCCTCCACCCGCACCTCGGGCAGACCCAGGGCCGCCCGCGCCGCAGCGCTCACCGCGTCGTACGCGTCCTCGGGACGCAGCCCGTGGCGTGACGCCAGCAGGTAGGCCCCCTCCAGGGGGTCACCGCGCCCGACCGGGTTGGACACGTCCCGCAGCGCACCGCTCCCGGCGGCGACCGGCACGCCGGCGGCCCGCAACAGCCGTACCGGTGCCGTGCCGTCGCGGTGGTCGAGCGCGCCACAGGCGCCCTGCGGCTGGCACACCACCGTCACCCCGGCCGCGGCGAGTTGGTCAGCGGCCCGGGAGGCGGCGTCGGCGGGCAATCGGCCCAGCCCGTCGCAGGGGCCCAGGGTCACCCCGTGGCGCAGTCCGCCCGCCATCGCCGCCATCCGGGCCAGCCGCGCCGGGGCGGCGGCGTCCGTGTGCAGGTCGACCGGGCAGCCGTGTTCGGCGGCGACCTCCAGGACAGCCTCGACGTACCCCGTCGGATCGGGGTCCAGGTCCGGACACCCGCCCACCACGTCCGCGCCCATCTTGACCGCGTCCCGCAACGCCGCCAGCCCGTCGGCCCCGGCCACCCCGGTCAGCAGCCTCGGCATCGCCACCGCGGTCAGCTCGGTCAGCCCCCGCAGCGAGCGCCGCGCCCGCAGGACGGCGGTCAGCGAGCCCAGCCCCGGAACGTCGCCCACGCGCACGTGTGCCCGTAGCGCGGTCGCCCCGTGTCCCAGCTGGAGCAGGGCGGCCTCCGTGGCCCGGCGCTGGACGTCCAGGGGATCGTAGGAGACGGGGCCCGGGATGTCGGCCGTCAGCGCCGTGTCGCCGTGGACGTGGGGTTCGGCGGGGGCGGGGAGGAGGAGGTAGCCGGTGAGGTCCACGCGGGTGCCGGAGCCGGACGTTCCAGCCGTTGTCAGGCTGCCGGCCGTGCCGACCGCCTCGATGCGCCCGCCGTGCAGCCGTACGTCCACGGTCCGGCCGTCGGTGAGCCGTGCCCCGGACAGGAGGAGCGAGCCGCGGCCGGCGGGGTCCGAGGGGGAGGGCGAGTGGGGCGGCTGCGGCTGGCTGTCAGGCATCGCACTCCTCCGGCTCGGGGCTGCGCAGTGGGGGACGCAAGGTCACGCAGAGTGAGTCGAGCCTAGGACGGTGGTCAGTCCGTGACGCGGAGGAGCGCAATAGTCGTACCGGTGCGGTCCCGCCACGCCGGGCCCCAGCCCTCTGGACGCCGCCGGGCCGTGCGCGCCGGAGGGCCGATGAGCCCGGGGACGGGTCGGGCACGGTCCGGGGCGGGACCGGGGAGCAGGCGCAGGGGCGGGCCGGGGGACGGGACGGGGCAGGGGCCGCGAAACGGATTTGGGCGAACGGCAGGCGACCGTGTAATGTCTTCATCGCTCGCCCCAATAGCTCAGTCGGCAGAGCGTCTCCATGGTAAGGAGAAGGTCAACGGTTCGATTCCGTTTTGGGGCTCTGGTGTGAGAAGTTCCCGCCGCAAGGCGGGATCCGATCGCATCACAGCGGTGTAGCTCAGTCGGTAGAGCAAGCGGCTCATAATCGCTGTGTCACCGGTTCAAGTCCGGTCACCGCTACACAAAGTAGCCGATTGCGGGGTCGGTCCTTCAGTCGGCTACTCTTGCTTGCGTTAATACCATCAATCCGTTCGTCAAGGAGTGCACTCACGTGGCTGCCACCGACGTCCGCCCGAAGATCACGCTGGCCTGCGTGGAGTGCAAGGAGCGGAACTACATCACCAAGAAGAACCGGCGTAACAACCCGGACCGACTGGAGATGAAGAAGCACTGCCCGCGTTGCAACGCGCACACCGCGCACCGCGAAACGCGATAAATCAGGCTCGTACACGAGGCCGTCCCCGAGGTTTGGGGGCGGCCTCGTGTCGTTTCGGTCAGCGGTGCCGGAGGCGGCACCCACAGCCCGCAGAGCAGCAGGAGGTTGCGAGCCCATGGCGCTCGACCAGTCGTTCGTGGGGCGGACCTATCCGCCTACCGCGCCCTACGAGGTGGGCCGGGAGAAGATCCGCGAGTTCGCGGAGGCGGTGGGGGACGCCAACCCGGCGTACACGGACACGGAGGCCGCGAAGGCGCTCGGATATCCGGACGTGATCGCTCCGCCGACCTTCGTGTTCTCGATCACGTTCAAGGCGGCGGGTCAGGTCATCGAGGACCCGCAGCTCGGCCTGGACTACAGCCGGGTGGTGCACGGCGACCAGAAGTTCGCCTACGTCCGTCCGGTCCGCGCCGGTGACCGGCTCACGGTCACCTCCACCATCGAGGCGATCAAGTCGATGGCGGGCAACGACATCCTGGACATCCGCGGAGAGGTCCACGACGAAGCCGGCGAGCACGTCGTGACCGCCTGGACCAAGCTCGTGGCCCGCGCGGCCGAGGAGGCGTGAGCATTCCATGACGGCGAAGGTCGCTTACAGCGACGTCGAGGTCGGCACCGAGCTGCCGGCGCAGAACTTCCCTGTGAACCGCGCCACGCTCGTGCGGTACGCGGGTGCCTCCGGCGACTTCAACCCGATTCACTGGAACGAGAAATTCGCCAAGGACGTCGGCCTGCCGGACGTCATCGCGCACGGCATGTTCACCATGGCGGAGGCGGTCCGCGTGGTCACCGACTGGATCGGCGACCCCGGCGCGCTCGTGGAGTACGGCGTCCGCTTCACGAGGCCCGTGGTCGTGCCGAACGACGACCAGGGTGCCGTGATCGAGGTCAGCGGCAAGGTCGCGGTCAAGCTCGACGACAACACCGTCCGCGTCGACCTGACGGCCACCAGCGCCGGCCAGAAGGTCCTCGGCATGTCCCGGGCGATCGTGAGACTCGCCTGACGGGGTCCGCCGCGGCCACCCGGCAGGCGGCGGTAGGTAAGGGGTGCTCTCTCAGGAGGGCGCCCCTCACGTACTGCTGAGGGTGCCCCGCGCCTGCCGCCGCATCTCCTCACCGCCGCGGCGAGGCATCCCGCAACACTTCTTGACGTAGTTAGTGATTGAGTACTAACTTACTTGCATGGTCAGGATGAGCGCAGAGGAGCGGCGTGAGAGCGTCATCCGTGCGGCGATGAGCGAGTTCGCCCGGGGTGGCTACTACGGCACGTCGACGGAGACCATCGCCAAGCGGGTGGGAGTCTCCCAGCCGTACCTCTTCCGCCTCTTCCCGGGCAAGAAGGCCATCTTCCTCGCGGTGGCGGAACGCTGCCTGCAGGACATGCGCCGGCTCTTCGAGGTGGCATCCGAGGGCCTGCGCGGCGAAGCGGCCCTGAATGCCATGGCCGAGGCCTACACGCGGCTGATCACCGAGCAGCCCGAGCGCCTCCAGATGCAGTTGCAGGTGTACGTCACGGTCGCGGCTGCGGAAGCGGCCGGGGATCACGAGTTCGGTGAGATGGTCCGCAGGGGCTGGCTGGAACTCTGGGACACCGTGCACGTGCCCCTCGGCGGCGACGTCGGCGAGACGACGACCTTCATGGCGTACGGGATGCTCATCAATGCTCTGGCCGGCATGGGCTTCCCCGCCGAACACCGGATCTGGGAAGGGCTCCATGTCTCGGCCCAGGTCAAGCGGGGCCAGGGCGGCGCGTAGGGGCTTACGGACGCTTGCGGGCGAACGCTCGCGAGCTGCGTGCTTTCGTGTGCCCCCGTGTGACCGCGAAAGTTAGTCATTAATTACTAACCACAGTGAAGCGACAGTACTGGACACCCTCTGGGGGAGAGATGTCACAGCAGAACGCACGTCGCGGGGGAACGGGTTGGGCCCTCGTCATCACCAGCGTCGCCGGTTTCATGGCGGCCCTGGACAATCTCGTCGTCACCACCGCGTTGCCCTCCATCCGTGAGGATCTGGGCGGAGGGCTGCACGACCTGGAGTGGACCGTGAGCGCCTACACGCTCACCTTCGCGGTACTGCTGATGTTCGGCGCGGCCCTTGGAGACCGCTTCGGCCGGCGCAGGCTCTTCGTCATCGGCCTCACCGTCTTCACCGGCGCCTCCGCCGCCGCGGCCCTGGCTCCCGGCATCGACTCGCTCATCGCCGCCCGCGCGGTCCAGGGCGTCGGCGCGGCGATCATGATGCCGCTGACCCTGACCCTGCTGACGGCCGCCGTGCCCGCCGAACGGCGCGGCATGGCGTACGGCATCTGGGGTGCCGTCAACGGGCTCGCCGTGGCCTCCGGTCCACTGGTCGGCGGCAGCCTCACCGAGCACATCTCCTGGCAGTGGATCTTCTGGCTGAACGTTCCGCTGGGGCTGGCCCTGCTGCCGCTCGCCCGTCTCCGCCTCGCCGAGTCGTACGGCACCGGCGCCCCGCTCGACCTCGCCGGCACCCTGCTCGCCAGCGGTGGACTCTTCGGCATCGTCTACGGCCTGATCCGCGGGCCCGTCGACGGCTGGACCAGCCCCGTGGTGCTGACCGCCCTGTTCGCCGGCGTGGCGTTGCTGGCCGGCTTCGTCCATCACGGCAGCAATGGCAAGAACCCCATGCTCCCCATGCGGCTCTTCCGTTCCCGGGCCTTCTCCGGCATCAACGCGGCGAGCCTGCTGATGTTCCTGGGGATGTTCGGCTCGATCTTCCTGCTCAGTCAGTACATGCAGCACGTGCTCGGATACACGCCCACCGAGGCGGGCCTGCGCATGCTGCCCTGGACCGGCATGCCGATGCTGGTCGCGCCGATCGCCGGCATCCTGTCCGACCGAGTCGGAGGGCGACCGGTCGTCGCAGCAGGGCTCTTCCTCCAGGCGGCCGGCCTCGGCTACCTCGCCTCCGTGATCACGGCCGACGCCTCCTACTCCGTCCAGCTGCCCGGACTGATCCTCAGCGGGATCGGCATGGCCCTGTTCTTCGCCCCTGCCTCCGCCCTGGTGATGTCCAGCGTCGCCCCGAAGGAGCAGGGCATCGCCTCCGGCGCCAACAACGCCCTGCGCGAGGTCGGCGGCGCGCTCGGTATCGCGGTCATGGGCTCGATCTTCGCGGCGCAGGGCGGCTACGAGTCCGGGCAGTCCTTCGTCGACGGGCTGCGGCCCGCGGTCGCGGTGGGCGCCGGGGTGGTGGCCCTCGGCGGCGTCGCGGCCCTGCTGATCCCGTCCCGCCGCCGAGGCGGCCAGGCATCCGGGGAGGAGCACGGGCCGGAGCCGACGGCCGGACCGGAGCTCGTCCAGGCAAGGGGAGCGGCCTCCCGCTGACCGCCTGACGCCGCGAGAAGCGACAACCGAGAAGCGACATCCAAGAAGAGACACACGAGAAGCGTCGTACGAGAAGCGACGCACGAGACACGAAAGGAGCCCGGCATGCCCACCCTTCCCTGGACCGTGCCGAACCGGCCGCCGCAGGCCACGGAGGTTCACGTCTTCGCCTCCCGCTTCGAGACCCGCACCCTGTGGGGAGCGCTGAAGTTCCTGGCGCGCACGCCCGGCGTGTGGAGGCAGGTCAGGGGCGCGCCCGGAGCGTACGGCGCGTCCCTGAAGGCGGAGCCTCTCAAGCGGACCTTCTGGACGCTGTCCGCCTGGGAGTCGCCGGAGGCCCTCAAGGCCTTCGCCCACTCCGGCACCCACGCACCCACCTCCCGCGGACTCGCCGGGGAGATGCGGGACTCGAAGTTCGCCTCCTGGCCGGCGTCGAGCGACGAGCTTCCGGTGAGCTGGGCGGAGGTGCGACGCCGTCTGACGTGAGGACGGTCGAACGGACGGCCTCAAGGACGGCCTCAAGGACGGCCTCAAGGACGGACACGAGGACGGAAGTGAGGGCGGAAGTGAGGACAGGAACGCCCCGGCCGGCCGGTCGGGGCGTTTCCCGCTGCCCGGGGGTGCCGGTGCCGTCTCGTACTCTTGGGCGCGTGCAGGAACTCCACGACGCCCCCCTCGCCCCGCTGACCACCTTCCGGCTGGGAGGACCGGCGACCCGGCTGGTCACAGCCACGACCGACGCCGAGGTGATCGCCACCGTCCGCGAGGCCGACGACACCGGCACGCCCCTGCTGCTCATCGGCGGCGGATCCAACCTGGTCATCGGCGACAAGGGCTTCGACGGCACGGCCCTGCACATCGCCACACGCGGCCTCTCCCTCGACGGCACGACGCTGGAACTGGCGGCCGGCGAGATCTGGACCGACGCCGTCGCCCGCACCGTCGAGGCCGGACTCGCCGGCGTCGAGTGCCTGGCCGGCATCCCCGGCTCGGCGGGCGCGACCCCCATCCAGAACGTCGGCGCGTACGGCCAGGAGGTCGCCTCGACGATCACCGAGGTGATCGCGTACGACCGCAGAGCCGGCGGGACGGTCACCCTCACCAATGCCGACTGCGGGTTCTCCTACCGCCACAGCCGTTTCAAGGCCGAGCCCGAGCGGTACGTCGTCCTGCGCGTCCGCTTCGAGCTGGAGAACGCCGACGGGCTCTCCGCGCCCCTCCGCTACGCCGAGACGGCCCGTGCCCTCGGCGTAGAGGCGGGCGAGCGGGTGCCGCTGACGGCAGCCCGCGACACCGTGCTGAAGCTGCGCGCCGGCAAGGGCATGGTCCTGGTCCCCGAGGACCACGACACCTGGTCGGCCGGGTCGTTCTTCACCAACCCGATCCTCACGGACGAGGAGTTCGCCGCCTTCCGCACCCGCGTGGACGAACGCCTCGGCGAAGGCGCCGAGCCGCCCGCCTTCCCTGCCGGCGAGGGCCGCCTCAAGACCTCCGCGGCCTGGCTGATCGACAAGGCCGGCTTCACCAAGGGCTACGGCACCGGGCCCGCCCGCATCTCCACCAAGCACACCCTCGCCCTCACCAACCGCGGTGACGCGACCACGGAGGACCTGCTCGCCCTGGCCCGCGAGGTCGTCACCGGAGTCCGCGAGGCCTTCGGCATCACGCTGGTCAACGAACCGGTGACGGTCGGCGTCAGCCTCTAGCCGAAGCCGAAGCCGAAGCCGAAGCCGAAGCCGAAGCCGAAGCCGAAGCCGAAGCCGAAGCCGAAGCCGAAGCCTCAGCTCGTCGCCGACGCCCACAACCGACGCCCGATAGCCGACACCCAACGCCGAGGAGCCACGCCTCAGTAGGCGACCCCCACGCCCTGTTTCAGGGTCCCCGCGTCCCCGATCATCGCGAGCATCGCGTGGGCGACGTCGGCGCGGCCCGCGAAACGGCCCTTGGACGGGAAGCCGCCGACCGCTGTCCGGTACTGGCCGGAGAGCGGCTTGTCCTGCAGGCGCGGCGGTCGGACGACCGTCCAGTCGGTCGCGCCGCGCGCCACATCCGCCTCCATGGCCCGCAGATCGGCGTAGATGTCCTTGAGGACGGCGGAGACGACGCCGCGCACCCCTCGGTCCAGCAGTCCGGAGTCCCGCGGCTCGGGCCCCACCGGAGCGGCACTGACGACCAGCAGCCTGCGCACGCCCTCCGCCTCCATCGCGCCGAGCACCGTCCGGGTCAGCCGCGTCGCGACCCCGGCGTCGGCGCGGCGGCGGGCGCCGAGCCCGGAGAGTACGGCGTCCCGCCCGGCCACCGCCGGCCGCACAGCCGCCGGGTCGCCCAGGTCCGCGCGGAACACCTCCAGGCGTTCGCCGGTCACGGACAGCCGCGCGGGATCCCGTACGACGGCCGTGACCCGGTGTCCGGCGTCGAGCGCCTGCCGGACGATCTCCTGGCCGATGCCTCCCGTGGCACCGAAGACGGTGAGCTTCATGGCGTACTCCGTTCCGCGCGGCGGCGTGGCCGCGCGCTGGTGGACGACCTGGGTGGGTGAGTACTTACTCACCCCTTCCTCCTCTAGGGTGAGTAAGTACTCACCCACTCGTCAACCCCCGCCTGGAGCAGCCATGTCGCCCGCCAAGCCGGCCCGGGAGCGCATCCTGGACGCCGCCCACGAGCTGATGCTGACCGTCGGGCTCGCCCGCGCCACCACCAAGGAGATCGCCAGGGGAGCCGACTGCTCCGAGGCCGCGTTGTACAAGCACTTCGTGAGCAAGGAGGAGCTGTTCATCCGCGTCCTCTCCGAGCGGCTGCCGCGCCTGACCCCGCTGCTGCGAGAGCTCGCCGCCGAGCCGGGCCGCGCCTCCCTCGAGGAGAACGTCACGGAGATCGCCCGCCAGGCCGCGCTCTTCTACGAGCAGAGCTTCCCGATCGCCGCCTCGCTGTACGCGCAGACGGAGCTCAAGCGACGGCACGACGACGCGATGCGGGAACTGGGCACCGGGCCGCACCTGCCGATCGAGGGTCTCGATGCCTACCTGCGCGCCGAACAGGCCGCCGGGCGCGTCCGTGCCGACGCGGACACCTTCGCCGCCGCGTCGCTGCTGCTGGGTGCCTGCGCGCAGCGGGCGTTCGCGTACGACGCGACGCGGAGCGGTGCCCGCCCGCCCATGGACGACTTCGCGCGGCGACTGGCCCGGACGCTGCTCGCGGGGGTCTGCTGATCTGTCGCCCGGCCTGGGCGCGGGCGGGGACGGGTGACGCGGCCCGGCGCGAGGCGGGGTGCCGCCCCCGGCTCCCGGCTCCCGGCTCCCGGCTCAGCTCGAGCGGGGCGTGCCCCATCGCACCCACCCGTGCCGCCGCCCCCTATGAGGCCATCCAGTCGTCCACACCCGCCAGCAGCTTTCCCTTCACATCCTCCGGAGCCGCCGACCCCCGCACCGACTGACGTGCCAGTTCCGCCAGCTCCGCGTCCGTGAACCCGTGCTGCTCGCGGGCGATCTCGTACTGGGCGGCCAGCCGGGACCCGAACAGCAGCGGGTCGTCCGCGCCCAGCGCCATCGGCACCCCGGCCTCGAACAGCGTCCGCAGCGGCACGTCCTCCGGCTTCTCGTACACGCCCAGGGCGACGTTCGACGCCGGGCACACCTCGCACGTCACCTGCCGGTCGGCCAGCCGCTTCAGCAGCCGCGGATCCTCCGCCGCCCGCACTCCGTGGCCGATCCGGTCGGCCTCCAGGTCGTCCAGGCAGTCCCGTACGGACATCGGACCGGTCAGCTCACCTCCGTGCGGTGCGGACAGCAGCCCCCCTTCCCGCGCGATGGCGAACGCCCGGTCGAAGTCCCGGGCCATGCCCCGCCGCTCGTCGTTGGACAGCCCGAACCCGACCACGCCCCGGTCCGCGTACCGCACCGCGAGCCGGGCCAGCGTCCGAGCGTCCAGCGGGTGCTTCATCCGGTTGGCGGCCACCAGCACCCGCATTCCGATCCCGGTGTCCCGCGTGGTCGTCTCCACCGCGTCCAGGATGATCTCCAGCGCCGGAATCAGCCCGCCCAGCCGCGGCGCGTACGACGTCGGGTCCACCTGGATCTCCAGCCATCCCGACCCGTCCCGCAGATCCTCCTCGGCGGCTTCCCGTACCAGCCGCTGGATGTCCTCCGGCTCCTGGAGGCAGGACCGCGCCGCGTCGTACAACCGCTGGAAGCGGAACCAGCCCCGCTCGTCCGTCGCCCGCAGCTTCGGGGACTCCCCGCGGCCCAGCGCCTCGGTCAGCGTCTCGGGCAGACGCACGCCGTGTCTGTCGGCCAGTTCCAGCAGGGTCGCGGGCCGCATCGACCCGGTGAAGTGCAGGTGGAGATGGGCCTTCGGCAGCTCAGAGAGATCACGTACACGCTCCATCCACCGATCCTGCCCCACGCCACGCCCGGCCCGACAGCACTTTCCCCGGACGTGGTCTTGCTCGCACAAAGAAACAGGGCACCCCGGAACGTTCCGGGGTGCCCTGTCGCGGGAGTGCGGTCAGTCCCGCGCCTCCGCCAGCAGCTTCTGGATCCGGCTCACGCCCTCGACGAGGTCCTCGTCCCCGAGCGCGTACGACAGCCGCAGGTACCCGGGCGTGCCGAAGGCCTCGCCGGGCACCACCGCGACCTCGGCCTCCTCCAGGATGAGCGCGGCCAGCTCGACCGTGTCCTGCGGGCGCTTGCCGCGGATCTCCTTGCCGAGGAGCGCCTTCACCGACGGGTACGCGTAGAACGCGCCCGTGGGCTCCGGGCACAGCACGCCGTCGATCTCGTTGAGCATCCGCACGATGGTCTGGCGGCGCCGGTCGAAGGCCTCGCGCATCTTCGCCACGGCGTCCAGGTCACCGGAGACCGCGGCCAGCGCCGCCGCCTGGGCCACGTTGGACACGTTGGACGTGGCGTGCGACTGGAGGTTCGTCGCGGCCTTGACGACGTCCTTCGGGCCGATGACCCACCCGACCCTCCAGCCGGTCATCGCGTACGTCTTCGCGACACCGTTGACCACGATGCACTTGTCGCGCAGCTCGGGCAGCAGCGCGGGCATGGAGACGGAGAAGGCGTCGCCGTAGACGAGGTGCTCGTAGATCTCGTCGGTCAGCACCCACAGACCGTGCTCGACGGCCCACTGGCCGATCGCCTCGGTCTCGGCCTCGCTGTACACGGCACCCGTCGGGTTCGACGGCGACACGAACAGGACGACCTTCGTCTTCTCGGTGCGCGCGGCCTCCAGCTGCTCCACGCTCACCCGGTAGCCGGTCGTCTCGTCGGCGACGACCTCGACGGGGACACCGCCGGCCAGCCGGATCGACTCCGGGTACGTCGTCCAGTACGGCGCCGGGACGATGACCTCGTCGCCCGGGTCGAGGATCGCGGCGAACGCCTCGTAGATGGCCTGCTTGCCGCCGTTGGTGACCAGGATCTGCGACGGGTCGACCTCGTAGCCGGAGTCGCGCAGCGTCTTCGCGGCGATCGCGGCCTTCAGCTCGGGCAGCCCGCCGGCCGGGGTGTAGCGGTGGTACTTCGGGTTCTTGCAGGCCTCGACGGCGGCCTCGACGATGTAGTCGGGCGTCGGGAAGTCGGGCTCGCCGGCGCCGAAGCCGATCACCGGACGTCCGGCGGCCTTGAGGGCCTTGGCCTTGGCGTCCACGGCGAGGGTGGCGGACTCGGAGATCGCACCGACTCGGGCGGAGACCCGGCGCTCGGTGGGAGGGGTTGCAGCGCTCATGGACCCATCGTTCCAGACAGGAAACTTCCCGGGCACCGGGGTTTCACGGACTGAACAGGACCGGCACCGGACCGGGCGGAGCCCTGAACATCAGTCCGCACGCCCTTTCTGTTCGACGCCCGGCGCCTGAGCACGTACACTCTCACCTCGTTGGCCTTCAGCGGCCCGCGCTCACTCGGTGCACACCAAGCATCCGGGCGTATGCGGTACGTTGGGGACACACAAAGGGTCGTAGCTCAATTGGTAGAGCACTGGTCTCCAAAACCAGCGGTTGGGGGTTCAAGTCCCTCCGGCCCTGCTACACACACCTTCGCCAGGATGTGTGCGCATGTACGTACAGCAATGCACCGCCGTGCGGCTCAGACCGGGCGCGGCACGGCCACGACCCGGAATCAGGTGAGGACGAGTGACGGACGCCGTGGGCTCCATCGACATGCCTGATGCCGAGGACGAAGCGCCCGACTCCAAGAAGAAGTCGCGCAAGGGCGGCAAGCGTGCCAAGAAGGGCCCGCTGAAGCGCCTCGCGCTCTTCTACCGCCAGATCGTGGCGGAGCTGCGCAAGGTTGTCTGGCCGAGCCGCAACCAGTTGTCGACGTACACCACCGTGGTGATCATCTTCGTGGTCATCATGATCGGCCTGGTGACTCTGATTGACTATGGCTTCAGTAACGCCGCCAAGTACGTCTTCGGCTGATTCGAGAGCGAAGGGCGCCGAGGTACCCGGCGCCCCTTTCGCGTGTTCCACCCCTATGTATCCAGGAAGAAGCAGCCACCGTGTCTGACCCGAACGTGAACGACGCCATCGAGCCGGTCGAGTCCGTCGAGGACGAGCCCGGCACCTTCGAGGGCGCCGACAACGAGGACACCGAGGCCTCCGTCGAGGCCGAGGCTGCCGACGACGCCGTCGTCGCGGACGCGGACGAGACCGCCGACGCCGAGGACGAGACCGCCGACGCCGAGGACGAGACCGACGAGCCGGCGGGTGACGACGCGGAGGCCGAGGAGGCGGAGGCCGAGGACGCCGACGCGGAGACCGCCGAGGCCGCCGAGCCCGAGCCCGAGCTCGACCCGATCGAGAAGCTCCGTCAGGAACTGCGCGTCCTCCCCGGCGAGTGGTACGTGATCCACACCTACGCCGGTTACGAGAACCGCGTGAAGACCAACCTCGAGCAGCGCGCCGTCTCGCTCAACGTCGAGGACTACATCTTCCAGGCCGAGGTGCCGCAGGAAGAGGTCGTCCAGATCAAGAACGGCGACCGCAAGACGATCCGGCAGAACAAGCTGCCCGGCTACGTCCTCGTGCGCATGGACCTGACCAACGAGTCCTGGGGCGTCGTCCGCAACACCCCCGGCGTCACCGGCTTCGTCGGCAACGCCTACGACCCGTACCCGCTGACGCTGGACGAGATCGTCAAGATGCTCGCCCCCGAGGCCGAGGAGAAGGCCGCCCGCGAGGCAGCCGAGGCCGAGGGCAAGCCGGCTCCGCAGCGCAAGGTCGAGGTCCAGGTCCTGGACTTCGAGGTCGGCGACTCGGTCACCGTCACCGACGGCCCGTTCGCGACGCTGCAGGCCACGATCAACGAGATCAACGCCGACTCGAAGAAGGTCAAGGGCCTCGTCGAGATCTTCGGCCGCGAGACCCCGGTCGAGCTGAGCTTCGACCAGATCCAGAAGAACTAGCTTCTCTGGACGTACTGCTTCCGAGCAGGTCAGACGGGCTCCCGCTGGGGGGCGCCTCCCGCTTGCGGGGGACCGTCTGACCTGCTCGGTTTTTAGCCGCACATCCATACCCGTTATCGTTGTGCGGTATGCCTGTGTCCGGGTCGCCCCCGGATGCCGGCAGGACCCGAATCGAAAGGACCCGGAGAGCTATGCCTCCCAAGAAGAAGAAGGTCACGGGGCTCATCAAGCTCCAGATCCAGGCCGGTGCCGCGAACCCGGCTCCGCCGGTCGGCCCCGCGCTGGGTCAGCACGGCGTCAACATCATGGAGTTCTGCAAGGCCTACAACGCCGCGACCGAGTCGCAGCGTGGCTGGGTCATCCCGGTGGAGATCACGGTCTACGAGGACCGCTCCTTCACCTTCATCACCAAGACCCCGCCGGCCGCGAAGATGATCCTCAAGGCCGCGGGCGTGGAGAAGGGCTCCGGCGAGCCGCACAAGACCAAGGTCGCGAAGATCACGCGTGACCAGGTCCGTGAGATCGCCACCACCAAGATGCCCGACCTCAACGCCAACGACCTGGACGCCGCCGAGAAGATCATCGCCGGCACCGCGCGTTCCATGGGCGTCACGGTCGAGGGCTGACCTCCACCCCCGTAAGACAGCAGTAGTAGTGGCAGGGCCTGCTCGGCCCGCACCACGACTCCTCAGAAGCCAACAGGAGCAGTAGTGAGCAAGCGCAGCAAGTCTCTCCGCGCTGCGGACGCCAAGATCGACCGGGACAAGCTCTACGCCCCGCTCGAGGCCGTCCGTCTCGCCAAGGAGACCTCCACGACCAAGTTCGACGGCACCGTCGAGGTCGCCTTCCGCCTGGGTGTCGACCCGCGCAAGGCCGACCAGATGGTCCGTGGCACCGTGAACCTCCCGCACGGCACCGGTAAGACCGCCCGGGTCCTGGTCTTCGCGACCGGTGACCGTGCCGAGGCCGCGACCGCCGCGGGCGCCGACATCGTCGGCTCCGACGAACTGATCGACGAGGTGGCGAAGGGCCGTCTGGACTTCGACGCCGTCGTCGCCACCCCGGACCTCATGGGCAAGGTCGGCCGCCTCGGCCGCGTCCTCGGCCCGCGTGGTCTGATGCCGAACCCGAAGACCGGCACCGTGACCCCGGACGTGGCCAAGGCCGTGACCGAGATCAAGGGCGGCAAGATCGAGTTCCGCGTCGACAAGCACTCGAACCTGCACTTCATCATCGGCAAGGCGTCCTTCGACGACACCCAGCTGGTGGAGAACTACGGCGCGGCGCTGGAGGAGATCCTCCGTCTGAAGCCGTCCGCCGCCAAGGGCCGCTACATCAAGAAGGCCGCCATCAGCACCACGATGGGCCCCGGCATTCCGGTCGACTCCAACCGCACCCGCAACCTCCTCGTCGAGGAGGACCCGGCGGCGGTCTGAGCCACGGCTCGCCCAACCGGTTCACGGGCCCCGCACCTTCCGAGGTGCGGGGCCCGTCCCCTTTTCCCGTACGGATGTCAGTGGCCTGGGTTAGCGTGCGGTCACGGGGCTCGCACGGGGGTGGGACGCATGACGAGGACGACGGCACGCCGTACGGTCGTCTCGATCGCGGCGACGGCCGCGCTGGCCTGCGTCACAGCCTGCGCCTCGGCCGCCGCGCCCGCCGACTCGGCCGACGCATCGGCCCAGTCCCTGCGCTCCGTGCAGCGGGCCACGGGACGGGCGGGTTCGGCGCGGGTCGAGTCCACGACCGTCATGGGACGCGAGCTGTCCCTGGACGCGGCCGGTGCCCTCGCCTGGCGCGACGGCCTCACCGGCACCCTGACGATCACGTACACGGGCGGCACGACCGCCGAGACCATGCGCCGGCTCGGGACCACCGCCATGGAGGCCCGGTACCTGCCCGACGCCTACTACGCCAGGATGGGCGACGAGTTCGCCGACCGGGCGGGCGGCAGACACTGGATCAGATACGTCTACGCCGACCTGGAGGACCTCGACGGCGACACGGGCACCGGCTTCGCGGAGCAGATGCGCAGCACCGCGCCCCACCACGCGGCGAAGCTGCTGCTGGCCTCCGACGACGTGCGCAGGGTCGGCGAGGAGACGACCCGCGGCCGGCGCACCACGCACTGGTCCGGCACGGTGGACGGCGCCACCGGGCAGACCGTCGACATCTGGGTCGACGACCGGGACCTGCTGGTCAAGAAGGTCGAGCGGGGGCGGACGGAGACCGGGGAGCTGACCCAGACCGCGTACTACAGCGACTACGGCGTCGCAGTCTCCGCCGAACGCCCGCCGGCCGGGGACACCGCCGACTTCACGGAGCTGCTGGAAGGGACGAGCGGGTAATTCGGGACTGCCGTCCGACACCGTCGGTTAGGCTCACACGGAATTCTCATGTTCGGCCATGAGTTCGTCACGTTTCCTTGGGGGGAAATCGATGAGGCTTTCCGTGTACTCGCGAGGCGGGGCGGCCCTCGCCGGAGTGTCCGTTCTGGTGCTGGCCGGTGGGGCCGTCGGCTGTGGTGCCGAGAAGGAGGACGGAGCGTCCGGCGGTGAGCGGACCGTCCAGCAGGTTCTGACCGCGGCGTACGAGAAGACGTCCGAGGCGAAGTCCGCCAAGATCGAGATGACCATGTCGATGCCGGCCGCCATGGACGGCGGCGATGTCTCGATGACCGGTGTCATGGGCTGGGATCCGACGGTCATGGACGTGACCATGAAGGGCTCCATGCTGGCCACCGAGCCGGACGCCCCGGAGCAGATGCGGATGATCTGGCAGGACAACGTGATGTACGCGGACATGGGCGAGGCCGCGGCCAAGGACATGGACGGCAAGCGCTGGATGAAGATGGACCTGGCGGCCGCCGCCGAGTCCGCGGGCGCCGAGGCCGGAGGAGCGATGCTGTCCGGCCTGGAGAACATGAACCAGAGTCCGGTCGAGCAGCTCGCCCTGCTCCTGGAGTCGCCCAATCTCAAGCACGTCGGCGACGAGAAGGTCGGCGGCGTGACGGCCCGGCACTACAAGGGCACGCTCACCGTCAAGGAGATGATGGAGAGCAACGAGAGCCTGGACGTGCTCGAGCCCAAGGAGCGCGAGCAGCTGCTGCAGAACGTCGAGAAGTCCGGCATCAAGGGCTACGACACCGAGGTCTGGGTCAACGACGACGACCTGCCGGTCCGCATGGACGTCGTCATGGACTCTCCCCAGGGCGCCGTCGACATGAGCATGAAGCTCTCCGAATACGGAGCCAAGGCCGAGGTCGAGGTGCCGGCGGCCGCTGACACCTTCGATCTGTTCGAGATGATCAAGAAGCTGGGTGAGATCGCCGACGGCGAGGGCGACCTCGACGAGGAGCTGGCCGAACTGGAGTCGCTGGAGCTCGGCTCCGGGGTCTGAGTTCCGGTCCCGCCCGTCGGTCCGCGACCGGATTTGCCTGACGGCGATTGGTTCGGGTACCTTCCTGAGGAAGCCAAAGACCGCTGGTCGTTGCCGTGCGCTCGCGAGAGACACGGTGGCCGAAGGATCCGCTGAACTGCGGACGACCCGCGCAGGTGACTGTGGATGAGCTCCCTTGAGCCGCGCCTCGTGCGTATGGCAATCGGTTGAGCCACGCCCCGTGCGCCTGCGCCGGGGCGTTTCGTTTTTCCCAGTCCTCCTTCGGGTCCGCG
This sequence comes from Streptomyces sp. NPDC017890, assembly GCF_044328675.1. Lineage (NCBI taxonomy): Bacteria > Bacillati > Actinomycetota > Actinomycetes > Kitasatosporales > Streptomycetaceae > Streptomyces > Streptomyces sp. NPDC017890. Next base: position 205,104 of record NZ_JBIRHU010000002.1, read on the forward strand.
CGGTCCGAATCACCCGGAAGGAGGCCGAGGCTCTATGGCGACGCCCGAAAAGGCTGCCGCGGTTGCCGAGCTGACGGACAAGTTCCGCAGCTCCAACGCCGCTGTGCTGACCGAGTACCGCGGTCTCACCGTGGCGCAGCTCAAGACGCTGCGCCGGTCGCTCGGTGAGAACGCCCAGTACGCCGTGGTGAAGAACACGCTGACCAAGATTGCGGCCAACGAGGCCGGGATCACGCTCGACGACCAGCTCTTCGCTGGTCCGACGGCCGTCGCCTTCGTCACCGGTGACCCGGTGGAGTCGGCGAAGGGTCTGCGCGACTTCGCCAAGGACAACCCGAACCTCGTCATCAAGGGCGGTGTCCTTGACGGCAAGGCGCTGTCCGCCGACGAGATCAAGAAGCTTGCGGACCTCGAGTCCCGCGAGGTTCTGCTCTCCAAGCTGGCCGGTGCCATGAAGGGCAAGCAGTCGCAGGCTGCCTCTGTCTTCCAGGCGCTGCCGTCGAAGCTCGTCCGCACCGTGGACGCGCTCCGTGCCAAGCAGGACGAGCAGGGCGGTGCCGAGTAATTCGGCTCGCTTTCCGATCCTCGCCGCGTGCGCCGCATGAGGTGAGGGTCGTTGCGGGCCCGACGTACGCCCGCCTCACCCCGTACACCCGGCACCTGCCGAATTAGTGGAAGGACCGCCATCATGGCGAAGCTCAGCCAGGACGACCTGCTCGCCCAGTTCGAGGAGATGACCCTCATCGAGCTCTCCGAGTTCGTGAAGGCCTTCGAGGAGAAGTTCGACGTCACCGCCGCCGCTGCCGCGCCGGTCGTCGTCGCCGGTGGTGCCGCTGGTGGCGCCGCCGCCGAGGCCGCCGAGGAGAAGGACGAGTTCGACGTCATCCTCACCGGTGCCGGCGACAAGAAGATCCAGGTCATCAAGGTCGTGCGCGAGCTGACCTCCCTGGGTCTGAAGGAGGCCAAGGACCTCGTCGACGGCGCCCCGAAGCCCGTCCTCGAGAAGGTCGCCAAGGACGCCGCCGAGAAGGCCGCCGAGTCCCTCAAGGGCGCCGGCGCCTCCGTCGAGGTCAAGTAACACCCCACAGGTCTCTGTGACCTCACAGGCCTTGATGGCCTCACTGGTCTCAGTGGCCTGGCAGGTCTCATGGATCTCACGGATCCGTCAGAACCTGTAACGCCTCAGTGCCGAAGAGCGATCATCCATCCGGGTGGTCGCTCTTCGGCGTACGCGGGGTCCGGTGGCGGCTGCCTTGCACGCGTGACGGCGGAGAGTAAGGTGATCTTCGTCGTGCCGTCGCCGGAGCCCTGAGAGCCCCTGGCGGGCAGGCGGTTCGGGCAAGGGGGGCCTTGACGAACCGCACGCAGCGCGCGATTCTCAGGACGCGTCGTCACAAGGATCCGAATCCGAGGCATGGATCCACGGCGAAGAGGGCAGTATCACGGTGCGTTGAGGGTGAGGCCTTGCCGCAGGTGGTGAGAACAACGAGGAGCGAACACGGTCATCGAGACCCGCACTGGACATCAGTGTGCCATGTGGCTACACTGACCCTTTGCGCTGCCTGTTAGTTGCCCCCTGCCCGTCACCAGGGGTCTGCCCTCGCCCGAGCACCGACGATCAGAGCATGCCTGACCTGGCTTTTCGCCACATCAGGCGCCCCCTGTCTTCGTGCACGGAAGAGGGGCCGGTACGCGCGTAGTGAGTCCGAGCCCTCGGAAGGACCCCCTCTTGGCCGCCTCGCGCAATGCCTCGACCGCGAATACGAACAACGCTGCCAGCACCGCCCCGCTGCGCATCTCCTTTGCAAAGATCAAGGAGCCCCTCGAGGTTCCGAACCTCCTCGCGCTGCAAACCGAGAGCTTCGACTGGCTGCTCGGCAACGACGCGTGGAAGGCTCGCGTCGAGTCGGCGCTGGAGTCCGGTCAGGACGTCCCCACCAAGTCCGGTCTGGAGGAGATCTTCGAGGAGATCTCGCCGATCGAGGACTTCTCCGGGTCGATGTCGCTGACGTTCCGCGACCACCGCTTCGAGCCCCCCAAGAACAGCATCGACGAGTGCAAGGACCGCGACTTCACGTACGCGGCCCCGCTCTTCGTCACCGCCGAGTTCACCAACAACGAGACCGGCGAGATCAAGTCCCAGACGGTCTTCATGGGCGACTTCCCGCTCATGACCAACAAGGGCACCTTCGTCATCAACGGCACCGAGCGTGTCGTCGTGTCGCAGCTGGTCCGTTCGCCGGGTGTCTACTTCGACTCCTCCATCGACAAGACGTCCGACAAGGACATCTTCTCCGCCAAGATCATCCCGTCCCGGGGTGCCTGGCTGGAGATGGAGATCGACAAGCGCGACATGGTCGGTGTGCGCATCGACCGCAAGCGCAAGCAGTCCGTGACCGTCCTCCTCAAGGCCCTCGGCTGGACCACCGAGCAGATCCTCGAGGAGTTCGGCGAGTACGAGTCCATGCGCGCCACCCTGGAGAAGGACCACACCCAGGGCCAGGACGACGCGCTGCTCGACATCTACCGCAAGCTGCGTCCGGGCGAGCCCCCCACGCGTGAGGCCGCGCAGACGCTGCTCGAGAACCTCTACTTCAACCCGAAGCGCTACGACCTCGCCAAGGTCGGCCGCTACAAGGTCAACAAGAAGCTCGGCGCCGACGAGCCGCTGGACGCCGGCGTGCTCACCACCGACGACGTCATCGCCACCATCAAGTACCTGGTGAAGCTGCACGCCGGTGAGACCGAGACGGTCGGCGAGTCGGGCCGGGAGATCGTCGTCGAGACCGACGACATCGACCACTTCGGCAACCGCCGCATCCGCAACGTCGGCGAGCTGATCCAGAACCAGGTCCGTACGGGTCTCGCCCGTATGGAGCGCGTCGTGCGCGAGCGCATGACGACCCAGGACGTCGAGGCGATCACGCCGCAGACCCTGATCAACATCCGGCCGGTCGTCGCCTCCATCAAGGAGTTCTTCGGCACCAGCCAGCTGTCCCAGTTCATGGACCAGAACAACCCGCTGTCGGGGCTGACGCACAAGCGTCGTCTGAACGCCCTCGGCCCGGGTGGTCTCTCCCGTGAGCGGGCCGGCTTCGAGGTCCGTGACGTTCACCCGTCGCACTACGGCCGCATGTGCCCGATCGAGACGCCCGAAGGCCCGAACATCGGTCTGATCGGCTCGCTCGCCTCGTACGGCCGGATCAACCCGTTCGGCTTCATCGAGACGCCTTACCGCAAGGTCGTCGAGGGCCAGGTCACGGACGACGTGGACTACCTGACCGCCGACGAGGAGGACCGCTTCGTCATCGCGCAGGCCAACGCCGCGCTGGGCGACGACATGCGGTTCGCCGAGGCCCGCGTCCTGGTCCGCCGTCGTGGCGGCGAGGTCGACTACGTCCCCGGTGACGACGTCGACTACATGGACGTCTCGCCGCGCCAGATGGTGTCGGTCGCGACCGCCATGATCCCGTTCCTCGAGCACGACGACGCCAACCGTGCCCTCATGGGCGCGAACATGATGCGTCAGGCGGTGCCGCTCATCAAGAGCGAGTCCCCGCTCGTCGGCACCGGCATGGAGTACCGCTCCGCCGCCGACGCCGGTGACGTGGTCAAGGCCGAGAAGGCGGGTGTGGTCCAGGAGGTCTCCGCGGACTACATCACCACCACCAACGACGACGGCACGTACATCACGTACCGCCTGGCCAAGTTCTCCCGGTCCAACCAGGGAACCTCGGTCAACCAGAAGGTCATCGTCGCCGAGGGCGACCGGATCATCGAGGGCCAGGTCCTGGCCGACGGTCCGGCCACCGAGAACGGCGAGATGGCGCTCGGCAAGAACCTGCTGGTCGCGTTCATGCCGTGGGAGGGTCACAACTACGAGGACGCGATCATCCTGTCGCAGCGCCTCGTGCAGGACGACGTCCTCTCCTCGATCCACATCGAGGAGCACGAGGTCGACGCCCGTGACACCAAGCTCGGCCCCGAGGAGATCACCCGGGACATCCCGAACGTCTCCGAGGAGGTCCTCGCCGACCTCGACGAGCGCGGCATCATCCGCATCGGTGCCGAGGTCGTCGCCGGCGACATCCTCGTCGGCAAGGTCACGCCCAAGGGCGAGACCGAGCTGACGCCGGAGGAGCGCCTGCTCCGCGCGATCTTCGGTGAGAAGGCCCGTGAGGTCCGTGACACCTCGCTGAAGGTGCCGCACGGTGAGATCGGCAAGGTCATCGGCGTCCGCGTCTTCGACCGCGAAGAGGGCGACGAGCTGCCGCCGGGCGTGAACCAGCTGGTCCGCGTCTACGTCGCGCAGAAGCGCAAGATCACCGACGGTGACAAGCTCGCCGGCCGTCACGGCAACAAGGGCGTCATCTCCAAGATCAACCCGATCGAGGACATGCCGTTCCTGGAGGACGGCACCCCGGTCGACATCATCCTCAACCCGCTGGGTGTCCCGTCCCGAATGAACCCGGGACAGGTCCTGGAGATCCACCTCGGCTGGCTCGCCAGCCGTGGCTGGGACGTCTCCGGCCTCGCGGAGGAGTGGGCGCAGCGCCTCCAGGTCATCGGCGCCGACAAGGTCGAGCCCGGCACCAACGTCGCCACCCCGGTCTTCGACGGTGCGCGTGAGGACGAGCTGGCCGGCCTGCTCCAGCACACCATCCCGAACCGCGACGGCGAGCGCATGGTGCTCCCGTCCGGCAAGGCGAGGCTGTTCGACGGCCGCTCCGGCGAGCCGTTCCCGGAGCCGATCTCGGTCGGCTACATGTACATCCTCAAGCTCCACCACCTGGTCGACGACAAGCTGCACGCCCGGTCGACCGGCCCGTACTCGATGATCACCCAGCAGCCGCTGGGTGGTAAGGCCCAGTTCGGTGGCCAGCGCTTCGGTGAGATGGAGGTGTGGGCGCTGGAGGCTTACGGCGCCGCGTACGCCCTCCAGGAGCTGCTGACCATCAAGTCCGACGACGTGACCGGCCGCGTGAAGGTCTACGAGGCCATCGTCAAGGGCGAGAACATCCCTGAGCCCGGCATCCCCGAGTCCTTCAAGGTGCTCATCAAGGAGATGCAGTCCCTGTGCCTCAACGTGGAGGTGCTGTCCTCGGACGGCATGTCCATCGAGATGCGTGACACCGACGAGGACGTCTTCCGCGCAGCGGAGGAGCTCGGCATCGACCTGTCCCGGCGCGAGCCGAGCAGCGTCGAAGAGGTCTGACGGGAGTCCGGCCCGGAGGTTCAGCGATGAAGATCCCTGAGCCTCCGGCCGGCCCCAGGACCCCCGTTTCAGACCCCAAGACTTACAACCCTGAGAGGGATTGACGCATAGTGCTCGACGTCAACTTCTTCGACGAGCTCCGGATCGGTCTGGCCACCGCTGACGACATCCGTCAGTGGAGCCACGGCGAGGTCAAGAAGCCCGAGACGATCAACTACCGCACGCTCAAGCCCGAAAAGGACGGACTCTTCTGCGAGAAGATCTTCGGTCCGACCCGGGACTGGGAGTGCTACTGCGGCAAGTACAAGCGTGTCCGCTTCAAGGGCATCATCTGTGAGCGCTGTGGCGTCGAGGTCACGCGCGCCAAGGTGCGCCGTGAGCGGATGGGCCACATCGAGCTCGCCGCCCCCGTCACCCACATCTGGTACTTCAAGGGCGTTCCGTCGCGGCTGGGCTACCTGCTCGACCTCGCCCCGAAGGACCTGGAGAAGGTCATCTACTTCGCGGCGTACATGATCACGTACGTCGACGAGGAGCGCCGCACCCGCGACCTGCCCTCGCTGGAGGCCCACGTCTCCGTCGAGCGCCAGCAGGTCGAGCAGCGTCGTGACGCCGACCTGGAGGCCCGGGCCAAGAAGCTCGAGACCGACCTGGCCGAGCTCGAGGCCGAGGGTGCCAAGGCCGACGTGCGCCGCAAGGTGCGCGAGGGTGCCGAGCGTGAGATGAAGCAGCTGCGCGACCGTGCGCAGCGCGAGATCGACCGCCTCGACGAGGTGTGGAGCCGGTTCAAGAACCTCAAGGTCCAGGACCTGGAGGGCGACGAGCTGCTCTACCGCGAGCTGCGCGACCGCTTCGGTACCTACTTCGACGGCTCCATGGGTGCGGCTGCCCTGCAGAAGCGCCTGGAGTCCTTCGACCTCGACGAGGAGGCCGAGCGCCTCCGCGAGATCATCCGTACCGGCAAGGGCCAGAAGAAGACCCGTGCGCTCAAGCGCCTCAAGGTCGTCTCCGCGTTCCTGCAGACCAGCAACAGCCCCAAGGGCATGGTGCTCGACTGCGTGCCGGTCATCCCGCCGGACCTGCGTCCGATGGTGCAGCTGGACGGTGGCCGCTTCGCGACCTCCGACCTGAACGACCTGTACCGCCGTGTGATCAACCGCAACAACCGCCTGAAGCGGCTTCTCGACCTCGGCGCGCCCGAGATCATCGTGAACAACGAGAAGCGCATGCTCCAGGAGGCCGTCGACGCGCTCTTCGACAACGGCCGTCGCGGCCGCCCGGTGACGGGCCCCGGCAACCGTCCGCTGAAGTCGCTGTCCGACATGCTCAAGGGCAAGCAGGGCCGCTTCCGTCAGAACCTGCTCGGCAAGCGAGTCGACTACTCGGCGCGTTCCGTCATCGTCGTCGGCCCGCAGCTGAAGCTGCACCAGTGCGGTCTGCCGAAGGCCATGGCGCTGGAGCTCTTCAAGCCGTTCGTGATGAAGCGCCTGGTCGACCTGAACCACGCGCAGAACATCAAGAGCGCCAAGCGCATGGTCGAGCGCGGCCGCACGGTCGTGTACGACGTGCTGGAAGAGGTCATCGCGGAGCACCCGGTTCTGCTGAACCGTGCGCCCACGCTGCACCGCCTCGGCATCCAGGCCTTCGAGCCGCAGCTGGTCGAGGGCAAGGCCATCCAGATCCACCCGCTCGTCTGCACCGCGTTCAACGCGGACTTCGACGGTGACCAGATGGCCGTCCACCTGCCGCTCTCCGCGGAGGCGCAGGCCGAGGCCCGCATCCTGATGCTGTCCTCGAACAACATCCTGAAGCCGGCCGACGGCCGTCCGGTGACGATGCCGACCCAGGACATGGTCCTCGGTCTGTTCTTCCTCACCACCGACGGCGAGGGCCGCGACCTCAAGGGCGAGGGCCGTGCCTTCGGTTCCGCCGCCGAGGCGATCATGGCGTTCGACGCGGGCGACCTGTCGCTCCAGTCGAAGGTCGACATCCGCTTCCCGGTGGGCACCATCCCGCCCCGCGGCTGGGAGCCCCCGGCCCGCGAGGAGGGTGAGCCGGAGTGGCAGCAGGGTGACACCTTCACCCTGAAGACCACGCTGGGCCGCGCGCTCTTCAACGAGCTGCTGCCCGAGGACTACCCGTTCGTCGACTACGAGGTCGGCAAGAAGCAGCTCTCCGAGATCGTCAACGACCTCGCCGAGCGCTACCCGAAGGTCATCGTGGCGGCGACGCTCGACAACCTGAAGGCGTCCGGCTTCTTCTGGGCGACCCGTTCCGGTGTCACCGTGGCCATCTCCGACGTCGTCGTTCCCGAGGCGAAGAAGGAGATCGTCAAGGGCTACGAGGCGCAGGACGAGAAGGTCCAGAAGCAGTACGAGCGCGGTCTGATCACCAAGGACGAGCGCACGCAGGAGCTCATCGCGATCTGGACCAAGGCGACCAACGAGGTCGCCGAGGCGATGAACGACAACTTCCCGAAGACCAACCCGATCTTCATGATGGTGAACTCGGGCGCACGAGGCAACATGATGCAGATGCGTCAGATCGCCGGTATGCGTGGTCTGGTGTCGAACGCGAAGAACGAGACGATCCCGCGTCCCATCAAGGCCTCCTTCCGTGAGGGCCTGTCCGTGCTGGAGTACTTCATCTCCACGCACGGTGCCCGTAAGGGTCTGGCGGACACCGCTCTGCGTACCGCCGACTCGGGTTACCTCACGCGTCGTCTGGTCGACGTCTCCCAGGACGTCATCATCCGCGAGGAGGACTGCGGCACCGAGCGCGGTCTGAAGCTGCCGATCGCCGTCCGCGAGGCCGACGGGACGCTGCGCAAGACGGACGACGTCGAGACCAGCGTCTACGCCCGCATGCTCGCCGAGGACGTCGTCATCGACGGCAAGGTGATCGCGCCGGCCAACGTCGACCTCGGTGACGTGCTCATCGACCAGCTCGTGCGCCACGGTGTCGAGGAGGTCAAGACCCGTTCGATCCTGACCTGTGAGTCCCAGGTCGGCACCTGCGCCATGTGCTACGGCCGCTCCCTGGCCACCGGCAAGCTGGTCGACATCGGTGAGGCGGTCGGCATCATCGCCGCCCAGTCCATCGGTGAGCCCGGTACCCAGCTGACGATGCGTACCTTCCACACCGGTGGTGTGGCCGGTGACGACATCACCCAGGGTCTGCCGCGTGTCGTCGAGCTCTTCGAGGCCCGTACCCCGAAGGGTGTCGCCCCGATCTCCGAGGCCTCCGGCCGCGTCCGGATCGAGGAGACCGAGAAGACCAAGAAGATCGTCGTCACCCCGGACGACGGCAGCGACGAGACGGCGTTCCCGATCTCGAAGCGTGCCCGTCTGCTGGTCGGCGAGGGCGATCACGTCGAGGTGGGCCAGAAGCTCACCGTGGGTGCCACCAACCCGCACGACGTGCTGCGCATCCTGGGTCAGCGTCAGGTGCAGATCCACCTGGTCGGCGAAGTCCAGAAGGTCTACAACTCGCAGGGCGTGTCGATCCACGACAAGCACATCGAGATCATCATCCGGCAGATGCTGCGCCGCGTGACGATCATCGAGTCGGGCGACGCCGAGCTGCTGCCCGGCGAGCTCGTGGAGCGCACGAAGTTCGAGACCGAGAACCGTCGCGTGGTCCAGGAGGGCGGTCACCCGGCCTCCGGTCGTCCGCAGCTGATGGGTATCACCAAGGCCTCGCTGGCGACGGAGTCCTGGCTGTCGGCCGCCTCCTTCCAGGAGACGACCCGAGTCCTGACGGATGCGGCGATCAACGCCAAGTCCGACAGCCTCATCGGCCTCAAGGAGAACGTCATCATCGGTAAGCTCATCCCGGCCGGTACGGGCCTGTCCCGCTACCGCAACATCCGGGTCGAGCCGACCGAGGAGGCCAAGGCCGCGATGTACTCGGCCGTCGGCTACGACGACATCGACTACTCGCCGTTCGGCACGGGCTCCGGCCAGGCCGTTCCGCTGGAGGACTACGACTACGGTCCGTACAACCAGTGAGCGAGTGATCGCCTGATCGAAGGGCGGCCATCCCTGCGGGGGTGGCCGCCCTTCGGCGTACGGGAAGCGGCGTCCGCGTGCCGGAGGCGGTGGCGCGGGTCCTCACGGCGCCGGACGACGCCGATGTCCTCGGCCCCGTCCGGTCGGCGCCGGGCAGGCGTGCCTTTCGGACACCGGTCCTGCCGGGCCGGGCCCTTCTCGAGCGGCGGCGTGCGGGCGGGCGGCTCGCCGCCGCTCGCCCCGGCCGGGAAGACCGCGCGGGTGCCGGCCCCTCCACGGACCGGGACGGGAAAGGTGGCCGTGCCGGCGCAAGCGCCGCTCGCCGTGAGGCCGGCGAGCGGCGAGGTCTGCTAGGGCACGCCCAGTTCGAACAGGACGTAGTGCGCGTACCAGCCGGAGGCGAGGGCGGCCGTGGTGAAGAAGACCGTCAGGGCCGGGAGCTTCTGGCGGGCGAGGGCTGCCGCGGGGGCCAGGAGGAGCGGGAAGGCGGGCAGCAGGTAGCGCATCGTGTTGCCGAACATCTGCTGGGTGCCGAGGACGGTGATGATCGTCGCCAGGGTGTACGCGACGAGGACCAGCGGGGGGCGCCGGCGCCACATCAGGGCGATCAGGAAGGGCAGTGCGAGGACCAGAAGGACGGAGAGCACGTCGGGGGTGTAGAAGGCGAAGGGGTAGTCGCCGCGGCCCACCGCGATGTTGCGCAGCACGTCCAGGGTGTGGGCGCCGTAGTCGAAGAAGTGCGCCCAGCCCTCGCGCTGGAGCGTGAAGTACGCGGTGGGCTCGCCGATGCTGTAGCCGACCCAGGCGATGTAGGCGAGCAGGCCCAGGGGGGCGACGACCATGGCGTACACCGGGCCGCGTATGCCGTGTTCGCGCCGGGTGGCCGGGCGGGCGAGGGTCACCAGCGCGGCGAGTCCGACGGCGCCTATGAGGACGGCGGACGTGGGGCGGTTCAGGCCGGCGGTGAAGGCCAGCAGGCCGGCCGCCACCCAGCGCTTGGTCATGACGGCGTAGCAGGCCCAGGCGGCGATGGCGACGAACAGCGACTCGGAGTACACCGCCCACTCGACGCCCGCGCCGGGGGCCACGGCCCACAGCCCCGCGGCGATGGTGCCCGCCCGGGCACCGGCGATCAGGGAGATCACGGCGTAGATGCCGGCCGCGGCGACGAACGAGAAGACGACGGAGACCAGGATCCCGGAGCCGTACAGGCCGAGACCCGTCGTCTCCGAGACCATGCGGATCAGGGACGGATAGAGCGGGAAGAAGGCGACCGAGTTCTGCTGGACCGTGAACAGGCCGTCCGAGTCGAGCCGTACCAGGGAGGGGCTGTAGCCGTGCTCGGCGACCTGGAGGTACCACCAGCCGTCCCAGGTGGCCAGGACGTCCCACCAGTGGGCGCCGCCGCCGAAGCGCGGGTTCTTCTCCTTGTAGTCCCCGGCGTACTCCAGCAGGGAGGCGAAGACCGCGAGGCCGACGAGCTTCGTGACGCCGTACAGGACGAGCGGGGCCAGGTAGGGGCGCGCGCCGTCCGGCAGGGTCGGCGGCCAGGTCCGCCAGGAGCGTTTCCGGCTTTCGCCGGGCAGCCGTTCCGGTGCGCCCGCCGACTCGTCGGTCACCGTTTCGTCGGCAGCCGTGTCCATGGCTGTCATCCCCCTCAGTCCACCCTCAACCGTCAGTTGCTGCCATAAGATCGCACAAGAGTCGCACATCTGTGCTCGATGTTCGGGGGAGGGGAGGCGCGGTGCCCGAGGGACGGGACGGGGAACTGCACGAAGCGATCGTGCTGTCGGTCGTCATTCCGATGTACAACGAGGAAGAGGTCCTGCCCGCGCTGGTCAGCAGGTTGCGGCCGGTACTGGCGGAGCTGGGCGTCGCCCACGAGGTCGTGGCGGTGGACGACGGCAGCGGAGACCGTACGGCGGAGCTGCTCGCCGCCTTCCGGCTGGGCTGGCCGGAACTGCGCGTGGTCGCGCTGCGGCGCAACTCCGGCCATCAGGCGGCCCTCACCGCCGGCCTGGACCGGGCGTCGGGCGCGTACGTGGTGAGCCTGGACGCCGACCTCCAGGACCCGCCGGAGAAGATCCCCGACATGCTGGCCCTGGCCCGCGCGGAGGGGCTCGACATCGTGTACGGCGTCCGCGTCGACCGCAGCAGCGACTCCGGGTTCAAGCGGTGGTCGGCGGGCGTCTACTACCGGCTCATGCGGCGCCTGGCGGGCCCGTCCGTCCCCGCGCAGGCGGGCGACTTCCGGCTGCTCAGCCGGGCCGCCGTGGACGCGCTGAAGGCGCTGCCGGACCAGCAGCGGGTCTACCGGCTCCTCGTGCCCTGGCTGGGCTTCCCGAGCGGGCGGGTGACGTACGAGCGCGCTCCGCGCACCGCGGGCCGCACCAAGTACCCGCTGGGCCGGATGATCCGGCTCGCGGTCGACAGCGTCACCGGGTTCTCCGCGGCCCCGCTGCGGCTGGCGACCTGGCTGGGCGCCGGCGCCTTCGTCGTCTGCCTGGGGCTGCTGGTCTACACGCTGGTCGCGTTCGCCATGGGCGCCACGGTGCCGGGCTGGACGTCGCTGTTCACCGGCATCGTCTTCATCGGCGCCGTGCAGCTGATCTGCGTCGGCCTGCTCGGCGAGTACGTCGGCCGGATATACACGGCTGTCCAGAACCGCCCGACGTATTTCGTCCGCCATGACACGGCGGACGCGCCCCCGCCCGCCGACGGACGGGCCGGCGCGGACGCCGGTGAGGCGCGCGAGCCGCGCGTTCCCGTGCCGCGGGTCTGAGGCACCCGCGCCGATCCGGACACGGCGGGACGAATCGGGTGCTACTGCCGGTCCCGCGCATTTGTTTTGACCGCAGCGAATGCGATAGGTACGCTCAAGCCTTGTGCCTGGGGTGTGCCCTGGCCCTCGTGCGTGCCTTCAACCGCTGTGGGGTCCTGACCGGCCACCGTGATCCGCGCCCCTTTCGCCTAGCGGCGAAAGTCCGCGGCTTCGACACACCCGACCGCGTGGGTCGGTGACGTTCCAGGTTAGCTTCACCATTCGGCACACAGAAACCGGAGAAGTAGTGCCTACGATCCAGCAGCTGGTCCGGAAGGGCCGGCAGGACAAGGTCGAGAAGAACAAGACGCCCGCACTCGAGGGTTCGCCCCAGCGTCGCGGCGTCTGCACGCGTGTGTTCACGACCACCCCGAAGAAGCCGAACTCGGCCCTGCGTAAGGTCGCGCGTGTGCGTCTGACCAGCGGGATCGAGGTCACCGCTTACATTCCGGGTGAGGGGCACAACCTGCAGGAGCACTCCATCGTGCTCGTGCGCGGCGGCCGTGTGAAGGACCTGCCGGGTGTTCGCTACAAGATCATCCGCGGTTCGCTTGACACCCAGGGTGTGAAGAACCGCAAGCAGGCCCGCAGCCGCTACGGCGCCAAGAAGGAGAAGTAAGAATGCCTCGTAAGGGCCCCGCCCCGAAGCGCCCGGTCATCATCGACCCGGTCTACGGTTCTCCTCTGGTGACCTCCCTGATCAACAAGGTGCTGCTGAACGGCAAGCGCTCCACCGCCGAGCGCATCGTCTACGGCGCCATGGAGGGCCTGCGCGAGAAGACCGGCAACGACCCGGTCATCACGCTGAAGCGTGCTCTCGAGAACATCAAGCCGACCCTCGAGGTCAAGTCCCGCCGTGTCGGTGGTGCGACGTACCAGGTGCCGATCGAGGTCAAGCCCGGTCGCGCCAACACCCTCGCGCTGCGCTGGCTCGTCGGCTACTCCCGCGCCCGTCGCGAGAAGACCATGACCGAGCGTCTGCTCAACGAGCTCCTCGACGCCTCCAACGGCCTCGGTGCCGCTGTGAAGAAGCGCGAGGACACGCACAAGATGGCCGAGTCCAACAAGGCCTTCGCGCACTACCGCTGGTAGTCGCTACCCACATCGAGACCGAGAGAAGACTGAAGCCTTATGGCTACCACTTCACTTGACCTGGCCAAGGTCCGCAACATCGGGATCATGGCCCACATCGACGCGGGCAAGACGACCACCACCGAGCGCATCCTGTTCTACACGGGCGTGTCGTACAAGATCGGTGAGGTCCACGACGGCGCCGCCACGATGGACTGGATGGAGCAGGAGCAGGAGCGTGGCATCACGATCACGTCTGCTGCGACGACCTGCCACTGGCCGCTCGAGGACAACGACTACACGATCAACATCATCGACACCCCGGGGCACGTCGACTTCACCGTTGAGGTGGAGCGCTCCCTGCGCGTGCTCGATGGTGCCGTGACCGTGTTCGACGGTGTCGCCGGTGTCGAGCCGCAGTCCGAGACGGTGTGGCGTCAGGCCGACCGTTACGGCGTGCCGCGCATCTGCTTCGTCAACAAGCTGGACCGTACCGGCGCCGAGTTCCACCGCTGCGTGGAGATGATCTCGAACCGCCTGGGCGCCCAGCCGCTCGTCATGCAGCTCCCGATCGGCGCCGAGGCCGACTTCAAGGGCGTCGTGGACCTGGTCCGCATGAAGGCGCTCGTGTGGTCCGCGGACGCCGCCAAGGGCGAGATGTACGAGACCGTGGACATCCCGGCCACGCACACCGAGGCCGCCGATGAGTGGCGCGGCAAGCTGGTCGAGGGCGTCGCGGAGAACGACGAAGAGATCATGGAGCTGTTCCTGGAGGGCCAGGAGCCCACCGAGGAGCAGCTGTACGCCGCGATCCGTCGTATCACCATCGCGTCCGGCAAGTCCGACGAGACCACCGTCACCCCGGTGTTCTGCGGCACCGCGTTCAAGAACAAGGGCGTCCAGCCCCTGCTCGACGCGGTCGTGCGCTACCTGCCGACCCCGCTCGACGTCGAGGCCATCGAGGGCCAGGACGTCAAGGACCCCGAGGTCGTCATCAAGCGCAAGCCGTCCGAGGACGAGCCGCTGGCCGCGCTCGCGTTCAAGATCATGAGCGACCCGCACCTCGGCAAGCTCACCTTCGTCCGGGTCTACTCGGGCCGCCTGGAGTCCGGCACCGCGGTGCTGAACTCCGTCAAGGGCAAGAAGGAGCGCATCGGCAAGATCTACCGCATGCACGCCAACAAGCGTGAGGAGATCGAGTCGGTGGGCGCCGGCGACATCGTCGCCGTCATGGGCCTGAAGCAGACCACCACCGGTGAGACGCTGTCCGACGACAAGAACCCGGTCATCCTGGAGTCCATGGACTTCCCGGCGCCGGTCATCGAGGTCGCGATCGAGCCCAAGTCCAAGGGCGACCAGGAGAAGCTGGGTGTCGCCATCCAGCGCCTGGCCGAGGAGGACCCGTCCTTCCAGGTCCACACCAACGAGGAGACCGGCCAGACCGTCATCGGCGGTATGGGCGAGCTTCACCTCGAGGTGCTCGTGGACCGCATGAAGCGCGAGTTCAAGGTCGAGGCCAACGTCGGCAAGCCGCAGGTCGCGTACCGTGAGACGATCCGCAAGACCGTCGAGCGCGTGGACTACACCCACAAGAAGCAGACCGGTGGTACCGGTCAGTTCGCCAAGGTGCAGATCGCGATCGAGCCGATCGAGGGCGGCGACGCCTCGTACGAGTTCGTGAACAAGGTCACCGGTGGCCGTATCCCGAAGGAGTACATCCCTTCGGTGGACGCCGGTGCGCAGGAGGCCATGCAGTTCGGCATCCTGGCGGGCTACGAGATGACGGGCGTCCGCGTCACGCTCATCGACGGTGGCTACCACGAGGTCGACTCCTCCGAGCTCGCCTTCAAGATCGCCGGTTCGCAGGCGTTCAAGGAGGCCGCGCGCAAGGCTTCGCCCGTGCTCCTGGAGCCGATGATGGCCGTCGAGGTCACCACGCCCGAGGACTACATGGGTGAGGTCATCGGCGACATCAACTCCCGCCGTGGCCAGATCCAGGCCATGGAGGAGCGTGCGGGCGCCCGCGTCGTCAAGGGCCTCGTGCCCCTGTCGGAGATGTTCGGCTACGTCGGCGACCTCCGCAGCAAGACGTCGGGTCGCGCAAGCTACTCGATGCAGTTCGACTCCTACGCCGAGGTTCCCCGGAACGTCGCCGAGGAGATCATCGCGAAGGCCAAGGGCGAGTAACGGGCTACTCCGTTTAACGGACCCCGTTCTCACGCTTTAGGCTTGACCCCGGAGCCTGCATGGGGCATTCCGCCGTGAACCCGGTGGAATGCCCCCGGCACCCGGGCTTTCCAGCAAAGATCACCTGGCGCCGATGAGTAAGGCGTACAGAACCACTCCACAGGAGGACCCCAGTGGCGAAGGCGAAGTTCGAGCGGACTAAGCCGCACGTCAACATCGGCACCATCGGTCACATCGACCACGGTAAGACGACCCTCACGGCCGCCATTACCAAGGTGCTGCACGACGCGTACCCGGACCTGAACGAGGCCTCGGCCTTCGACCAGATCGACAAGGCTCCCGAGGAGCGCCAGCGCGGTATCACGATCTCGATCGCGCACGTCGAGTACCAGACGGAGACGCGTCACTACGCCCACGTCGACTGCCCCGGTCACGCGGACTACATCAAGAACATGATCACGGGTGCCGCGCAGATGGACGGCGCCATCCTCGTGGTCGCCGCCACCGACGGCCCGATGCCGCAGACCAAGGAGCACGTGCTCCTGGCCCGCCAGGTCGGCGTTCCGTACATCGTCGTCGCCCTGAACAAGGCCGACATGGTGGACGACGAGGAGATCCTGGAGCTCGTCGAGCTCGAGGTGCGTGAGCTCCTCTCCGAGTACGAGTTCCCGGGCGACGACCTGCCGGTCGTCAAGGTCTCCGCTCTGAAGGCCCTCGAGGGCGACAAGGAGTGGGGCAACTCGGTCCTCGAGCTCATGAAGGCCGTGGACGAGGCCATCCCGGAGCCCGAGCGTGACGTCGACAAGCCGTTCCTGATGCCGATCGAGGACGTCTTCACGATCACCGGTCGTGGCACCGTCGTCACCGGCCGCATCGAGCGTGGTGTCCTCAAGGTCAACGAGACCGTCGACATCATCGGCATCAAGACCGAGAAGACCACCACCACGGTCACCGGCATCGAGATGTTCCGCAAGCTCCTCGACGAGGGCCAGGCCGGTGAGAACGTCGGTCTGCTCCTCCGTGGCATCAAGCGCGAGGACGTGGAGCGCGGCCAGGTCATCATCAAGCCCGGTTCGGTCACGCCGCACACCGAGTTCGAGGCCCAGGCCTACATCCTGTCGAAGGACGAGGGTGGCCGTCACACCCCGTTCTTCAACAACTACCGCCCGCAGTTCTACTTCCGTACGACGGACGTGACCGGCGTCGTGACCCTCCCCGAGGGCACCGAGATGGTCATGCCGGGTGACAACACCGAGATGAAGGTGGAGCTCATCCAGCCCGTCGCCATGGAAGAGGGCCTGAAGTTCGCCATCCGTGAGGGTGGCCGGACCGTGGGCGCCGGCCAGGTCACCAAGATCAACAAGTAAGCTCCGCTTGCTTGTCGGTCCACCGACCTGACATGGGCTGATGCCTGAGAGGGGCCCGTACGACTTCGGTCGTACGGGCCCCTCTCGCGTGGGCGGACGGTGGCCGGCCGCGGTCGCGCGTCAATGCCTCTGGCCGGGCGTCACTCGATCGCGGCAATCAATGGCATATGCCGACGCTGGTTGCCCCCGATCGGCCTACGTTCGGCGCATGGTCAGCTCATCCCATGAGGCGCTGCATCGGATCTTCCAGGAGGATCCGGCTCTCTTCGCCCGTGCAGTCAAGGGCCTTGGCATCACCTTCGCCGGCCCGCTCTCCGGGGAGCCCCTCCCCACCGACCTCACCGAGAACCGCCCCGTCGACCGGCGTCTGGACACGCTGCTGCGCATGGACGCCAGGGACGGCGAGAGCTTCCTCCTCGCTGTGGAATCCCAGGGAAAGCCGGACCCCGACAAGCCGGCGAGCTGGGCGTACTACCTGTCGCACCTTCACGCCAAGTACGGCCTGCCGCCGATCCTCCTGGTCGTCTGTGCCGACCGCCGCACCGCGTCCTGGGCGGCCCGGCACGTCGACATCGGGCCTCCGCAGTGGCCCTCGCTCACGGTGCGCCCCCTGGTGCTGGGGCCGGACAGCCTGCCCGTGATCGACAGCCCCGACGAGGCCGCGCGTGACATTCCGCTGACGGTGCTCTCCGCGGCTCTGCACCGCCGGGACCCGGACGCCGATGCCATACTGAAAGCGCTGGCGACGGCACTGAAAGATCTGTCGGCCGACGACGAGAACACCGCAAGCATCTTCATCGAGCTCACGGAACAAGGCCTCGGCAAGACGCCGGCCGCAGACCTCTGGAGGCACATCATGGCCGCCGACCTCTCCTTTTTCCAGTCGCAGACTGCTCAGAGCCTTCGTGCCGAGGGACGTGCCGAGGGACGTGCCGAGGACATCCTGTTTCTGCTGGACGGTCGTGGCGTCGAGGTGTCCGAGGAGGAGCGCGCGCGCATCGTCGGCTGTGAGGATCTCGATGTCCTGAGTGTCTGGTTCGCTCGGGCGATCACGGCTGTGTCGGCGGCTGAGGTGTTCACGTCGGCCGGGGAGTGAGCGGCCGCGTCGGCGGGGCGGTCGAGGGGGGTCTGTGAAGCGCCGGTGCGAGGTCACTCGCGTACGCCCGCCGGCTCCGCCGGACGGCGCCGCAGGGTCAGGGCCGCGGGAGCGACCGAGGCGAGCACCGCGAGGAACGCGCAGGCGGACACGACCGCACCGATCGTCGCCCACGGCAGTGCGGGTGTGACGGGTACCGAGAGCAGTCCGAGCGCCGCCCACATCCCGGCCAGGTTGAGCCCGGCGGCGAGCAGCCCCAGGAGCGCGCCGACGGCGACGACCGTCAGTGACTCGGCGCCCACCAGCCGCAGTACCTGCCCGTTGGTGGCGCCGGCCAGCCGCAGTACCGCCAGGTCGCGGACCCGGTCGGAGGTGGCCATCACCATCGTGCTGATCAGGGAGATGCCGGTGTAGAGCAGGGCGATCCCGAGGACCAGGAGGAGGCCGAGCCGGGTCGCGCGGTTGGTCTGCGGGTAGGTGGCGGCGACCCACTCGTCCTCGGTGAGCACCTGCCCGCCGGCGGAGCGCGCCGCCTCGCGCAGTCCGGCGGCCACGGCCTCGCTGTCGGCGCCGTCGGCGAGGGCGACGTCCACCCGGTCGACCGCGGCGCCGGGGGCGTTGGCGGGCGTGACGTAGACGCCGTTGTCGCCGGTGCCGGTGTGCATCACCGCTGCGATGCGCAGCGTCTTCTCCGTGCCGTTCCCGAGCCACACCCGCACGCTCTGGCCGACGGAGTGCCGTTCCCACTCCTCGTTGACGATGATCGAATGGTCGTCGAGGTCGGTCGCCTTCCCCGCCGCGAGCGGCAGCCGGGTGGTGGCGGCCAGGGCCGGGGGGCTGCCGACGGCGCGCGCGTCGGACCTGATGAGCGCCACGCCCTCCTCCAGGACGTACACCGCGCTCGACGAGCTCGGCGAGATCTCCGCCCCCGGCACGGCGCGCAGCCGCTCCACGGTCCGTGCGTCGAAGCCCGTGCCGCCGTCCGGTGATGTGACCACGAAGGCGGCGGTGGTCCGCTCGCGGGTCTCGGCGGCCTTCGCCTCGTTGAGCGTCGCGGTGGCGCCGAGCAGCGAGCCCGCGAGGGCGACCGTGACCAGCACGGGCGCGGCGACGGCGGCGGTACGGCGCACGCCGGCGGCCGCGTTCTCGCGCACCAGCATGCCCGCGGCGCCCGGCAGCCGGGACGGCAGCCAGGCCAGCAGCCGGGTCAGCGGACGCACCACGACCGGTGCGAGCAGCGCCATAGCGGTGATCACCAGCATCGGCCGGCTCACGTAGGTCTTGCGGTGGAGCAGGTCGCCGGGGTCGCCGGTCAGGGCGATGCCGAGCGTCACCAGGGCGGTCAGCAGCAGCCCGAGACCGCACAGCCGCCGGCCCGGGGTCATCGGCCCGGCGTCCACGGACGCCTCGCGCAGCGCCTCGGTGGGGCCGGTCCGGCCTGCCCGCCAGGACGCCGCGACCACGCCGCACAGGGCGACGAGGAGCCCGGTCCAGAAGGCCATGTGGTACGGCCAGGTGTGGTCGCCGATGGCGAACCAGGCCGGCGCCAGCCCGGCGTCGACCACCCACGCCGCCAGCCTCGGCGCACCGTACGAGCCGAGTGCGCATCCCGCGGCCGAGGCGAGCACACCGATCAGGAGGGCCTCGGCGATCACCATGCGGCGGATCTGCCCCGGCGTGGCCCCGGCCGTGCGCATCAGCCCGAACTCGCGCCGCCGCTGGGCGACCGCGAAGGCGAAGGTGGAGGCCACGACGAACACCGAGACGAAGGCGGTGACGCCACCGGCCGTGCCGAACAGGGCGTTCATCGCGGTCAGCGCCTCGCTGTCCCGGTCGGGGTCGGCGTCGGCGTACCGCCGGTCGTCCCCGGTGAGCACCTGGACGCCCGCGCTGCCGCGCACCGCGTCCCGTACGGCGGCCGGGTCCGCGTCGGCCACCACCAGCTGCACGCTGACCGGTGCGAGCCGGGCGGCACGCGCGTCGGTGAAGAAGACGGCGTCCTCGAACCCGCGGTCGGGCACGGTGCCCACGACCCGCACGGTGCCCCGGTCGGTCCGCACCCGCTCGCCCGGTGCGGCCCAGCCGCCGGTGACGACGACCTCGTCGGCCGTGCGCGGCGCGCGGCCCGCGTCGAGGGCATACGGGGCGAACGCGGCGGTGGACCAGGGGTGACCCACCAGGACACCGGGCCCGCGGGCGTCGGCCGCGTCGCCCGAGTCGGCCGTTCTTCCCGAGTCGGCCGTTCCGCCCGAGTCGGCCGTTCCGCCCGTGTCGGCCGCCCCGCCGTGGACCCGTACGGGGAAGGACCGGTCCTCGACGACCGTGCCGAGCCGAGCCAGTTCCGCCACGACAGGGGCGGGCACGGCCCGCGGCTGCGCGAGTTCCTCCGTGCGGTCGCCGATCGGTGTCGGCACCCGCAGGGTGTCCTGTCCCCGGACCACGGTCGGCGCGGCGGCGAACCGCTCCGGCGCGCGGTCCGGCGCGTCCAGCGAGGAGGCCAGGGCCAGCCCCGTCACGGTGAGCAGGGCGACCCCCAGCGTCAGCGCGACGAAGCTGCCGACGAAGGTGACCCAGCGGGTGCGCAGGGTGCGCAGGGCGGTGCTCAGCACGGGGTGGCCTCCAGCCGGGGCGTGCGGGTGGGGACGGTGTCGGGGGTGGTGTCGGGGGCGCCGGTCGGGTCTCCGTCGGCGTCGGCCGCGTGGCCGGCGTTCGTGGCCCGGCGGGTGCGCGGGTTGCACGGGGCGGTGCTCAGCAGGGAACGGTCTCCAGCCGGGTCATGCGGGCGGCGATGGTGTCGGCGCCGGCTCCCGTGAGTTCGCCGTTGACCCGGCCGTCGACGAGGAAGACCACGCGGTCGGCGTAGGAGGCGGCCACCGGGTCGTGCGTGACCATGACGACGGTCTGGCCCTCGCGGTCGACCATGCCGCGCAGCAGGGTCAGGACCTCGCGGCCGGTCTCCGAGTCGAGCGCGCCGGTCGGTTCGTCGCCGAACAGCACGTCGGGGCGGGTGATCAGCGCGCGGGCCAGGGCGACGCGCTGCTGCTGGCCACCGGACATCTCCGTGGGCCGGTGCCGGGCCCGGTCTTCGAGGCCGACCTGGGCGAGTACGTCGCGTACCCGGGCCCGGGAGGGGCGGCGGCCGGCCAGGCGCAGGGGGAGCGCCACGTTCTGCTCGGCGGTCAGCGACGGCAGCAGGTTGAACGCCTGGAACACGAACCCGATGCGCTCACGGCGCAGCAGGGTCAGCCTTCTCTCGCTCAGCCCGGTCAGCTCGGTGCCGCCGACGGCCACCGACCCCGACGTGGGCCGGTCCAGGCCGGCCGCGCACTGCAGGAGGGTCGACTTGCCGGAGCCGGAGGGGCCCATCACGGCGGTGAACGTCCCCTCGGGAAAGGCGAGGGAGACCTCGTCGAGGGCCGTCACGGTGCTGTCGCCCGCCCCGTACCGCCTGCTGACGGAACGCAACTGCACCGCTCCGTCGCTCATCTGACCGTTCATCTGTCCCCACTACGTCGGCTGCCGGGCTGGTGACTCCACGAAACCGCCTGCGACCACCCCGGCGCAGTGCGGCAGAGGCGAGAACCGGGGTAGGGCAGGCCATACCCCGGGGAGGCCCACTGGACCGATGGCCCGGCCGTACGCGGGAGTTCTACGGTGATCCGCATGCACCCTCGCAATGTGTGGCAGGCCATGGCCGGCCCCGGTTTCCTGCTGTCGGCGTGGCCGTGGCGCGCGGCCGCCTACCTGGTGACCGGCGTGGTCGCCGGTGCCGTGACCCTGGTGGGGGTCGTGGCCGCGGTGGCCGCGGGCGGTGTCCTCGCCGTCGTCGTGGTGGGGCTGCCGCTGTTGGTCCTCACCGCGCTGGCGGGCATACCCGTCGCCCAGCTGGAACGACACCGGCTGCGCCTGGTCGACCGCGATCCCGCACCCGGCCGGCACCGGCGGCCCGATGCCGCGGGCCTGTGGGCCTGGCTGACGACCCGGCTGCGGGAGCGGTCGACCTGGCAGGAACTCGGTTACGCCCTGTTGTTCGCCTTCCTGCTCTGGCCGTTGGACGCCCTCGTCGTCCTCGCCGCCCTGGCCCTGCCGCTCGCCACGGTCGCCACTCCGCTGCTGATGGCCACCGTCGGCGGCGGCGAGGAGGCGAAGGTGCTCAAGCAGTGGACGGTCACCACCTGGCCGACCGCGTTCGGCATGGCGGTGCTCGGGCTGCTGCTGCTCGCCCTGGGCTCCTACGCGCTGGGCCTCGCGGCGGGCGCCCGGGCCGAGTTCACCCGCGTACTCCTGGCGGCCCCGCGCGGCGGCGACCTGGGCGACAGGGTCGTCGAACTCACGCGCTCACGCGTGCGTCTGGTGGACGCCTTCGAGGCCGAGCGGCGCCGCATCGAACGCGACCTGCACGACGGCGCGCAGCAACGCCTCGTCGCCCTGACGATGGCCCTCGGCCTGGCCCGCCTGGACGCACCGCCCGGCCCGCTCGCCGACCAGCTGGCGAAGGCCCACGGGGAGGCGGGGAAGGCGCTGGAGGAACTGCGTGAACTGATCCACGGCATCCATCCCAAGGTGCTCGCCGACTACGGCCTCCAGGCCGCCGTCGACGACGCGGCCGACCGGTCCGCCGTCCCGGTCGACGTACGCCTGGAGCTGCGGGGGCGGCTGCCGCAGGCGGTCGAGGCCGCCGCCTACTTCGTGGTCTGCGAGGCCCTCGCCAACGTCGCCAGGCACAGCGGCGCCGACCGCGCGGAGGTGACCGGCGGCCACCGTGACGGACGGCTGCACCTGGAGGTCCGCGACGACGGCCGGGGCGGGGCCGAGGCCGGGGCGGGCAGCGGCCTGACCGGGCTCGCCGACCGGGTGTCCGTACTGGATGGCAGACTCTCCCTGTCCAGTCCGCCGGGCGGACCGACCCTGTTGCGCGTGGAGATTCCTTGCGAGTGGACCGAACGCTTCGCGTAGTACTGGCCGAGGACAGCGTTCTGCTGCGGGACGGGCTGGCCGGCCTGCTCGACCGCTGCGGACACGAGGTCGTGGCGGCCGTGGGGGACGCGGAGGCGCTGATCACGGCGGCGGAGGAGCACACCCCGGACATCGTCGTGACGGACGTACGCATGCCGCCCGGATTCCAAGACGAGGGCCTGCACGCGGCGGTGCGGCTGCGGGAACGGCGCCCCGGCCTGCCCGTCCTCGTCCTCAGCCAGTACGTGCAGCGGACCTACGCCGCCGAACTGCTGGACTCCGGTGACGGCACGGGCGTCGGCTACCTGCTGAAGGACCGCGTGGGCCAGGTCGAGGAGTTCGTCGACGCGCTGGCCGAGGTCGCGGACGGCGGTACGGTCGTCGACCCGGAGGTGGTGCGCCAGTTGCTGCGCCGCCGCCGGGACCCCCTGGAGCGGCTCAGCCCGCGCGAGCGGGAGGTCCTCGCCCTGATCGCGGAGGGCAGGTCCAACGCCGCCATCGCCCGCGAACTCGTCGTCTCCGAGGCCGCGGTGGGCAAACACATCGGCAGCATCCTCACCAAGCTCGACCTCCCTCCGGCCACCGAGACGCACCGCAGGGTGCTGGCGGTGCTGGCGTATCTGCGGGCCTGATCCCGGCGGCGCGGCGGGTGTTCCGGGGCCACGGCCTCGGAGCCGCAGCGGTTCGGTCACGACTTCCGCACGGTGCGGGGCACCGACACCGAGCGGCGGGACGATGGACCGTCCAGTTCTCGCCGTTGGAAAAGTGAGTCCGTGAGTACAGTCCCGCCCTCTGAACGCCCCGACGACGAACCGTCCTCCTCCGTGTCCGACGAGCAACTGGAGTCGTTCCTGCGGGAAGCCGCCGGGAGCGGCGGTGTTCCGGCGCCCAAGGAACCGTCCGCCAGGGCACGCATGGTGACCCAGCGGTTGCGGGAGCAGGACGGGACGGCACAGCGCGCCGCCGGCCGTGGCCGGTGGCCGCGCCGAAAGCGGAAGGCGCAGGGGCCGCCGTCCGACACCCCGCCGGGATGGCGTACGGGCCCGGCGGCGCAGGGGATGGACGGTGGCCGTACGCGTCGGCGGCGACTGCGTGCGGCTGTCGGGGTGGCGATCGCCGTGGGGCTCGTCGTGGTCGCCGTACGTCCGTCGCTGGTGCTGGACCGGATACCCGAGTGGGAGGCCGGAGGCGCCGCTCCGTCCTCGCCTGCGCCGTTGCCGGGCGAGACGGCGCTGCCCACCGGTGCCCCCGGCCGGGCCGATCTGCTGGACGTGCCGACGCGCGACGACCCGTTCCGCGGTTCGCCCGCCCTGCGGTGGGGTGACGGCGCCGCCGCCATCGAACTGCCGGATGCCGAGGCGGTCGGCGGGATGAGCAAGGCCGACGTGGAGTTGGCGCTGCGCCGCACCAAGGAGTTCCTGGTCGCGAGCAACCTCGACCCCGCCGTGTTGCGCGGCGAGCGGCCCGCCGCGGCGATCGGGGTGCTGGATCCGACGAACTCCGTCATGCGCTCGCGCGTGGAGCGAGCGCTGACCGCCCCCAGCCGGGACGACAATCCCCTCACCCTCTTCAGCCGCTTCGACCCCGCCGAGGCGCGCGTGCTGGGCGACGTGGTCAAGGTGCGCGGCCACATGACCTTCGCCGCGGGCGAGCCGGGCCAGGTCGACGTGCACGCGGACTACACCTTCGTGTACCCGCTCGTGCGGGCCGGCGCGGACGACGGGCCCGTGGAGCGCACCACCGTTCGCCGCGACATCACGCTGACCCTGTCGGATCCGCGCAAGTGGCAGGTCGAGCAGGGCACGCTGAACCTCAAGACCTATGAAGTCCGCACCTACAACGACGAGTGCGGTGTGTACGACGGGTATCTCCACCCCGCCTTCCCCCACACCGCGGCGACGGGCGCCCCGGGCACCGGCCCGGCAGCGGACCCCTACGACCGCAGTCAGGCGATGGGGCAGGAGTCGGCGTCGGATGAGGAGGAGTGCGGCACGGTCACCCGCACGTGACCGGCGGGTGACCGGCGCGATGACGTGACCGGGCCCGGGTGCTCTCCCTCAGCGCACCCGGGCCCGTCCCCGCCGTCCCCCGTGGCCGTCCCCCGCAGGTCGTCCCCGGGAGGCGTCCCCCGTGGGTCATCCCCCGTGCGGTGGTCAGGCGCTCACGCGCGCTGCCACAGTGCCGGTACGTTCGGCGGCTCCCAGCCCTGCTGGGCCTGGTGGCCCTGGAGGCAGCGGTAGGTGGCGCCGCCGTACGTCACGGTGGCACCCGGCTGGTAGACGGTGCCGGCCGCCCAGGTACCGCCGGGCGGCGGCTCCTCGGGACCGCCGTTGTCACCGGTCGTCTTCAGTGTGAGGCCGTAGTTCTGCAGCAGCGGGTTGATCGGCTGGAAGTACGTCGTGCCGCCGCTGCGGCAGTCGCCCGAGCCGCCGGAGGTGACGCCCTGCGCCTGGCTGCCGGAGATGTACGAGCCGCCCGAGTCGCCGGGCTCGGCGCACACCGTGGTGCGGGTGACGCCGCTGATGGTGCCCTCGGGGTAGGTCACGCTGGTGTTGTGCTGCTGGACGGTGCCGCAGTGCCAGCCGGTGGTGGAGCCGGAGCGGCACACGGACGCGCCGACCGGGGCCTGCGTCGATCCGGTGACCTGGACGTTCTGGCCTCCGGCGCCGCTGACGTACGGGGTCGCCGTCCAGCTGGAGTTGGTGGCCACCCAGGCCATGTCGCGGCCGGGGAAGGTCGAGCCCTGGAAGGTGCCCTGGGCCACCCGGTTGGCGCCGCTCGTGCTCGCCCCGGTCCGTCCGCAGTGACCGGCGGTGGCGTAGCCCTGCTGGGTGCCCTTGGTGATCGGGAAGCCGATCGAGCAGCGTCCGCTGTTGTTGATGTAGTACGCCTCGCCGCCCCGCAGGTCGTACAGCGGGCGGGGCTTCTCGGACGTCTTCTCGACCCGGGCGAGTCCGGCGTCGACACCGGCCGCGTCGAGGAGGGCGCGGGCAGCGGCGGGCCGTACGGCCCGCACGGTGACCGTGTTCGTCCGCACGTCGACGTACCGGACGGGCGCGTCGGTGGTGTCGCGGCCGGCGGCGGCCCGGTCAAGCCGGGACTTGGCCGCGTCCAGGTCGGCGAGCGAGTGGCGTACGACGGTGGCCGCGGCGCCCGCCGCCTCGATGGCCGCGACGTCGTCCGCGTCCGTCGTCGCCACGGTCAGCGTGCCGGACTCGGCGCCCCGCAGCCACGCGCCGGCGAAGTCGCCGCCGAGCGCGGCGCGGAGCCGGCCCGCGGTGGCGCCCGCCTCGGCCTCGTTGACGAGACGGCGTTCCGCCTGCTGCCGGTCGAGGCCGAGGTCGCGCTGCATGGCGGTGAGGAGGGCGGGCGGCGCGGCGTCGGTGCGGAGGGTCTCGGCCGCGGTGGGCGCGGAGCCGGCGGATGCCGCACCGGCGCTCGCGGAGCCGCTGAGCCCGGCCACGAGCAGGGCGGCCGTCGCGGCGACGGCGGCACCCGCGGCTCTGGTGTGTCGGTGTCGGTGGGGCATGGGGGATCTCCTCGGGTCTCGGCGGGTCCCGGCGGGCCCGGGTGGGCCCCGGTGGGTCCGGGGCGGGCCCCGGTGGGTCCGGGGTGGGCCCCGGTGGGGAGGTGCCGAAACCGTAGGGAGGGCCGACCGGCAGCCGTAAGACGTCGGCCGGCCCCCTCCCCGGTGTTATGGAAGGCGTACGGGGGCCAGGAGGGGAGGCGGCAGGGGGGGCGGCAGGGGTCAGGAGACCCGGTTCGCGGCCATCCACCGCGTGTAGCTGTCGCTGCTCGCCGCGACCCCCGCGTGCGCCATGCGGGCCTGCGCGAGCACGGTCGCGGCGGTGTCCTGCCGCTGCGTCACCGCATGCCAGCCGAGCAGGTGCCGCCAGGCCAGCGGGGTGCCGGTGAGCGGCCGGGTGACGATGCCGGGCGTGGTCGGGAAGGTCGCCCGGCACAGCCCGACCGCCCGCCCCACCTGCACCAGGTGTACGAGGGACGCGGTGTCCGTCTCGTACATGCGGCGCGGGGTGAACCCGGCGCGGGCGCAGGACGCGGTGAAGCAGTCGCCGAAGCAGCCGTCGCCGGGCACGCAGGCCCACTCCTCGCCGGCCAGCTCGGTCAGGTCCACCTCCGTCCGGTGGGCGAGCGGGTGGCCGTCGGGCATCATCACGAACACCGGGTCGACGGCGACCTCCCGCCAGACCAGCCCCTCGGCGCCGGGCGGGGACGCGGACCCGCAGGTCCCGGCGAGCGCGAAGTCCAGCCTGCCCTCCGCCAGTTGCTCGGCCAGCTCCCGCTCCGACCAGGACGTACAGGTCGTCATCCGGGCGTCCGGCGCCACGCCCGCCAGCCGGTCGACGAGGGCCCCCAACAGGGGGCCGTGGGTGCCGCCCAGCCGCAGGCGTCCCGTCGTGCGCGGCGCCCGCGCGAACCGGGCCGCCTCCTGCTGCAACTCCGTCACCGCGGGCAGCACGATCCGGCTGCGCTCCAGCACCAGTTCGCCCAGTGCGGTGGCCCGCACCCCGTGTCTGCCCCGCACGAACAGCGCGCCGCCCAGGGCCCTTTCGATCCGCTTGAGCTGTGCGCTCAGCGCGGGCTGTGCGAGGCCGAGCGCCGTCGCTGCCCTGGTGAGGCTGCCGGCGTCGGCGATGGCCCGGACCGTCTTGAGATGCCGCAACTCCAGCTCCATGAGGGGAGCTTGCGACGAGGGAGGGGCGGGGGCAAGGGGTTGGTCCGGACCTGTGACGGCGGAGTCCGCGAGGCCTGCAAAGCCCGCAGAGCCCGCAGGCCCTCCTCAGGAGAGGCGGGCACATGGCGAAGCGGAGCAGCGTTTCAGTCCAAGGGAAGTGATACCTGCTCCGTGGCCGGGCCCAGGTACGTGTACTCGGTGGCCCGGGCGATACCCACGGCATCCAGGCTCTGTCTGAACCGGACCCGGAAGTGGACGATGTCCCCGAGGCCGGGTCGCATACGGAGCAGCGCCTCGGGCTCCTCGAAGTGGACGTCGTAGGCGGGGGCGTTCTTGGCCGTGCCCGTCTTCACCTTGACCCATCCGCTCTCCCGCAGTTCTGTGATGCGGCCGGAGATGGTGAGCTCCTGGTCCCGGGGCCGGGTTTCGCGGAGTCGGGCGACGAAGTGCCGGCCGCGTTCGCTCAGGCGGGCGCTGCGCACACCGCCATTCGCGTCGTACCAGGTCACATCCAGGTTCAGGGCGTACTTGTCCAAGGCGCGTGCCACGGCGTCCACGGAATCGAAGAGCCGAGACCACTCCTGGACGTCCTCCTCGGACTCCAGCGCGTCCAGGAGCCGGGTGAAGGTCTGCATGCCCGTGTTGGTCGCGGAGGCGGCGGGGACATCCAGTACCCCCTCGTCCGTGGCGTGTGCGGTGACGGGGCGGGCATGGATCACGGTGCTCCCGGCCGAGAGGCCGGTCAGTTCCAGCTGGACCGGGGTTCGCGCGGCTGCGGAGACGGCCCTCTCAACGGGATCCAGTAGGGCGTCACCCCACTGGAAGCGCAGTGCACCGCCCTCGGTGTCCGGTCCGGTGAGTCGGAGCCGCAGCTCCTCGTCGAGGTGGGCGTTCGGCTCGTACTCGCGCGCCGCCGCAAGGCGGCTCGCCCGGTGATCGGCCTCGATCGCGTCGTCGTCGCGTTCCTCGGTGCCCATTTCCGCCAACAAGCGTTCCGCGGCCCCCGCGGCTGCGGGGTCGTTCCTCAGAAGCGCGCGCCTGCGCTCACGCCAGCTGTCACTACTGGTCACAGTCGCACCTCCAGATACCCGCGCGCCGGGGCAGCGCTTTCCTCCGAGGGGGAACGAGTTGCGTGGTCGGGCAACCGGCAACGCTGCCACCAGTCGTCCCACACACCCCTTTCCATGAAGTATGTCCGTTCCTCGGGCGCCATGCGCTCAGGCCGGAAGACGTTGCCGACGGGGCGGTACCCGACTCTCGTCGGCGAGACGCCGTACCTTTCTTTCACGCTGTCCCTGCTCTTGAATGCGCCGGTCAGCCACTTGGATCCGGGCTTACCGCGTACCGCGCGCTCGGCCCTGGTGTCGATCAGCAGTGTCGCGTCGATGTTCCGTGGATCGATCTTTGCGCTGACGAAGCTGCCGCCCAGCCACAGCCTGTGGACGAGAGCGAATTCGCCGAGGACGTCGGCGTAACTGTCCTCAAGGGTGAAGAACCGCTCCAGGTAGTCCTGCAGCCCGTCCCACAGCTGGGTGCGGGTGGCGGACTCGTGAAACTCCGGTGCGCTGACCAACGTGGCTTCCGCTTCGTCGAAGGAAACCGAGTACCGGCCCAGCGGCAGGAATCCGTTGGGAGCGAAGGAAGGCAACACGGGCTGTGGTCCTGTCGGTGCGTTGGTATCCAGTAAGAACTCACGACGTACCGTGCGGTCCATCCTGCCGCCACAGGAGCCGTGCCGACGGGGTTTTCGCTGACGTGACTGGCCACGGCGGAGCACTGCTGCCAGCCGGTCATTCGTCGTCGAAGATCTCTTCTGTGCTGGAAGCGGTGACGGCGCGGAGGAGCCAGCGGAGCTGGGTCTCGGGGTCCTGGCAGTCCGTGACCTGTTTGCGGGCGGCCTCCGAGAGGACGAGCCCTCGTTCTCCCAGAAGAAGCAGGAGGTGTTCTGTGCGGAACTTTGTGATGCGCTCGACGTGGTCCTTCTCGCGTTCTCTCTCCAAGACGATCGTGCTCACGAGGTGCTTCCAGACGATGCCGGTCGGGTGAGTGTGGAGGCCCTGGGCCGTGAGAGCGATAAGCGGGTTCGCGTCCACTTCGGGGAGCTCCCGCAACACAGTGGACAACGTGTCCAGCGCTGTTCCGATGCCCTGTACAGCCGGATGCATGATGGCCGACAGCGCGGTCAGGGTCGGGTCGGCGCGGACTTCGTCGAGGTCGGTGATCAGCGGCAGGTTGTCGGGGCCCGCGACGAAGGGGTGCAAGGCGAGTGCGGGTGGCTGGACAGGACCGCTGGCCACCGGCTGTCCAGCCCAACGCGCCGTGTCCTGGTCGGAGCACACGATCAGCAGAGCTGTGGGCAGCCGATACTCCGTCCACAGGTATGCGACGTGGTGTGCCCAGTGAGCGGGCCTCCTGCGGTCTTGCCGGTCCTGTGCCTCGATCAGCAGGAGGAAGCTCTCCTGCCCTGCCGTTTCCAGTTGCAGCAGCGTGCTGCCCCGACAGGCGAGAGAACCCCAGTTGCCGACGCCCGAGAACAGCACAGTCGCCTCGGTGATGGCGGGAACGGCGATACCGAGGAGTGGTGCTACGCGGGCGAACAGGCCGGGATCGTGCCTGAAGAGGCGGTGCAGTGATTCGGCGGGTGGGCTGGACATGGAGGCACCGGGTTTCTGGAGGTGGTGGACGAGGATCGGAGCTGAGGGCTTCAAGCGGGTGCACCGACTGTCCGGCATTCTCGGCAGCGGTCTTCGGTCTCGGGGGCGCGGAAGCCGCGGTCGCAGCCGTCGCAGTTGCGCACCTCGTAGCGGGGCGGTGGGGGACCGACGGGGGCCCTGAAGGGCGGCGGGGGCGGCAGCTGGGCGGTGAGGCGGTGGGCCAGGAGCGCGGCGGGGCGGCGCAGCGGGGCGTCGGGGAGGTCGGTGGTCAGGGCGTGGCGTACGGCGGTGGAAGCGACGTCGCGTTCCAGCCAGGCGGCGACGCCGGGCGCCAGGTGGGCGGTGTCGGTCGCGGAGAGGAGAAGGCGGGGGTCGTGTCGCCGCAGGCCGGCGAGGATGTCGATGGCCTGCTGGAGGAGCGTGGGGGCGGTGCGGCTGGGCTGCGGGACGGCCGGGAGGGCCTTGCGGGGGCCGGTTCCGCGCGTGTGGGGCGGGGCCGTTTGCTCGGGGTGTCGTTCTGCCGCTGGGCGGGCCCGGCGGGGTGCTGCGGCCGGTCGGGAGGGCCTTGGGGGGTGCTGCGGCCGGTCGGCCGGTTCGCGATGGGGCCGTGGCTGGTTGCAGGAGACCGTGCGGGTGACGATGCGGCCGGTCTCGGTGCGGTGGCGTTCGCGGCGCAGGTAGCCGTGGGCCTCCAGCTCGCGCAGGGCGGCGGCGATGCGGGTGGGGCCCTCTTTGAAGCGGGCGGTGAGCGTCTTGATGTCGGCGCTCGCGCCGGTGGGGAGCGACTGGATGTGGCAGCTGAGGCCGATTGCCAGCAGCGACAGCTCCGGGTGTTGGGCCAGGTGGTTGCCGATCACCACGAAGCGGGTGGTGTGGCGGGTGTTCTCGTGGATGACGCCGCCGCCGTGGTGACGCGGACGGGTCGGATCGGCGGCAGGGGCTGACTGGGCGCGCGAGGGCGCGCTAGGGTTTTGGGTACCCATCGGGAAGGTTTCCTCTTCCTTGGTGGTTAGGCCCTCGCACCGGGATTGCAGTCCCGGCGGGGGCCGAATTATTTCTCGGTCGTTTGCGCTGAGAGTAGGGGAGTTGGGGACCCGGAAATCCAGCTGATCCGGTGTTGTTCACCCGCCCGAGTGACGACGTGCCTCGGGCGGGAGGGGTGGGGCTTGGTGGGGTTCTTTTCCCCGAGTTCTTTTCTTTGGTAAGGCACCGAAGGCACCGCAACCTCAGAACGTGGGTCGCGGTGCCGTAAAGCTCAGTTCCGCCCACACGGTCTTGCGCGGGAAGCGGCCCTCGGTTACTCCCCAGCGGTCCGCGAGCGCCTCCACGAGCAGCAGGCCACGGCCGGATTCGGCGTCGGGGGCGGGTACTTGGGGGTGGGGGAGCTCCTGGCCACGGGTATCGGTGACCTCGATACGGAGGGTCTCGCCGACGACGTAGAGCGTGAGCCGGAAATCGCGGCCGGGAACGCGTCCGTGGTCCGCCGCGTTGTTGGCCAGTTCGGCGACGACGAGGCGTGCCGGGTCCAGGGGCAGTTCCCAGGAACGGAGCTGCTCGGTCGCGAGCAGGCGGGCGAGGCGGGCGCCGCGTGGCGTGGGGGAGAGCTGCACGCTGAAGTTGCGGACGTAGGTCGTGAGTTCGGCGGATTTCTGGTTCACGTCACTCAGCGTGGCGTCGTGTGCGTACCGTGAAAAGTGACTCAATGAGTACACGAGGTCACTGTCCGGTGGTTGTCCAGTGCTGTCGGTGCTGTCGGGGCGGGGCGTACGGGTAGGGCGCTGGGAGCAATGCGGTGAGTACGACGAAGGGGCGCGGGATGACGGTCGAGGCGGAGGCGGGCAGGCTCAAGGGCGAGGCGGACGAGCCGGGGTGGGAGGTGGACCCGGACGACGAGTGGGGCGTCGCGGTCATCGCCACGGTGGGGCGGCAGCTGAAGCTGCGCCGCGAGGCGGTGGGGATGCGCGCCGCCGACTTCGGGGTGGCGGTCGGGTACGGGGAGGACCTCGTCTACAAGGTCGAGGGCGGGAAGCGGATTCCCCGGCAGGAGTATCTGGACAGGGCCGACGAAGTGCTGGACGCGGGCGGGCTCATCGCTGCCACGTGGGAGGACGTGAAGAAGGTCCGGTACCCGAAGAGGGTGCGGGAGCTGGGGAAGTTGGAGGCGCAGGCGGTTGAGATCGCACTGTATGAGTGCCACATCATCCCTGGGCTGCTGCAGACGCGGGAGCATGCGCGTGCGGTGATCGGGGCCGCGCAACCGCCTTACTCGCCGGATGATGTGGAACGCATGGTGGCAGCTCGCCTGGCCCGGCAGACGGTATTCGAACGCATGCCCGCTCCAGCCCTCAGCTTCGTCCTGGAGGAGGGGGTTCTGCGTCGTCCTATCGCGGGCACAATGGCTTGGCGACAGCAGCTTGGACGCCTGCTGGAGGTGGGGCGCTTGCACAACGTCGTGCTTCAGGTGATGCCGATGAACTGCGACACCCACTCCGGTCTGGATGGACGGATCGAGCTGCTGAAGTTCCCGGACG
This sequence comes from Streptomyces sp. NPDC017890, assembly GCF_044328675.1. Taxonomy (NCBI): domain Bacteria; kingdom Bacillati; phylum Actinomycetota; class Actinomycetes; order Kitasatosporales; family Streptomycetaceae; genus Streptomyces; species Streptomyces sp. NPDC017890. Next base: position 237,708 of record NZ_JBIRHU010000002.1, read on the forward strand.
GTACTGCGGTGGGGCGTTCAGACGGCGCGTTCGCCGGGCGACCGACCGGCGAGCCCAAACACCTGCGCATCCTTGAGCTGCGGTATGGCACCATCCGGGCTCAGGCCCTCTCGCCGGGGGAGTCGCTGGCCTTCATCGAGCAACTGCTGGGAGAAACATGATCCGCAAGACCATCGCCGGGGAAGCTTCCGAGCTGGCGTGGTTCAAGAGCAGCTACAGCGGTGGAAACGACGGCAACTCCTGCGTCGAACTGGCTCTGACCCCCGGCACCATCCACATCCGCGACTCCAAGACCACCGACGGCCCCCGCCTCACCCTCACCCCCGCCGCCTGGGCGGACTTCCTGCCGTACGCGTCGGAGGGCTGACCTCCGGCTCGACGACCTCCTGCGTCCCCACCACCGCCAGCAGCTCCAGCAGCCCCGCGCTGTCCGTCCCGACCGCCGGTGTGAACCAGAGCAGCCGCTGCCGCCCGTCCTCGCTGAACAGGTTGAGGCAGTTGACCTCGATCACCCCGAGCGTCGGGTGGACGATCCGCTTGCGGTCGTCCCGCCGGAAGGCCACGTCATGGTCGGCCCACAGCGTGGCGAATTCGGGGGAGACGGCGAGCAGCGTACGGAGCATGGAGCCGACATCCGGATCCTTCGCGTCCCTCCTCGCCGCCGCGGCCCTCAGATCGGCGACGAAGGCGCGGGACTGGCTCTCGTGGTCGGCCTCGGGATGCAGGCGCCGGGTGTCGGGCTCGGTGAACCACCGGTGCACGAAGCTGGCACGGGGCCCCCGGAGACCGGACTGGTCCCCGACAAGCGCCACGGCCAGCGGATTCTGTACGAGGGTGACGTGCAGGTCCGTGATCACCTGGGCCGGGGTCGAGGTCATCCGGCCGAGCAGGTCGAGCATGCCGGGGTGGACGTGCGAGGCGGCCCCGCCCTGTACAGGGACCGGTCGGTCCGCGAGCCGGTAGAGGTAGTCCCGCTCGTCGGCGGACAGCCGCAACGCCCTCGCCAGCGCGGCGATCATCTGCTCGGACGGCTGCGAACCGGCGCCCCGCTCCAGCTCGTTGTAGTAGTCCACCGACGCCCCGGCGAGCTGCGCGACCTCCTCGCGGCGCAACCCCGGAACCCGTCGCCGGGGCCCGGCCGGAAGCCCGACGTCGCCCGGGCGGATCCGCTCGCGCCGCGAACGCAGGAACGCTCCCAGCTCGGCGTACTTCACAGCGCTCATGGCATCCATTCTGCGCCGGGCCGGGCCGGTGACCCAGGGGATGACATCCCCTGGTTGCGCGGGCGAAGGCCGCCCATCGTGGACCCATGAGCCCGACCACGGACACGAACACGAGCACGAATCAGCACACACCCTCACCGGCGGACACCCGGGTCGCCGTCGTCACCGGCGGATCACGCGGCATCGGCCGGGCGGTCTCCGAGAAGCTCGCCCGGGACGGCCTGGCCGTCGTCGTGAACTACGCCCGCGACGCCGCCTCCGCCGAGGAGACGGTGGCGGCGATCACCGCCGGCGGCGGACGCGCGATCTCCGTACGGGCGGACGTGGCCGACGAGAAGGAGGCCGCCGAGCTGTTCGACCGGACGGAGCGGGAGTTCGGCGGCGTCGACGTGGTGGTGAACTCGGCCGGGCGGCTGGCCCTGTCGCCCATCGCCGACCTCGACCTGGCGGCGCTCGACGCCATGCACCGCACCAACATCCGTGGCACCTTCGTCGTCGCCCAGCAGGCGGCGCGGCGACTGCGTCCGGGCGGTTCGTTCGTGGGGTTCTCGACCTCCGTGGTCGGTACGCAGTTCCCCGCCTACGGGGCGTACGCGGCGAGCAAGGGTGCCGTGGAGTCGATGACGCTGATCCTCGCCCGCGAGCTGCGCGGGCGGGACATCACCGTGAACACCGTCGCCCCCGGCCCCACGGCCACGGACATGTTCCTCGAAGGCAAGACCCCCGAGCAGGTCGACCAGCTCGCCAAGACCCCGCCCCTGGAACGGCTGGGCACGCCGGAGGACATCGCCGGTGTGGTCGCCTTCCTCGCCGGCCCGCAGGGGCGCTGGGTGAACGGCCAGATCCTGCGGGCCAACGGCGGCATGGTCTGACGGCACGGCCGAACCTCAGCCCCAAGACCAACAGCCCCGAGACCAACAGCCCCGAGACCACCAGCCCCAAGACCACCAGCCCTACCCAAGGAGTCAGTCATGCCTTTCGCCCACTTCAAGGTCCCCGCGGGCACCATCACCGCCGAGGACAAGAAGAAGATCGTTGAGCGCACCACCGACCTGTACGCGGAGATCTACGGTGAGCGGGCCCGCTCCAACACCGTCGTACTGGTCGACGAGGTCAACGACGGCGGCTGGGGCGTCGGCGGTGCCGTCCTCACCGCCGCCATGCTCAACGGTGACGTTTGACCGCTTCGCGGACCGCTCCGGTAGCCTTCGTCCGGGACATCCGTAAACATCCGGTATGAGAATGATCGGTCTCACATAGTGGTCACGCCCTGCGCAGGGCACTGGCCAGGATGTTTACATGCGCGTAACACTCAAGTGTCCCGCGCGCGGCAACGGCGCCGAGCGCCCATCACCGGACCGACCCGGACGACGGCCCCGTACGGCTCCGTGCACCCGCGTACACCCAGTGCGTCCTGTGCGCCCGTACCCCCGGCCCTCGTCCCGGGTCTCCGGTGCCCGCCGTGCCAGAAAGGCCCCCCGTGACGACGCGAAGCGAGACCAGGACCGCGCTCGACAACCTGCTCACCGAGATCGAACACCGCAACCCGGCCCAGCCGGAGTTCCACCAGGCCGCCCACGAGGTGCTGGAGACGCTCGCGCCGGTGCTCGAGGCCCGCCCCGAGTACGCCGAGCCCGGCCTCGTCGAGCGGCTGGTCGAGCCGGAGCGGCAGGTCATGTTCCGGGTGCCGTGGCAGGACGACCGGGGCCGGATCCACGTCAACCGGGGCTTCCGCGTCGAGTTCAACAGCGCGCTGGGCCCCTACAAGGGCGGCCTGCGCTTCCACCCCTCCGTCAACCTGGGCGTCATCAAGTTCCTGGGCTTCGAGCAGATCTTCAAGAACGCGCTGACCGGCCTCGGCATCGGCGGCGGCAAGGGCGGCAGCGACTTCGACCCGCACGGCCGCAGCGACGCGGAGGTCATGCGGTTCTGCCAGTCGTTCATGACGGAGCTGTACCGGCACATCGGCGAGCACACCGACGTCCCCGCGGGCGACATCGGCGTCGGCGGCCGGGAGATCGGCTACCTGTTCGGCCAGTACCGCCGGATCACCAACCGCTGGGAGGCCGGCGTCCTCACCGGCAAGGGCCAGGGCTGGGGCGGCTCGCTGATCCGCCCGGAGGCCACCGGGTACGGCAACGTGCTCTTCGCGGCGGCGATGCTGCGCGAGCGCGGGGAGGACCTGGAGGGTCAGACGGCGGTCGTGTCCGGCTCCGGCAACGTCGCGATCTACACGATCGAGAAGCTCGCCGCCCTCGGTGCGAACGCTGTGACCTGCTCGGACTCCTCCGGCTACGTCGTCGACGAGAAGGGCATCGACCTCGACCTGCTGAAGCAGATCAAGGAGGTCGAGCGCGGCCGGGTCGACACGTACGCCGAGCGGCGCGGCGCCTCGGCCCGCTTCGTGCCCGGCGGCAGTGTCTGGGACGTCCCGGCCGACATCGCGCTCCCGTCCGCCACGCAGAACGAGCTGGACGAGAACGACGCCGCCACGCTCATCCGCAACGGCGTGAAGGCGGTCTCGGAGGGCGCGAACATGCCGGCCACGCCCGAGGCCGTCCACCTCCTCCAGCGCTCCGGCGTCGCCTTCGGCCCCGGCAAGGCGGCCAACGCGGGCGGCGTCGCGGTCAGCGCCCTGGAAATGGCGCAGAACCACGCCCGTACGTCCTGGACGGCGACGCGGGTCGAGGAGGAGCTGACCCACATCATGAACGACATCCACACCACCTGCCACGAGACCGCCGAGCGCTACGGCGCCCCCGGCGACTACGTCACGGGCGCGAACATCGCGGGCTTCGAACGCGTCGCCGACGCGATGCTGGCCCAGGGCGTCATCTGAACCCGAGGAGAACGCCCCGCCAACACGGCGAGGAGGGGGTGCGGGGGTTTACCCGAACCCCTACCGCTCCCGTGGTCGCTGTTCTTGTCTGTTCGGATGGTGCGCGCAGCGGACAGTGAGACATCGGTGCCCGAGCGGGCGGAGGGACGGCCGAAGCAACCGCTCCCGCCGCTCGCCGTGGTCCTGCCGGGCCGGGGACCGTCACCGGCCGTCGCCCGTGAGCGTCGGCCGGCCGCGCCGGACGGGAAGCAGGCGGGCGGAGAGGGCACCGGCGGAAAGCGTGCGGGCGGCCGGCTGTACGTCATCGACGGCATCCGCCTGCTCGCCGCGCTGATGGTGGCCGCACACCACTACGCCGGCACCTGGCGCGCCGACCGCCCCGGCAACCTGATCTGGGACCGCCCGGTGTCCGAGATCATGCCCACGGTGTTCCGCGTCGCCTCCTACGGCTGGATCGGCGTCGAGATCTTCTTCGTGATCAGCGGCTTCGTGATCTGCATGTCGTGCTGGGGCCGTACCCCGCGCCAGTTCTTCGTCTCCCGCGTGATCAGGCTCTACCCGGCGTACTGGTTCGCGGTCGTGTTCACCACGGCCGTACTGATCGCCGTACCGGGTGTGTGGGAGCGCCTCCGCCTGCGCGAGGTCCTCCTCAACCTGACCATGCTCCAGTCCGGCTCCGCCGTACCCAACGTCGACGGCGTCTACTGGACCCTCTGGTCCGAACTCCGCTTCTACCTGCTCTTCCTGGTCGTCGTCGCCATGGGCCTGACGTACCGCAGGGTCGTGGTCTTCTGCTGCGTGTGGGGCGCGGCCGCCATGCTCGCCCCGGTCGCCGACCTCCACCTGCTGGAACTGGCCGCCAACCCGGACGGCGCCTGGTACTTCATCGCCGGCCTCGCCCTCTACCTCATGCACCGCTTCGGCCAGGACCTGCTCCTGTGGGGCATCCTCGCCATGGCGTGGCTGATGGGCCAGATGGAACTGGGCAACCGGATCGAGGAGGTCGAGCGCGTCTCCGGCTGGCGGGGAAGCGTGGTCGTCTTCACCGTCTTCCTGCTCTTCATGGTCGCCGTCGCACTCGGCCACACGGACCGCATCCGCTGGAAGTGGCTGGTCACGGCCGGTGCCATGACCTACCCGCTCTACCTGATCCACTACGCGGCCGGCACGGCCCTCATCGGCCGCCTCCGCGACACGATGGACGCCAGACTGCTGATCGCCCTGATCATCACGGGCTTCCTGCTCCTGAGCTGGCTCATTCACCGCTTCGTGGAACGGCCGGTGTCACGGCTGCTGAAGAAGGGGCTGGACACGTCCTTCGCACGGATGTGCGACGCGGGCGGCCGGCGATGACCCGGAGTGCCCGCCAATGCGCCGCAGTGCGACCCCTCGGAGACGCCGCGATGTGTACCCCTCGGTGACGTGGGGTACAGTCATCCACTTCGATTGGCCAGCCCCCTGCCCCGTATGGCAGACTAACGGGGTTGCTCGGTCGAGTGCCGATGCTGCGCGTCTCCCGCCGGGAGGACCGGAAGCGAGTCCCACAGTACTCGTCGTCCCACGCATTGCACCGAAAGGTGCAGGGGCGGACGTACGGGAATCTTCCGGGAAGCGTCAGCGGGGTGCAGACCAGGCACCCGGTGGGCCTCTCGCCCCCGGCCTGCGGTTCCGGAAGGGCCCGCGACTCCCACTGCAGGGAAGTCCCGCAAGGGACATTCATGTCAGCGAGAGCGCGACACGCCCGACCGCGTGGGTCGGAGGGGGAGTGGAATGACAAGGGACCACCGGGTCCAGAGCGTTTCGAGAGACAGGACTACTGAGTAGCCATGGCGGGACAGAAGATCCGCATCCGGCTCAAGGCCTACGACCACGAGGTCATCGACTCTTCGGCGAAGAAGATCGTCGAGACGGTGACTCGCACTGGTGCGTCGGTCGCGGGCCCGGTGCCGCTGCCCACTGAGAAGAACGTGTACTGCGTCATCAAGTCGCCGCACAAGTACAAGGACTCGCGCGAGCACTTCGAGATGCGCACGCACAAGCGCCTGATCGACATCCTCGACCCGACCCCCAAGACCGTTGACTCTCTGATGCGACTCGACCTCCCGGCCGGTGTCGACATCGAGATCAAGCTCTAAGGGCCGGTGATCTGAAGATGACCAAGCAGATCAAGGGCATCCTGGGCGAGAAGCTCGGCATGACGCAGGTGTGGGACGAGAACAACCGTGTTGTTCCGGTCACCGTCGTCAAGGCCGGCCCCAACGTCGTCACCCAGGTCCGCACGAACGACGTCGACGGCTACGAGTCCGTCCAGATCGCGTTCGGCGAGATCGACCCGCGCAAGGTGAACAAGCCCCTCAAGGGCCACTTCGCCAAGGCCGACGTCACCCCCCGCCGCCACCTCGTCGAGATCCGTACCGCTGGTGCCAGCGAGTACACCCTCGGCCAGGAGATCACCGCTGAGACCTTCGAGTCCGGCGTGAAGGTCGACGTCACCGCGAAGAGCAAGGGCAAGGGCTTCGCCGGCGTCATGAAGCGCCACAACTTCAAGGGTGGCAAGGCGTCGCACGGTGCCCACCGTGTGCACCGCATGCCCGGATCCATCGGTGGCTGTGCCACCCCCGGCCGTGTCTTCAAGGGCATGCGCATGGCGGGTCGCATGGGCAACGAGCGGGTCACCACCCAGAACCTGACCGTTCACGCCGTTGACGCGGAGAAGGGCCTGCTCCTCATCAAGGGCGCGGTTCCTGGTCCGAACGGCGGCCTCGTCCTGGTCCGCACCGCGGCCAAGGGGGCCTGAGGTACCGATGAGCACTGTTGACATCCTTTCGCCTGCGGGCGAGAAGACCGGTAGCGTCGAGCTCCCCGCGGAGATCTTCGGCGTGGAGAAGATCAGCATCCCGCTGATCCACCAGGTCGTCGTCGCGCAGAACGCCGCCGCCCGCCAGGGCACGCACAAGACCAAGCGTCGTGGCGAGGTCCGTGGTGGCGGCAAGAAGCCGTACCGCCAGAAGGGCACCGGCCGCGCCCGCCAGGGTTCGACCCGTGCGCCGCAGTTCGCCGGCGGTGGCGTCGTCCACGGCCCGCAGCCGCGTGACTACTCGCAGCGGACCCCGAAGAAGATGAAGGCCGCGGCCCTGCGCCACGCCCTCACCGACCGGGCCCGCCACAACCGCATCCACGTCGTCTCCGGCGTCATCGAGGGCGACAGCCCGTCGACGAAGGCCGCCCGGACGCTGTTCGGCAAGATCTCGGAGCGCAAGAACCTGCTCCTGGTCGCCGACCGCGCCGACGAGGCCGCGTGGCTGTCCGCCCGCAACCTGCCCCAGATCCACATTCTGGAGCCGGGCCAGCTGAACACGTACGACGTTCTCGTCTCGGACGACGTGGTCTTCACCCAGGCCGCTTTCGAGTCCTTCGTGTCTGGCCCCAAGGCCGCTGACACCGAAGGGAGCGAAGCCTGATGGCTACGCGTCACCCGAGCATCGCCTCGAAGGCGGCCAAGGCCGCCAAGGCCGCGCGCGTCGCCAAGGCGCGTCGCCACGAGGCCGAGGGCAAGAACACCGTCGTCACCCCGGCCAGCAAGGCGTTCACGGACCCCCGTGACGTGCTGCTGAAGCCGGTCGTGTCCGAGAAGAGCTACGCGCTCCTCGACGAGAACAAGTACACGTTCATCGTCGCGCCGGGCTCCAACAAGACCCAGATCAAGGAAGCCGTCCAGGCGGTCTTCTCGGTCAAGGTCACCGGGGTCAACACGATCAACCGCCAGGGCAAGCGCAAGCGGACCCGCACCGGCTTCGGCAAGCGTGCCGACAGCAAGCGCGCGATCGTGACCCTTGCCGAGGGCGACCGTATCGACATCTTCGGCGGTCCGACCTCCTGACGGAGGTCCGGATCGTCCGGAATCGGACGAGGACTGAGAAATGGGAATCCGCAAGTACAAGCCGACTACGCCGGGCCGCCGTGGCTCCAGCGTCGCCGACTTCGTCGAGGTCACGCGGTCCACGCCGGAGAAGTCGTTGGTCCGCCCCCTGCACAGCAAGGGTGGCCGTAACAACTCCGGTCGTGTGACCGTTCGCCACCAGGGTGGCGGACACAAGCGCGCCTACCGCGTGATCGACTTCCGTCGTCACGACAAGGACGGCGTGCCGGCGAAGGTCGCGCACATCGAGTACGACCCCAACCGCACCGCGCGCATCGCGCTGCTGCACTACGCCGACGGCGAGAAGCGCTACATCCTCGCCCCGCGCAACCTGCAGCAGGGTGACCGCGTCGAGAACGGTCCCGGGGCCGACATCAAGCCGGGCAACAACCTGGCCCTCCGCAACATCCCGGTCGGTACCACGATCCACGCGATCGAGCTCCGTCCCGGTGGCGGTGCCAAGTTCGCCCGCTCCGCCGGCGCCTCCGTGCAGCTGCTCGCGAAGGAGGGCTCCATGGCCCACCTGCGCATGCCGTCCGGAGAGATCCGCCTGGTCGACCAGCGCTGCCGCGCCACGGTCGGCGAGGTCGGCAACGCCGAGCAGAGCAACATCAACTGGGGCAAGGCGGGCCGTAAGCGCTGGCTGGGCGTTCGCCCGACCGTGCGTGGTGTGGTCATGAACCCGGTGGACCACCCGCACGGTGGTGGCGAAGGCCGTACCTCGGGTGGTCGCCACCCGGTGTCCCCCTGGGGCAAGAAGGAAGGCCGTACTCGTTCGCCCAAGAAGGCGTCGAACAAGTACATCGTCCGCCGCCGCAAGACGAACAAGAAGCGCTAAGGACGGGTTGAGATGCCTCGTAGCTTGAAGAAGGGGCCCTTCGTCGACGACCACCTGATCAAGAAGGTGGACGTCCAGAACGAAGCGGGCACCAAGAACGTCATCAAGACCTGGTCCCGTCGCTCGATGATCGTCCCGGCGATGCTCGGCCACACGATCGCGGTGCACAACGGCAAGACCCACATCCCGGTGTTTGTCACCGAGTCCATGGTCGGCCACAAGCTCGGCGAGTTCTCGCCGACGCGCACCTTCCGGGGTCACGTCAAGGACGACCGGAAGTCGAAGCGCCGCTAGTCAGCGGGGTGTGAAAGACCATGACAAACACTGAAGGGACAACCATGGAAGCCAGGGCCCAGGCGCGGTACATCCGCGTCACGCCCATGAAGGCCCGCCGCGTGGTGGACCTCATCCGTGGCATGGATGCCACGGAGGCTCAGGCGGTCCTGCGTTTCGCCCCGCAGGCCGCGAGCGTGCCGGTCGGCAAGGTGCTGGACAGCGCCATTGCCAACGCCGCGCACAACTACGACCACACCGACGCCGACAGCCTCTTCATTTCCGAGGCCTACGTCGACGAGGGCCCGACCCTGAAGCGGTTCCGGCCGCGCGCCCAGGGCCGCGCCTACCGGATCCGCAAGCGGACCAGCCACATCACCGTGGTCGTCAGCAGCAAGGAAGGAACCCGGTAATGGGCCAGAAGGTAAACCCGCACGGGTTCCGGCTCGGCATCACCACCGACTTCAAGTCGCGCTGGTACGCCGACAAGCTGTACAAGGACTACGTCAAGGAAGACGTCGCCATCCGTCGGATGATGACGTCCGGCATGGAGCGCGCCGGCATCTCGAAGGTTGAGATCGAGCGCACCCGTGACCGCGTGCGTGTGGACATCCACACCGCCCGTCCCGGCATCGTCATCGGCCGCCGCGGCGCCGAGGCCGACCGCATCCGCGGTGACCTGGAGAAGCTGACCGGCAAGCAGGTCCAGCTGAACATCCTCGAGGTCAAGAGCCCGGAGACGGACGCTCAGCTGGTGGCCCAGGCCGTCGCCGAGCAGCTCTCCTCCCGCGTCTCCTTCCGTCGTGCCATGCGCAAGAGCATGCAGGGCACGATGAAGGCCGGCGCCAAGGGCATCAAGATCCAGTGCGGTGGCCGCCTCGGTGGCGCCGAGATGTCCCGCTCGGAGTTCTACCGCGAGGGCCGTGTGCCCCTGCACACGCTCCGCGCGAACGTGGACTACGGCTTCTTCGAGGCCAAGACGACCTTCGGCCGCATCGGCGTGAAGGTCTGGATCTACAAGGGCGACGTCAAGAACATCGCCGAGGTCCGCGCCGAGAACGCCGCTGCCCGCGCCGGCAACCGCCCGGCCCGTGGTGGCAACGACCGCCCGGCCCGTGGTGGCCGCGGTGGCGAGCGTGGCGGTCGCGGTCGCAAGCCGCAGCAGCAGTCCGCGCCGGCTGCCGAGGCCCCCAAGGCCGACGCTCCCGCCGCCGCTGCCGCTCCGGCTGAGAGCACCGGAACGGAGGCCTGACCGAAATGCTGATCCCCCGTAGGGTCAAGCACCGCAAGCAGCACCACCCGAAGCGCCGTGGTCAGGCCAAGGGCGGTACGACGGTTGCGTTCGGCGAGTACGGCATCCAGGCCCTCACGCCGGCGTACGTGACCAACCGCCAGATCGAGGCGGCCCGTATCGCGATGACCCGCCACATCAAGCGTGGCGGCAAGGTCTGGATCAACATCTACCCGGACCGCCCGCTCACGAAGAAGCCGGCCGAGACCCGCATGGGTTCCGGTAAGGGTTCCCCCGAGTGGTGGATCGCGAACGTGCACCCGGGCCGGGTCATGTTCGAGCTGTCCTACCCCAACGAGAAGATCGCCCGTGAGGCGCTGACTCGTGCGGCCCACAAGCTGCCGATGAAGTGCCGGATCGTCAAGCGCGAGGCAGGTGAAGCGTGATGTCGGCCGGTACCAAGGCGTCCGAGCTGCGCGAACTGGGTGACGAGGAGCTTCTGGCGAAGCTCCGCGAAGCCAAGGAAGAGCTGTTCAACCTCCGCTTCCAGGCGGCGACGGGCCAGCTCGAGAACCACGGTCGGCTCAAGGCCGTCCGCAAGGACATCGCGCGGATCTACACCCTGATGCGTGAGCGCGAGCTGGGCATCGAGACGGTGGAGAGCGCCTGATGAGCGAGAGCAACGTGACTGAAGAGACGAAGGCCGGCCGCGGCTTCCGCAAGACCCGCCAGGGTCTGGTCGTCAGCGACAAGATGGACAAGACCGTCGTCGTCGCCGTCGAGGACCGCGTGACCCACGCGCTGTACGGCAAGGTCATCCGCCGTACCAACAAGCTCAAGGCTCACGACGAGCAGAACGCCGCGGGTGTCGGTGACCGCGTCCTCCTCATGGAGACCCGGCCGCTGTCCTCGACGAAGCGCTGGCGCGTCGTCGAGGTCCTCGAGAAGGCCAAGTAAACCTCCTGCGGGGCAAACCCACGCAGGTCAGTTCCGCCAGGCTCGGCAGGGGTCCTCGTACTGAGGCCCCTGCCGGGAACCGGCAGACAAACAGGAGATAGACGTGATCCAGCAGGAGTCGCGACTGCGCGTCGCCGACAACACGGGTGCGAAGGAAATTCTCACCATCCGTGTGCTCGGTGGCTCCGGTCGCCGCTACGCGGGTATCGGTGACGTCATCGTCGCCACCGTCAAGGACGCGATCCCCGGTGGCAACGTGAAGAAGGGTGACGTCGTCAAGGCGGTCATCGTTCGCACCGTCAAGGAGCGTCGCCGTCCGGATGGCTCGTACATCCGCTTCGACGAGAACGCCGCCGTCATTCTGAAGAACGACGGCGACCCCCGCGGCACCCGTATCTTCGGCCCCGTCGGCCGTGAGCTGCGCGAGAAGAAGTTCATGAAGATCATCTCCCTCGCGCCGGAGGTGCTGTGAGCATGAAGATCAAGAAGGGCGACCTGGTTCAGGTCATCACCGGTAAGGACAAGGGCAAGCAGGGCAAGGTCATCGCGGCCTTCCCCCGCGAGGACCGCGTCCTGGTCGAGGGTGTCAACCGGGTCAAGAAGCACACCAAGGCCGGGCCGACCGCTCGCGGTTCGCAGGCCGGCGGCATCGTGACCACCGAGGCCCCGATCCACGTCTCCAACGTCCAGCTGGTCGTGGAGAAGGACGGCAACAAGGTCGTCACGCGCGTCGGTTACCGCTTCGACGACGAGGGCAACAAGGTTCGCGTTGCCAAGCGGACGGGTGAGGACATCTGATGGCTACCACCACCACTCCGCGTCTGAAGACGAAGTACCGCGAGGAGATCGCGGGCAAGCTGCGTGAGGAGTTCTCCTACGAGAACGTCATGCAGATCCCCGGCCTCGTCAAGATCGTGGTCAACATGGGTGTGGGCGACGCCGCCCGCGACTCCAAGCTGATCGAGGGCGCCATCCGCGACCTCACCACGATCACCGGTCAGAAGCCGGCCGTCACCAAGGCCCGCAAGTCCATCGCGCAGTTCAAGCTGCGTGAGGGCCAGCCGATCGGTGCCCACGTCACGCTCCGTGGCGACCGCATGTGGGAGTTCCTGGACCGCACCCTGTCGCTCGCGCTGCCGCGCATCCGCGACTTCCGCGGCCTGTCCCCCAAGCAGTTCGACGGCCGTGGCAACTACACCTTCGGTCTCACGGAGCAGGTCATGTTCCACGAGATCGACCAGGACAAGATCGACCGCACCCGGGGTATGGACATCACCGTGGTGACCACGGCGACCAACGACGCTGAGGGCCGCGCGCTCCTTCGTCACCTCGGCTTCCCCTTCAAGGAGGCGTGAGCGAGATGGCGAAGAAGGCTCTGATCGCTAAGGCTGCTCGCAAGCCCAAGTTCGGTGTGCGTGGCTACACCCGCTGCCAGCGCTGTGGCCGCCCGCACTCCGTGTACCGCAAGTTCGGCCTGTGCCGCGTGTGCCTTCGTGAGATGGCTCACCGTGGCGAGCTGCCGGGCGTGACCAAGAGCTCCTGGTAATCCGGTAATTCCGGGTTATTCAGACTCTCGGTAAGCATCTGGGTCGGCAGGGGCCCGCCCTCGCATGCCTTAGGCTTGTGGGGTTGGGCGTCTGCCGCCCGTACGACTTACTACGCCGTAGGTCCACCGCGCCGCACCCGTCCCGTCTCGGATCGGGGAGAGGGATGGCGCACCAGGAAACCCCGGCGAGAGAGGCCGAAGGCCAATTCATGACCATGACTGATCCGATCGCAGACATGCTTACGCGTCTGCGGAACGCGAACTCGGCGTACCACGACTCCGTGACGATGCCGGCGTCCAAGATCAAGTCTCACATCGCGGAGATCCTCCAGCAGGAGGGCTTCATCACGGGCTGGAAGACCGAGGACGCCGAGGTCGGCAAGAACCTCGTCCTCGAGCTGAAGTTCGGCCCGAACCGTGAGCGCTCCATCGCGGGCATCAAGCGGATCTCCAAGCCCGGTCTCCGGGTGTACGCGAAGTCCACCAACCTGCCCAAGGTGCTGGGTGGCCTCGGCGTGGCGATCATCTCCACGTCGCACGGGCTCCTCACCGACAAGCAGGCCGGCAAGAAGGGCGTAGGCGGAGAAGTTCTCGCCTACGTCTGGTAACGGAAGGGAACGGAGGAAACAGCTATGTCGCGCATCGGCAAGCTCCCCATCGCGGTTCCCGCCGGCGTGGACGTCACCATCGACGGCCGTACGGTCTCGGTCAAGGGCCCCAAGGGTTCGCTGACTCACACCGTCGTGGCGCCGATCGACATCGCCAAGGGTGAGGACGGCGTTCTGAACGTCACCCGCCCCAACGACGAGCGTCAGAGCAAGGCCCTGCACGGCCTGTCCCGCACGCTGGTGGCGAACATGATCACCGGCGTGACCCAGGGTTACGTGAAGAAGCTCGAGATCAGCGGTGTCGGTTACCGCGTGCTCGCCAAGGGTTCGAACCTGGAGTTCTCCCTCGGCTACAGCCACCCGATCCTGGTCGAGGCCCCCGAGGGCATCACCTTCAAGGTGGAGAACCCGACCCACTTCTCGGTCGAGGGCATCGACAAGCAGAAGGTCGGCGAGGTTGCGGCCAACATCCGCAAGCTGCGCAAGCCCGACCCGTACAAGGCCAAGGGCGTCAAGTACGAGGGCGAAGTCATCCGCCGCAAGGTCGGAAAGGCGGGTAAGTAAGCCATGGCATACGGACAGAAGATCCTGAAGGGCGACGCCTACAAGCGCGCCGCGATCAAGCGCCGTCACATCCGGATCCGCAAGCGGATCGCCGGTACGGCGGAGCGTCCCCGTCTGGTCGTTACCCGCTCGAACCGCCACATCGTGGCCCAGGTGATCGACGACCTCAAGGGTCACACCCTTGCGTCGGCGTCCACCCTGGACACCTCGATCCGTGGCGGCGAGGCCGACAAGTCCGCTCAGGCCAAGCAGGTCGGCGCCCTGGTCGCCGAGCGCGCCAAGGCCGCGGGTGTCGAGGCCGTGGTTTTCGACCGCGGTGGCAACCAGTACGCCGGGCGCATCGCCGCCCTGGCGGACGCCGCCCGCGAAGCCGGTCTGAAGTTCTGACCCGGTTCCGTATCGCTAGCGGAAACAGAGAGAGGTAATTCCAATGGCTGGACCCCAGCGCCGCGGTGGCGGTGCCGGTGGCGGCGAGCGGCGGGACCGGAAGGGCCGTGACGGCGGCGCAGCTGCCGCCGAGAAGACCGCTTACGTTGAGCGCGTCGTCGCGATCAACCGTGTCGCCAAGGTTGTGAAGGGTGGTCGTCGCTTCAGCTTCACCGCGCTGGTCGTGGTGGGCGACGGTGACGGCACCGTGGGTGTCGGATACGGCAAGGCCAAGGAGGTGCCGGCCGCCATCGCCAAGGGTGTAGAGGAGGCCAAGAAGCACTTCTTCAAGGTCCCCCGCATCCAGGGCACCATCCCGCACCCCATCCAGGGTGAGAAGGCTGCCGGCGTCGTGCTGCTCAAGCCCGCGTCCCCGGGTACCGGCGTTATCGCCGGTGGTCCGGTGCGCGCCGTGCTCGAGTGCGCCGGTATCCACGACGTGCTGTCGAAGTCCCTGGGCTCCGACAACCAGATCAACATCGTGCACGCGACCGTGGAGGCCCTCAAGGGCCTGCAGCGTCCCGAGGAGATCGCGGCTCGCCGTGGTCTGCCGCTCGAGGACGTCGCCCCCGCGGCTCTTCTCCGTGCGCGTGCCGGGGCGGGTGCGTAATCATGGCGCAGCTCAAGATTACGCAGGTCAAGTCCTACATCGGCAGCAAGCAGAACCACCGTGACACCCTGCGTTCCCTTGGTCTCAAGGGCATCAACACGCAGGTCGTCAAGGAGGACCGCCCCGAGTTCCGCGGCATGGTGCACACCGTCCGCCACCTCGTGACGGTCGAGGAGGTCGACTGATCATGGGTGAGCAGAACCCGCTCAAGATCCACAACCTCCGTCCCGCCCCGGGCGCCAAGACCGCCAAGACCCGTGTGGGTCGTGGTGAGGCGTCGAAGGGTAAGACGGCAGGCCGTGGTACCAAGGGTACGAAGGCCCGTTACCAGGTTCCGGAGCGCTTCGAGGGTGGCCAGATGCCCCTCCACATGCGTCTTCCGAAGCTGAAGGGCTTCAAGAACCCGTTCAAGACCGAGTTCCAGGTCGTGAACCTCGAGAAGCTGGCCGCGCTCTACCCCGAGGGTGGCGAGGTCACCGTCGAGGGTCTGGTGGCCAAGGGTGCCGTTCGCAAGAACAGCCTCGTCAAGGTCCTCGGCCAGGGCGAGGTCTCCGTGGCGCTGCAGGTGACGGTCGACGCCGTCTCCGGCTCCGCCAAGGAGAAGATCACCGCCGCCGGCGGTACCGTCACCGAGCTCGTCTGAGCCTTTCAGACGTCTCGATGACATGAGCGATCCCGACCGGGGATGCCCCACAAAAGGGGTATCCCCGGTTGGTCGTTCCAAGGAAAGTACTCCCGCCGGTAAGGTGGCCTGCGCTGCCCTCTTTCACGGGTGCGTCACATGGGGCACCCTGGGCGGCAGTTGACCGTTACTTACTTAGTCGTCAGTCGAATCCTCAAGACCGTCACCCTTGACGCAGTAGCGCGGGGGTCGCAGGAGGCACCGTGCTCACCGCGTTCGCCCGGGCGTTCAAGACGCCCGACCTGCGCAAGAAGCTGCTCTTCACGCTCGGCATCATCGTGGTGTACCGGCTCGGTACCCACATCCCCATCCCAGGCGTCGATTACAAGAACGTCCAGGAGTGCGTGGACCAGGCGTCCGGCAACCAGGGCATTTTCGGTCTGGTGAACATGTTCAGCGGCGGCGCCCTGCTGCAGATCACGGTCTTCGCGCTCGGCATCATGCCGTACATCACGGCGAGCATCATTCTGCAGCTGCTGACCGTGGTGATCCCGCGCCTGGAAGCCCTGAAGAAGGAGGGCCAGGCGGGTACGGCGAAGATCACGCAGTACACCCGCTACCTGACCATCGCGCTCGCGATCCTCCAGGGCACCGGCCTGGTGGCCACCGCCCGCAGCGGCGCCCTCTTCTCCGGCTGCACCGTCGCCGGTCAGATCGTGCCGGACCAGGCGATCTTCACCACCATCGTCATGGTGATCACCATGACCGCAGGTACGGCCGCCGTCATGTGGCTCGGCGAGCTGATCACCGACCGCGGCATCGGCAACGGCATGTCGATCCTGATGTTCATCTCGATCGCCGCGACCTTCCCCTCCGCCCTGTGGGCCATCAAGCAGGAGGGCACCCTGGCCGACGGCTGGATCGAGTTCGGCACCGTCATGCTCGTCGGCTTCGTCATGGTCGGCCTGGTGGTCTTCGTCGAGCAGGCCCAGCGCCGCATTCCGGTGCAGTACGCGAAGCGCATGATCGGCCGGCGTTCCTACGGCGGTACCTCGACGTACATCCCGCTCAAGGTGAACCAGGCGGGCATCATCCCCGTCATCTTCGCCTCGTCGCTGCTCTACATCCCGGCGCTGATCGTCCAGTTCTCCGGCTCGACCGCGGGCTGGGCCACCTGGATCCAGAAGAACCTGGCCGATCCGGAGGCCGCGCCGCACGTCGTTCTGTACTTCCTTCTGATCGTGTTCTTCGCCTTCTTCTACGTGGCGATCTCGTTCAACCCCGAGGAAGTCGCGGACAACATGAAGAAGTATGGTGGGTTCATCCCGGGCATCCGGGCTGGCCGACCGACCGCTGAGTATCTGAGCTACGTACTCAACCGGATCACCTGGCCGGGTTCGCTGTATCTGGGCCTGATCTCTCTCGTACCGACAATGGCGTTGGCCGGTTTCGGGGCAAACCAGAACTTCCCGTTCGGCGGGACCAGCATCCTGATCATCGTGGGTGTGGGTCTTGAGACGGTGAAGCAGATCGAGAGCCAGCTCCAGCAGCGCAATTACGAAGGGTTCCTCCGCTGATGCGAATCGTCCTCGTCGGGCCGCCGGGTGCCGGTAAGGGAACGCAGGCCACCCGCCTTGCCGAGACGCTGCACATTCCGCACATCTCCACGGGTGACCTGTTCCGCGCGAACATCAGTCAGCAGACCGACCTCGGCAAGCTCGCCAAGTCGTACATCGACGCCGGCAACCTCGTACCGGACGAGGTCACCATCGCCATGGCGAAGGACCGCATGGAGCAGCCCGACGCCGAGGGCGGCTTCCTGCTGGACGGCTTCCCGCGGAACGTCTCCCAGGCCGAGGCGCTGGACGAGCTGCTCGAGACCGAGGACATGAAGCTCGACGCGGTGCTGGACCTGGAGGCGCCGGAGGACGAGGTCGTCAAGCGGATCGCCGGCCGGCGCGTCTGCCGCAGCAACTCGGCGCACGTCTTCCACGTGACGTACTCGCCGCCGAAGAAGGAAGGCGTCTGCGACGTCTGCGGCGGCGAGCTGTACCAGCGTGGCGACGACTCCGAGGAGACGGTCCGCAAGCGGCTCGAGGTCTACCACACGCAGACCGAGCCGATCATCGACTACTACAAGGCGCAGGGCCTGGTCGTCACCATCGCCGCGACGGGACCGGTGGACGAGGTCACCGGCCGTGCGCTGGAGGCGCTCAAGCGCGACAAGTAGTCCTCAGCCCCGGCTGCAGCCGCGGTCCCTTGCTCAGGGGCCGCGGCTGAGCTGTGGGGTGGGGCCCTCCCCGCCCCGTATCGTTGGAAGCGATCCACGTCCCTTCCGGTCCAGAAAGGCCGCAGTCCCCATGGTGCAGATCAAGAGCCCCGAGCAGATCGCCAAGATGCGTGAGGCGGGGCTGGTCGTCGCCGCCATCCACGCGGCCACGCGCGAGGCCGCCGTGCCCGGCGCCACGACCAAGGACCTGGACCAGGTCGCCCGCAAGGTGCTCACCGAGCACAACGCCAAGCCGAACTTCCTCGGCTACGGCGGCTTCCCGGCGACCATCTGCACGTCGGTGAACGAGGTCGTCGTCCACGGCATCCCGTCCGACGACGTGGTCCTCAAGGACGGCGACGTCATCTCCATCGACTGCGGCGCGATCATCGACGGCTGGCACGGAGACGCCGCGTACACGGCCTTCGTCGGCTCCGGTCACTCCCCGGAACTGGTCGAGCTCTCCCGGGTGACCGAGGAGTCGATGTGGGCGGGCATCGCGGCCATGAAGCAGGGCAACCGCCTCGTCGACATCTCGCGGGCCGTGGAGACCTACATCCGCCGCCAGCCGAAGCCCGGCGGCGGCAAGTACGGGATCATCGAGGACTACGGCGGCCACGGCATCGGCACCGAGATGCACATGGACCCGCACCTGCTGAACTACGTGGACCGCCGGCGCGGCAAGGGCCCCAAGCTGGTCCCCGGCTTCTGCCTCGCCATCGAGCCGATGGTGTCCCTCGGCACCCCGCGCACCGAGGTCCTCCAGGACGACTGGACGGTCATCACCACCGACGGCACCTGGTCCTCCCACTGGGAGCACTCCGTGGCCCTCACGGAACAGGGCCCGCTGGTCCTGACCGCCCCCGACGGGGGCAAGGCGAAGCTGGCCGAGCTGGGTATCACGGCGGCGCCGGATCCGCTGGGCTGAGGGCCGCCGGTCGCGGCGGTCGCCGGCCGGAGGCCGGCGCAGCCGCTCGAAGCCTGTGAGGCGCCCTCGGCGCCGGATCCGCTGGGCTGAGGGCTTGCATAACGATCGCCCGGGTGGGGCAGGCTTCCTCGTTTCGCCTTTCCGGGTGTGCTGACGTAGACTGACTCGTCGGATCTCGTGCACCCGCATGCCTGCATGCACTCGTGCGGTGAACGAGGACCGATCAAGGTAGTCGATTCGAAGGGCGAAGCGTGGCCAAGAAGCAAGGTGCCATCGAGATCGAGGGCACTGTCGTCGAGTCTCTTCCGAACGCGATGTTCAGGGTCGAGCTCCAGAACGGCCACCAGGTCCTGGCCCACATCAGCGGCAAGATGCGTATGCACTACATCCGCATCCTCCCTGACGACCGGGTCGTGGTGGAGCTGTCTCCGTACGACCTGACGCGTGGCCGGATCGTCTACCGGTACAAGTGAGCCTGGGCGGGTCCCGTACCCGCCCCGGCGGCCGGGAGGGTCGTCGATGGACAGGTCCGTCCTGTCAATCTCCCCGGAGCGATCCAGGGGAGCTTCTCCAACGGTACAAGTAGATCTTTCCCCTGCCCCGGCACCGTATGGCGCGGGGGCACTGAGCCCGGAGAACTTCACTCAATGAAGGTCAAGCCGAGCGTCAAGAAGATCTGCGACAAGTGCAGGGTGATCCGCCGTCACGGCCGGGTCATGGTCATCTGCGACAACCCGCGCCACAAGCAGCGCCAGGGCTGACGTACGACCGTTCCCTCCGCGATTCGCAGGACTTCGCGCGACGCGAGCTGAATATGTTCATACGCAGGACCCGGGCGCCCAGGCGTCCGACACCCCCGGCTCGGAGGCCGGGGACCCGATCCGTACCTGACACGGCGGCGCGGGAACCGGTCCTGTGGAAGACCTCCGAAGATCACCAGGAGCCATTGAATGGCACGCGTTTCCGGTGTTGACATCCCGCGCGAAAAGCGCGTCGAGATCGCCCTCACCTACGTGTTCGGCATCGGCCGGACTCTCTCGCAGCAGACGCTGGCTGCCACCGACGTGGACCCGAACACCCGTGTTCGTGACCTCACCGAGGAGCAGCTCGTCGCGATCCGCGAGTACGTCGACAACAACATCAAGACCGAGGGTGACCTCCGTCGCGAGGTTCAGGCCGACATCCGCCGCAAGGTCGAGATCGGCACGTACCAGGGTCTGCGGCACCGCCGCGGCCTGCCCGTCCGCGGTCAGCGCACCAGCACCAACGCCCGCACCCGCAAGGGCCCGCGTCGCGCCATCGCCGGTAAGAAGAAGCCGGGCAAGAAGTAGTCCACAGCGGACTCGCCGTCCAGCGGTCTTCGCTGTAGGACCGACCACCTCCCCTGTAGGAGAACGACATGCCCCCCAAGGGACGTCAGGGCGCTGCCAAGAAGGTGCGCCGCAAGGAAAAGAAGAACGTCGCTCACGGCCACGCGCACATCAAGAGCACGTTCAACAACACGATCGTGTCCATCACGGACCCGACCGGCAACGTGATCTCCTGGGCCTCCGCCGGCCACGTCGGCTTCAAGGGCTCGCGCAAGTCCACGCCGTTCGCCGCGCAGATGGCCGCCGAGTCGGCTGCCCGTCGCGCGCAGGAGCACGGCATGCGCAAGGTCGACGTCTTCGTCAAGGGCCCGGGTTCCGGTCGTGAGACCGCCATCCGCTCCCTGCAGGCGACCGGCCTCGAGGTCGGCTCGATCCAGGACGTCACCCCGACGCCGCACAACGGCTGCCGCCCGCCGAAGCGCCGTCGCGTCTGATCCGCCGCGTCCTCACCGACGCGTCTGATCTCGCTTCACCAGGGTTTCCACGGGCGGTACGGCTTCTTCGGGCCGTATCGCCCGTACCCTTGCAGTACTGGTCGGGCGTCAAATAGCGGGCGCCCCTGACTGAAGGAACACCACATGCTGATCGCTCAGCGTCCCTCGTTGACCGAAGAGGTCGTCGACGAGTTCCGCTCCCGGTTCGTCATCGAGCCGCTGGAGCCGGGCTTCGGCTACACCCTCGGCAACTCCCTGCGCCGTACGCTCCTCTCCTCGATCCCGGGTGCGGCGGTCACGTCCATCCGCATCGACGGTGTCCTGCACGAGTTCACCACCGTGCCGGGCGTCAAGGAGGACGTCACCGACCTCATCCTCAACATCAAGCAGCTGGTCGTGTCGTCCGAGCACGACGAGCCCGTTGTGATGTACCTGCGCAAGCAGGGCCCGGGTCTGGTCACCGCCGCCGACATCGCGCCCCCGGCCGGTGTCGAGGTGCACAACCCCGACCTCGTCCTCGCCACGCTCAACGGCAAGGGCAAGCTGGAGATGGAGCTGACCGTCGAGCGCGGTCGCGGCTACGTCTCCGCCGTGCAGAACAAGCAGGTCGGTCAGGAGATCGGGCGCATCCCGGTCGACTCGATCTACTCGCCGGTCCTCAAGGTCACCTACAAGGTCGAGGCCACGCGTGTCGAGCAGCGCACCGACTTCGACAAGCTGATCGTCGACGTCGAGACCAAGCAGGCCATGCGCCCGCGCGACGCCATGGCGTCGGCCGGCAAGACCCTGGTCGAGCTGTTCGGTCTCGCCCGCGAGCTGAACATCGACGCCGAGGGCATCGACATGGGTCCGTCCCCGACGGACGCCGCGCTCGCCGCCGACCTGGCGCTGCCGATCGAGGAGCTGGAGCTCACCGTTCGGTCGTACAACTGCCTCAAGCGTGAGGGCATCCACTCCGTGGGTGAGCTCGTCGCGCGTTCCGAGGCGGACCTGCTCGACATCCGCAACTTCGGTGCGAAGTCGATCGACGAGGTCAAGGCCAAGCTCGCGGGCATGGGGCTTGCGCTGAAGGACTCGCCTCCCGGGTTCGACCCGACCGCCGCGGCCGACGCCTTCGGCGCGGACGACGACGCGGACGCGGGCTTCGTCGAGACCGAGCAGTACTGAGCTCGGGCCTTCCCCGCGCCCCTCACGGGGCGCGGACCCTCCGGGGCGTTCGAAAGGCGTCCCGGATCTCCGACAGGCGACCGCCTGCTCGGATACTGACTTCGGTACCTGATACGGCCGGGGCAGACACCTAGGAGAAACATCATGCCGAAGCCCACCAAGGGTGCCCGTCTGGGCGGCAGCGCCGCGCACGAGAAGCTGCTCCTCGCGAACCTCGCGAAGTCGCTCTTCGAGCACGGCAAGATCACGACCACCGAGGCGAAGGCGCGCAAGCTGCGTCCGTACGCCGAGCGTCTGGTCACCAAGGCGAAGAAGGGCGACCTTCACAACCGCCGTCAGGTGCTTCAGGTGATCACGGACAAGGGCATCGTGCACACGCTCTTCACCGAGATCGGCCCGCGCTACGAGAACCGTCCCGGTGGCTACACCCGGATCACCAAGATCGGTAACCGCCGTGGCGACAACGCGCCCATGGCCGTCATCGAGCTGGTCGAGGCGCTGACCGTGGCGCAGGAGGCGACCGGCGAAGCCGAGGCCGCCACGAAGCGCGCCGCCAAGGACGCCGAGGGCTCCGCCGAGGTTTCCGAGGCCAAGGTCGACACGGCCAAGGCCGACGACGAGGCTGCGGCCGAGGAGTCGAAGGACGCGTAAGCGTTCTGCCGGGGACTGCGCGGTGGCGGCTGCGGCTTCGTCGTGGCCGGTCGCGCCCACGCGGCGAAGCCGGACGTCGAGCGCAGCCCCGCGCCCCTTCCAGGGCGTCGGCGGGCCCGTTCCTTTCGAGGGGCGGGCCCGCTTTCGTGTGTGCTGAGAGGATCGTTGGGTGAGTGACGAAGTAGAGCCCGGGTACGTGCGGGTGCGGCTGGACCTTTCCTACGACGGGGCCGAGTTCTCCGGCTGGGCCAAGCAGGCCGGCGGGCGGCGGACCGTGCAGGGTGAGATCGAGGACGCGCTGCGGACGGTCACGCGGTCCGGACGGACGTACGAGCTGACCGTGGCGGGGCGGACCGACGCCGGGGTGCACGCCCGGGGCCAGGTCGCCCATGTCGACCTGGAGCGCGAGGTCTGGGCCGAGCACAACGCGAAGCTGCTCAAGCGGCTCGCCGGCCGGCTGCCCAGGGACGTGCGGGTGTGGGCCCTCAGGGAGGCGCCCAGTGGCTTCAACGCACGGTTCTCCGCCGTCTGGCGGCGCTACGCCTACCGGGTCACCGACAACCCCGGCGGCGTCGACCCGCTGCTGCGCGGGCACGTGCTGTGGCACGACTGGCCCCTCGACGTGGACGCCATGAACGAGGCCGCCCGCGGGCTGCTGGGGGAGCACGACTTCGCCGCCTACTGCAAGAAGCGGGAGGGGGCCACCACCATCCGGACCCTCCAGGAGCTGAGCCTGGTGCGCGGTGAGGACGACGGGATCATCACCGCCACCGTCCGGGCCGACGCCTTCTGCCACAACATGGTCCGCTCCCTCATCGGGGCCCTGCTGTTCGTCGGCGACGGCCACCGCACGCCGGACTGGCCCGCGAAGGTGCTCGCCGCCGGAGTGCGGGACTCGGCCGTGCACGTCGTACGGCCGCACGGGCTGACGCTGGAGGAGGTCGGCTACCCGGCCGACGGACTGCTGGCGGCGCGCAACCTGGAGGCGCGGAACAAGAGGACGCTGCCGGGCAGCAGTTGCTGCTGAACGCACGGCGCGGGACGTGCCCCGCTAGACTGCCGTTCGACGATGCCTCGTTCGCGTCATCCGCTGGAATTCTCGCCGGTGGGATGTTGAGGGACAGCGAGGCCGTCGGGCCGCCACGACTTCTGTCCTGACACCTGTCCTGCACACCGGACGCGCCCATGGGGAGCGGCCGTCCGGTGCTGTCGCGCGCGGCCTGGTCCGCTGCGAGCCGGGGAGTCACCTTGTCCAGATCCAGTAAGCACTCGGGGTCGGCGTCCGCCGAGCGTGATTCCAGGGCGAAGGTGGGCCGGCGGTCGGCCCTCGGCCTGATGGGGCTCGGCGGTCTGCTGACGGCCGGCGGCGCGGCCGCGGGCGTGCTGGGCAAGGACCTGGTCCTGCCCTCGTCGGCCGAGAGCGGCACCACAGCCGTCGATCTCGGTGCGGGCGGGCGTGTCGAGAACCTGACCGCGCCGACGTACGCCCCGACCGGGCGCCGCCCGCGGTACCGGCGGGCGACCTGGAGCGAGCAGTTCCAGGACGGGCACGAGTGGCTGCCCGGCGGTGAGGGCGTCGCGTCCTCCGGCTCCGACACCGAGGTCTTCACCCGGGGCGACCGCTCGTGCCGGGTCACCACGCGCGGCGACGGTGTCCAGTCCTTCGTACGCCGTACCGGCATGGAGCCGATCGACCTCAAGGGGAAGATGATCCGGCTCGTCTTCCAGGTGCAGGACGTGGCCCATCTGGACCGTATGGAGTTCTACGTGGGCAGCCGGGAACTGGCGAACCACTTCAGCTGGACCTTCCACTACCACTCGGCCGAGGGCACCAACTACGTGCAGTCGGGCGACTGGGTCACCGTCCACCTGCAGTGGGCGGACGTCACCGGCGCGTCCGGCGCCAGGAAGCTGTCGTCGCGCGGTGAGCCGTCGACCCGGTCGGGCTTCACCGACATGTCGTTCGCCGTGTACGACGACGGCAAGGGGCCGGTCACGTACCGCCTCCAGGCCGTCGAGGTGGTGCCGGACACCACGGACGTCTTCCCCAAGGGCGTCGTCTCGATCACCTTCGACGACTCGCACGAGTCGGTGCACGACTTCGCCCGCCCGGTCATGGACCGGTACGCCATGCCCGGCACGCTCTACAACATCGCCGACGCGATAGACACCGAACCCTTCATGGGCATCGGACAGATGCGTTCCCTGCAGGACTCGTCCGGCTGGGAGATGGCGGGACACGCCTACTCGCTCAAGGCACACGAGGCGAGCTACCCGAAACTCTCCGCGGAGGAGGTCGACGAGGACTTCCGCAAGCTGCGCGAGTGGCTCGTCGCACGTGGCTTCACCAGCGAGCACTTCGCCTATCCGCACGGCGCGTTCGGGAAGACCCGCGACGGTGTGCCCGTCGACCTGCTGGCCGCCCGGCACTTCACCACCGCGCGGTCCATCATCTCCGAGACGCTCGAGAGCTTCGCTCCGGCGATGCCGTACCGGCTCAAGGCGCTGACCGGGATCAACGACGGGAAGGAGATCGGCGGTGAGACGCTCGCCGACGTGATCAAGGCGGGCGGCGCGCTGGACCGCTGTGCGCGTAACGGCGACTGGCTCATCCTGTGCCTGCACCGGATCGTCGAGGGTGTTCCCACGGTGAACACGGAGCTGAGCACCGAGGGCCTCGACCGCCTGATGCGCGAGATCGACAAGCGGGGCATGGAGGTGCTGACGGTGCAGGAGGCGATGGCGCACTACACCTGAGGCGGCCGCGGGCCGTTTGCAGAACGACGCCGGGGGCGCCGCACAGGATCTGTGCGGCGCCCCCGGCGTTCGACGGTGTGCGGTCAGGAGCGGCGCGCGCGCCTTCCGCCGCCGCCGCCCGCCGCTCGGCGGTCATGACGGCTCCGCTTGACGGAGAGTATCCAGCCCAGCACGGTGAGGGTGACGGCCAGGCACGTGAAGCCGAGGACGACGATCTCGACCTGGGTGACCTTCGTGACGGTGTAGGCGATGCCCGCGAGTACCGCGCAGGCTCCAAGGCCTCTGAGGGTGTTCATTCTTCTCCTGCGCCTGTCTGTCTCTTACTTCCAGGCCGACACACGAGTCACGTAGGACTTGAGGATGGACGACACGAGCCAGTAGGCCCGTACGACGGTGTAGACCAGCTCGGGGATGAGCAGGGCCTCGACGAGCATCGCCTTCCAGCCCAGGGTCCGTACCCGCAGGGCGGGATAGATGATCCAGAAGGCGAGCAGGGCCCACAGCAGCGGGTGCGTGCTCAGGCTGTACTGGGCCGCGGAGACGAGCTGGCGGGCGCCCCAGATGAAGATGTACGCGAAGCCGAACAGGCCCAGGATCATGGTGATGATCGAGTGCCAGGTGAACTTGGTCCAGCCACGGCGGCGCAGTGCGTCCACGGTGCCCCGGCTCCACCGCTCGCGCTGCTGGATCAGCTCGCGCAGGGTGGGCATGAGGTCGGTGTACGCGATGCACAGCTGGTTGGCCGTGACCTTCCAGCCGGACTCCTTGAGCGCCAGGGTGGTCTCGTAGTCCTCGACGAGGTTGCGGTGGTCCTCCCAGAACACCTCGCCGCGCCAGTCGATCAGACCCTGCAGGGCCTCGGCGCGGTAGAAGGAGCCGGCGCCCGACATGGTGTGGACGTCCTTGCGGAAGCGAGAGGTCGCCGCCCGGCCGTACTCGATGATCTGCATGCCGAGCAGGAACCGCTGCCAGGGATTGCGCCACAGGTCGGTACGGCCGAGGCAGGCCGCGCTGACACCGCCGATCTCGGGGTCGGTCGAGAGGACGTTGCGGGCGCGCTCGATGAACCGGGAGTGCAGTTCGGTATCGGCGTCCATGACGAGGATGTGGCCCACGCGGCCGTTGAGACGTCCGCCGACGGTCTCCCTGAGCCAGCTCAGGCCGTAGTTGAGGGCGCCGGCCTTCTTGTGGGGGTTGTCCGCGAAGTTCAGCACCACGGTCGGCGGCGTGCTCTCGTCCTCGGCGAACTGGAGCGCGTAGTCCTCGGTGCGGTCGGTGGAGTTGTTGACCACCACGACGATCAGGTCGGGGCGGTGCGACTGCCCGGCGAGGGACTCGAGAGAGGTGAAGACTCCGACCTCCTCGTTCCTCGCGGGAACCAGGACGACGGTCTCGTAGACCATGGAGGGGGTCGCGGTGGAGGCGGCGCGCACGTGCCCACCACGGCCTCTTCGGTGACGGCTGCGAGCCGCCGGCTGCGACTCAGCCCAGTCGTGGCCCGTGTCGATGACGGACAAGGCGATCCCCCCACCCTGCTTTTCTTTTGAGGTGACAGACCCACTCTGCGTGGGCAGTACGAATGCGCTTGTGAAGATACCGCAAGCATGTCCGGCTCTTGCGGATACGAGCATGCGGCTACGAGTAGGGGTATGTAGCGCAATCTGGACAATGCGCCAATCCTTAGGTGTCCGTTATGGCTCCATGAATACGGTCAATTCAGGCAATTGCGGCAGGGGTTGTGCGATGTCGGAGTGAATAAGGTCACGTGCAGGGCGAGATGGGACTGGTTGTGAGAGTTCCGTGAGCGTGTGCCTAAGATTCGCTCGACAGCCAGCCATGGAATCTGGGGTATTTCATGACCCATCGCAGTAAATCGTCTGGTAAAGGACGAAGCTTCCTTATCATCGCGTCTGTGGTGGTCCTCCTGGCCGCCGCCGGTGCGGCCGCCTACCGGTGGTGGCCGTCGGACGGGGACGACTCCACGGCCCTGACCGTCCGCTACCGCACCGAAGGCCCGACGGTCACGGACGCCGCCACACCCTGGCTGGAAGTCATCAACACGTCCGGCAAGGCGGTGGACCTCGCCGACGTCACCCTCCGGTACCACTACACCGCCGACGAAGGTGCCCGGTTCGCGGCCAACTGCGTGCAGACGTCCCTCGACTGCTCCAGGATCACCCTGCACACGAACGCCGCGCAGAAGGCCGGTCCCAAGGCCGACCACTATCTGGAGGTCGGCTTCGCGGGGGAGGCCGGCACTCTGAAGCCCGGCGGGACGACCCAGGCGATCGGGCTCCAGCTGTACCGCGTCGACGACAAGAAGCTGGACCAGTCGGACGACTACTCGTTCGACGCGGAGAAGACGTCGTACCAGGAGTCCGAGCAGGTCACGGCCTTCCTGGACGGCGCGCAGGTGTGGGGCGAGGGGCCTGACGGCGAGACCGCGGGGTCCGGCCGGCGCGCGGACGCGGACGCCCCCGCCGAAGCGGTGCAGCCGCCCGCCGGCCTCCTCTTCGACGACTTCGCCTACACGGGCCCCGAGGACCCGTCGCTCGCCGCCAACGGCTGGGTGGTGCGCAGCGGCGCGGGCGGCCCGGGCGTCGAGGACTCGTGGTCGGCGAAGGGGGTCACGTTCCCCGCCGGTGAGAAGGAGGACGGCGGGCAGGCGCTGCGACTGGAGGCCCGTACCGACGGCACCAAGAAGGGAACGGTGCAGTCCGAGTTCCACACCGCGCGTCCGGTGTTCCGCGACGGCACGTTCGTCGCCCGCGTGTACTTCACCGACGAACCGGTGAACGGCCAGGACGGCGATCACGTCTCCCAGTCCGTCTTCGCCATCTCGCCGGACCACAAGTCGAAGAAGTACAGCGAACTCGACTTCGAGTACATGGCCAACGGCGGCTGGGGCCGCTACGGTCCGATTCTCGACACCACCAGCTGGCGCAGCAGCGACCTGGGCGACCGGGTCACCAAGCCCCACCAGACGAAGCTCGGCGGTTGGCACACCCTGGCCATGACCGCGGCCGACGGCAAGGTCACCTACTCGGTGGACGGCGAGGTGCTCTTCACCAGTGGGAAGACGTACCTTCCGCGCGAACCGATGAGCATCAACTTCAGCAACTGGTTCATCGACCTCCCCTTCAAGGGAGAGCGTTCCTGGGCGATGAAGGTCGA
The DNA here is from genome assembly GCF_044328675.1 of Streptomyces sp. NPDC017890. Taxonomy (NCBI): domain Bacteria; kingdom Bacillati; phylum Actinomycetota; class Actinomycetes; order Kitasatosporales; family Streptomycetaceae; genus Streptomyces; species Streptomyces sp. NPDC017890. The sequence continues at coordinate 266,114 of NZ_JBIRHU010000002.1, forward strand.
CTGGGTCTACTTCCAGTCCGGTCAGGTCGTCTCACCGGACGACGCGGCGAAGGCCGCGGCCGGCTTCGCCGCCGCGGGCACCCGGCACGTGAACACGCTCAGCGGGGAGTGACCGGCAGGGCGGCGGTCAGCCGGCCTGGGCCGCCGCCGATGCCTGGGCCTCGCCGCGCCGGCGGATCTGCCGGAAGGTGAACTCGGCGAGGTCGTCGCCGGCCCGGAAGACCTGCGTGGACTTCTCCGTCACGTTCTTGCCGTCGGTGAACCCGGAGACGGTGAAGTAGGCGTAGCGGCCGTAGGAGTTGGTGGTGGAGCGGCAGACGGCGCCGGAGCAGAACGACTTGACGCCGCCGCCGGACAGGGAGCGCACGATGCTCTTCTTGTCGGCCTGCTTCTTGGCCTTGACCGCCTGCGCCTCGGTGTCGAAGACGGCCACGCCGACCGTCACGGCGGTGTCACCCCGGGTGTAGGTGACGCGCATCAGCCGGGTGCAGGCGTTGGCGTCGAGGACCTTGGGCAGTGTGCCCTGGGCGGCGGAGCCGCAGGTGCGGGTGTCGGCCGTCGGGCCCTTCTTGTAGACCGTGTCGCCCATGGTCAGCTGGGTGCCGGGGAAGAGCAGCTCCGGGCCGAGCGGGGCCTTGTCCTTCTGGACGCTGGAGACGAAGTCCTTCGGGTCCAGCGGCGGCGGGGCGCTGGTCGGGGCGAACGACGGGGTCGTGGCCGACGCGCTGGGTATGTCCGCCGTCGCGGGCAGCCGGGAGGAGGGGCCGTCGGAGGCCTGGCCGGACCCGTTCGCGGAGACCACGGCCACGGCGACGGCGCCGGCTATCGCCACGGTGGCCAGCGCGCCCCCGCCGATGATGAACAGGCGGCGCCGCTTGGCCCGGGCCTCGGAAGCCTCGGCGAGGGCCGCCCAGTCGGGGGAGGCACCCCCGTCGCCACCGTTCCAGGGCTGCTGTTGCGATTGCGGTTTCCAGGGATCCCACTGCGACTGAGGTCCCCCCTGCCCAAAGCTCATGGGCCGCATCTTAGACGGGCCGAGCGGCGCGCTGGTGCGTGTCCACAGGCCTCGCAGCGCCTAGCGTTCCGGTCATGCGGACGGGCAAAAACGACATCTCCGGGTGGTTGGTGCGACCCGCGGGCGGGCCCGCGCGGGCCGTGCTCGTGACGGTGCTGGCGGCGTCCGCCGTGCACGCGGGGCGCGTGACCTCGGACGGCGGGATGGACAACGCGATCGTCGTGCGGGCCGCCCGTGCCTGGCTGGCCGGCGGCTCCCCGTACGACGATCCGCACTTCCTCTATCTCCCGAGCGCGGTGCTGGCCGCGGCCCCGCAGGCACTGCTGCCCGGGGCCGTGCTGCGGGTGCTGGTGCCGTGCGCGGCGGTGGCCCTGCTGGCGCTGGCCTGGGCCTGTGCGCTGCGCCTGCACCGCGTACCGCTGCGCAGCCGGCTGGCGGTCCTCGGGCTGACCGGGCTCGCGGTGGGCTTCGCACCCTTCGGGCACCTGGTGCGCCTCGGCAACTGGACGGTCACGGCGGCGGTGGCCCTGCCGCTGTCGCTGCTGCTGGCGAGCCGGGGGCGGTGGACGGCGGCGGGCGTGGTCATCGGCACGGCCGTGGCGCTCAAGCCGCTGCTCGCGCCCGTCGTCCTGCTCTTCCTGTTCGCCGGGCGGTGGCGGGCGCTGGCGGCGTCCGTCCTGGTGCCCGCGCTGGCCTCGGGCGCGGCGGCGCTGCTGATGCCCGACCCGGCCGGCTTCTTCACCCGCACCCTGCCGTTCCTGCTGCACGGCGACGACGGTTTCGTACGGCTCTACGAGGCGTCCCCGGCGGCGGTGCTGCCCCGGCTCGGGGTGCCGGGGGCGCTCGCCCAGGGGCTCGCGGTGGCGGCGGCCGGCGCCGGGGTGCTCTGCGCGTACCTGCGCTGGCGTCGCACCGGCCCCGGTCCGCTGCGGTTCGCGGAGACCGGCGCGGGCCTGATGCTCTCGGCGTTCCTCGTCTCCCGGCCGTCCTACGACCACTACCTCCTGGTCGCCCTGCCGCTGCTGCTCGCCGGGCTGCCGTACGCCGGTTCGGTGGCCCGCGAGGCCTGGTTCTGGGTCGCCCTGGTGCCCCAGGTACCGGGGCTGACCTGGCCCTGGCTGGAGTCGGAGCGGCGGCGGGCCTTCAAGGACGCGTTCACCCTGTGCGTGCTGGCGGTGGCGGTCGCCCGGCGGGCCGGGGCCGCGGAGGGGGCCGTCGGCGAACACGCGGGGGCCGGGGGCGCGCCGCAGCCGGCGCGGGCCTCGGCGACCCCGTTTTGACCCGGCTGCGGGGCCCCGGGTATTCTGCACAGTCGTATGTGTATTGGCTTGCTCATTCTCACGTGAGGGGCCCTTACACCGGTCCACCGGGACCGATGACCAGCGATCTGCACGCGGTATGCGTCACCGCGGTGCGGTCAGGGCTGTCGTGATCGTCTTCGGTGACCAATGTCAGGACCACTCACTGAAGAAGCGAAGGCTACGAACCGTGCGTACGTACAGCCCCAAGCCCGGCGATGTGACGCGCCAGTGGCACGTCATCGACGCTCAGGACGTCGTCCTGGGGCGTCTGGCCTCCACCACGGCCTCCATCCTGCGCGGCAAGCACAAGCCGATCTACGCGCCCCACGTCGACACCGGTGACTTCGTCATCATCATCAACGCCGACAAGGTGCACCTCTCCGGCAACAAGCGGACCCAGAAGATGGCGTACCGCCACTCCGGCTACCCGGGCGGTCTGCGCTCCGTGCGCTACGACGAGCTGCTGGACAAGAACCCGGAGAAGGCCATCGAGAAGGCCGTCAAGGGCATGCTCCCGAAGAACTCCCTGGGCCGTCAGATGCTCTCGAAGCTGAAGGTCTACAAGGGTGACCAGCACCCGCACGGCGCGCAGCAGCCGCAGCCGTTCGAGATCACCCAGGTCGCGCAGTAGTTCCGGCCACCCCCTAAGACTGAAGAGAATCTGAGGAGCATCGTGGCCGAGACCACTGCCGAGCAGCCGCTCGAAGAGCTTGACATCGACAGCTACACCACCGAGTCCGAGGTGCCCGTCGAGGGCGAGTACACCTCGGAGTCCATGGCCTCCGCGTTCGGCGAGCCCCAGCCGGCCGCCGGCCTGGGCCGTCGCAAGAACGCCATCGCCCGTGTCCGGATCGTCCCGGGCACCGGCAAGTGGAAGATCAACGGCCGCACCCTCGAGGACTACTTCCCGAACAAGGTGCACCAGCAGGAAGTCAACGAGCCCTTCAAGGTGCTCGAGCTCGAGGGCCGTTACGACGTCATCGCCCGCATCGCGGGTGGCGGTGTCTCCGGTCAGGCCGGTGCGCTCCGTCTCGGTGTCGCCCGCGCCCTGAACGAGGCCGACGTGGACAACAACCGCGGCGCCCTCAAGAAGGCCGGCTTCCTCCGCCGCGACGACCGTGCGGTCGAGCGCAAGAAGGCCGGTCTGAAGAAGGCCCGCAAGGCTCCGCAGTACAGCAAGCGTTAAGCTTCGCTGCCTGCACGTACGTATCGCGGGCTGCTCAGCTCGCTCGAACGTACTCCGAACGCCCCGGCGGCACGCCACTGTGCTGCCGGGGCGTTCGTTTATCCGCTTCGTTGGGCGTATAACGGCACAAGACGTTGAAACGTTGAGACGCCAGCATGGTCAAATGTTCAAACGTTCAAGAGCTTGTGTGATCGTATGGCCGGGCAGTGCGTGCCCCGGACCACGGGAGCCGACTGCGTGGGCCGCGTTCATCGGCAGCCGCTTCCGGAATTGACGTTTCCTCAGGAGGACAAGTGGGACGACTCTTCGGCACGGACGGCGTGCGCGGTGTCGCCAACGCGGATCTGACGGCCGAGCTGGCGCTCGGCCTCTCCGTCGCCGCGGCGCACGTACTGGCCGAGGCGGGCACCTTCGCCGGGCACCGGGCGACCGCGGTGGTCGGACGTGACCCGCGCGCCTCCGGGGAGTTCCTGGAGGCCGCCGTGGTCGCGGGCCTGGCCAGCGCCGGCGTGGACGTGCTGCGGGTCGGCGTGCTGCCGACGCCCGCGGTGGCCCACCTCACCGGCGCGCTCGGCGCCGACCTCGGCGTGATGCTCTCCGCGAGCCACAACGCCATGCCCGACAACGGCATCAAGTTCTTCGCCCGCGGCGGCCACAAGCTCGCCGACGAGCTGGAGGACCGCATCGAGTCCGTCTACGCGGAGCACCGCACCGGCGCCCCCTGGGACCGCCCGACCGGAGCCGGCGTGGGCCGCGTGCGGGAGTACGACGAGGGGCTCGACCAGTACGTCGCCCACCTCGTCGGCGTCCTCCCGAACCGGCTGGACGGGCTGAAGATCGTCCTCGACGAGGCGCACGGCGCGGCCTTTCGGGTCTCGCCGGAGGCGTTCGCGCGGGCCGGCGCCGAGCTGGTCACGATCGGCGCGGTGCCCGACGGCCTCAACATCAACGACGGCTGCGGCTCCACCCACCTCGACCTGCTCAAGGCCGCCGTCGTCGAGCACGGCGCCGACCTGGGCATCGCCCACGACGGTGACGCCGACCGCTGCCTGGCCGTGGACCACACCGGCGCGGAGGTGGACGGCGACCAGATCCTCGCCGTGCTCGCGCTGGCGATGCGGGAGCGCGACGCGCTGCGTTCCGACACCGTCGTCGCGACCGTCATGTCCAACCTGGGCTTCAAGCTGGCCATGGAGCGCGAGGGCATCGGGTTCGCGCAGACCGGCGTCGGCGACCGGTACGTCCTGGAGGAGATGAAGGCCAACGGCTACGCCCTCGGCGGCGAGCAGTCCGGCCACGTCATCATCCTCGACCACGCCACCACCGGCGACGGCACGCTGACCGGCCTGATGCTGGCGGCCCGGGTCGCGCAGACCGGCCGTACGCTGCGGGACCTCGCGTCCGTCATGGAGCGGCTGCCGCAGGTGCTGATCAATGTGCCGGACGTGGACAAGTCGCGGGTGGATACCTCCGCCGAGCTGGCCACGGCGGTTTCCGAGGCCGAGCGTGAGCTCGGGAGCACCGGGCGGGTGCTGCTGCGTCCCTCCGGGACGGAGCCGCTGGTGCGGGTGATGGTGGAAGCGGCGGACATCGAGCAGGCCCGGGCCGTGGCCGGGCGGCTGGCCGATTCCGTGAAGTCGGCGCTGGGGTAGTTCCCGGGGAGCTGACCCCGGCCGGCGTCGACGGCCGGGGCCTACTCGGGTTTCGTGAGGCGGCTGCGCTGGGTCGCCCACAACGCCTTCTGGGCGAGGAGCGTCAGGGTGCCCGCCACCACGATGCCGAACAGGTTCAGCAGGAGCTGCTCGGTGGAGCCCACCATCTGGCCGGTGTCGCCGAAACTCAGGGCCACGGCCGCGTTCGCGGCGGCCGGGACCGTGGTGACGGAGATGGCGACGCCGACCAGGGCGCCGGACTTGGCGGAGGTCAGCGAAAGCGTGCCCGCCACTCCGGCGAGGAGGGCCACCACGAACGAGAACCAGTCCGGGGCGTAGACGAAGCCGGTGTTGGGCCGGTCGGCGTCGAGCTTGCTCTCGCTGAAGAGGCCGAAGGCGTCCATCACCCGGCTGAACGCCACCGTCACCGCCATCGCCACCGCGAAGCCCACCAGCAGGGCGATCGCCGAGCGCAGGGCCAGGCGCGGCGCCCGCTGCACGACCGCGGTGCAGATGCCGGCCAGCGGGCCGAACTCCGGTCCGACCGCCATCGCGCCCACGATCAGGATCGCGTTGTCGAGCACCACACCGCAGGCCGCGATCATCGTGGCGAGGGTGATGAAGGCGACGTAGGTGATGGAGAGGGTCGACTCCTCGTGCGTCGCCTCCTCCAACTGCTCCCACAGCACCGCGTCGGCGGGCTCGCCCGGCGCGTCCCTCTCCGCCCTGTCGGCGTGCTTCGAGAGCGACAGGTCGATGTTCTCGGCGGTGATGGCGCCGCGGCTGTCGATGCCCAACGCCCTCAGCCGGTTGATGAGTTCGTCGCCGGCCTCGCGGGCCACGTCGCACATGACGACGTCGCCCTCGGGGTCGCGGGCGGCACCCGGCAGGACGACCAGGTGAGTGGTGCCGACCGTCCGGTCGATCAGGTGGACCACCTCGTCGGTGTGCTCGGCCGGGGTGATCAGGCGCAGATGCAGCATCCGGTATTTCTACCGGCTGCGCGAGCCGCCGTCACAGCTTGCGGAGCCTCAGCCGCTGCACCTTGTGGTCGGGCCCCTTGCGCAGGATCAGGGTGGCCCGGCTCCGGGTCGGGGCCACGTTCTCCACCAGGTTGGGCTTGTTGATGGTGCGCCAGGTGGTGCGGGCGTAGTCGAGCGCCTCCTCCTCCGACACCTGGGTGTACTTGCGGAAGTACGAGGACGGGTTCTGGAAGGCGGTCTCGCGCAGCTTGCGGAACCGGCTGAGGTACCAGCGCTCGATGTCCTCGGTGCGGGCGTCGACGTACACGCTGAAGTCGAAGTAGTCGGCGAGACCGACCCTGGTGCGGCCGTCCTTGCCGGGCAGCGCGGGCTGGAGCACGTTGAGGCCTTCGACGATCAGGATGTCGGGGCGGCGGACGACGAGCTTCTGGTCCGGGACGATGTCGTAGATGAGGTGGGAGTAGACGGGGGCGGTCACCTCGCCCTTGCCCGCCTTGATGTCGGCGACGAACCGGGTGAGGGCCCGCCGGTCGTACGACTCGGGGAAGCCCTTGCGGGACATCATGCCGCGGGCCTCCAGCTCCTTGGTGGGCAGCAGGAAGCCGTCGGTCGTGACCAGCTCCACGCGCGGGTGCTCGGGCCAGCGGGACAGCAGTGCCTGGAGCAGGCGGGCGACGGTGGACTTGCCGACCGCGACCGAGCCGGCGACCCCTATGACGAAGGGGGTGCCGGACTGTGAGCCCTGTTCACCGAGGAAGGTGTTCAGCGCGCCGCGCAGGCCGTCGGTGGCACCGACGTAGAGGTTGAGGAGCCGGGACAGCGGGAGGTAGATGTCCCGCACCTCGTCGAGGTCGATGACGTCGCCGAGGCCGCGCAGCTTCTCGACCTCGTCGGCGGTCAGCGGCAGCGGCGTCTTGTCGCGCAGCGCGCTCCACTCGGGACGGGTGAGGTCGACGTAGGGAGTCGCCTCCGGCCGCTGCCGGTGGGCGCTCCTGGGCATCGAGGAGACCGATGAGATCACAGTCCATTGTTAACGGAGTTCGAACGGGGTGGCGGGTGGGCTGTGTCACGTCGGCCGGTCCGCCGTGTCCGGTGGCCCGGCGAAGTTACGGGCGAGTACGGGTGGCTGATTATCGATCGTGTGTGTGATTGTCGTATGTACGGTGCACAGGGCCGGGCGAGCCCCCTCCGCAGGTCTCGGCAGGGCAGGGCATGCCTGACACGGCCCCGGCGTCTTCTCGCAGGGCCCGAGACCCTCCCGCACGACCCGACATCATCCCGATGAAAGAGTGCCGACGTGAGATCGACCGTTGTTCGCCGCACCGCCCTCGTGGCCTCCGCCGCCGCCCTGACCCTGCTCGTCACCGCCTGCGGCGGGTCGTCCGACGACGGTGACGCGGCCGGTGACGACAAGGCGGAGTCGAGCCGGTCCGCCCCGGCGGGTGGCGCCGAGGCCGAGTCGGGCCGGTCCGCCCCGGCGGGTGACGCGCTGGGCGCCGCCGAGCTGGAGAAGATCGCTCTCGCCCAGGCGGACGTCAAGAACGGCAAGGTCGCCACCGAGATCCCGGCGGACGAGGACGTCGCCAAGGACAAGATCTCGACGGACGACAAGGCCTGTCTGCCGCTCGCCCTCGCCGTCGCGGCGGCGGCCCAGGGTGAGCCGGGTGCCGAGGTGAAGCGCTCCTGGGAGGGGCAGACGGACACGCTCTCCGAGGGCTCGGGCCCGGACGGCCAGGACATGACCGAGGTCCAGGTGAACATGATCAGACTGAACGTCGCCTCCTACGCCGGCGGCGGCGCCGAGCAGGCGCTGGCGGAGCTGAAGACGGCCACCGAGAAGTGCGCCGGCGGTTTCACCGCCACCGTGGACAGCGAGAAGATGCGGGTCGCCGAAGTCACCACGGCCGCCGCCCCCAAGGGCGGGGACGAGGGCGTCGCCGTCACCCTGGGCATCGACATCGGCCAGGACGCCAACGCGCCCATGAAGGTCGTCGCGGTCCGCAAGGGCGGCACGCTCGCCTCCTTCAGCGCCACCAACCTCTCCTCCATGATGAGCGGCGTGGACTTCGAGGTCCCCATGGACGTCGTGGACGCGCAGGTAGCCAAGCTCGGCTGACGCCCGGCACTGGCGGCGGGCCCGCCGGCGGCGTTCGTACCCCGGTGGGAATTTCCGATTTCGGGCATGAGAAGGCCGGTTTGAGATCGAAAGTGATCGTAGGCTGCCGTTCATGTGCGGAATCGTGGGATATGTGGGGTCGCAGTCGGCGCTCGATGTCGTGATGGCCGGACTGAAGCGACTCGAGTACCGGGGATACGACTCGGCGGGCGTCGCCGTGCTCGCGGACGGTGGCCTCGCCACCGCCAAGCGCGCCGGAAAGCTCGTCAACCTGGACAAGGAACTGGCCGAACGGCCACTGCCGGCCGCCGTCACCGGCATCGGCCACACCCGCTGGGCCACGCACGGCGGACCGACCGACGCCAACGCCCACCCGCACCTCGACAACGCGGGCCGGGTGGCCGTCGTCCACAACGGCATCATCGAGAACTTCGCCGCGCTGCGGGCCGAGCTCGCGGAACGCGGCCACGACCTGGCCTCCGAGACCGACACCGAGGTCGTCGCCCACCTGCTCGCCGAGGAGTTCTCCTCCCGCTCCGACCTCGCCGAGGCGATGCGGCAGGTGTGCCGGCGGCTGGAGGGCGCGTTCACGCTGGTCGCGGTGCACGCGGACGCGCCCGACGTGGTCGTGGGCGCCCGCCGCAACTCGCCGCTCGTGGTGGGCGTGGGCGAGGGCGAGTCCTTCCTCGCCTCGGACGTGGCGGCCTTCATCGCCCACACCAGGGACGCCGTCGAACTGGGCCAGGACCAGGTCGTCGAGCTGCGCCGGGACGGTGTGACGGTCACCGGCTTCGACGGCAGCCCGGCCGACGTCCGCTCCTACCACGTCGACTGGGACGCCTCGGCCGCCGAGAAGGGCGGCTACGCCTCCTTCATGCTCAAGGAGATCGCCGAGCAGCCGAAAGCGATCGCCGACACCCTCCTGGGCCGCATCGACGGATCCGGCACACTGAGCCTGGACGAGGTCCGCATCCCCGCGGAGGTGCTCCGGGAGGTCGACAAGGTCGTCGTCGTCGCGTGCGGTACGGCCTTCCACGCCGGGCTGATCGCCAAGTACGCCATCGAGCACTGGACGCGCGTCCCCTGCGAGGTGGAGCTGGCCAGCGAGTTCCGCTACCGCGACCCGATCCTCGACCAGCAGACCCTGGTCGTCGCGATCTCCCAGTCCGGCGAGACCATGGACACCCTCATGGCCCTGCGCCACGCCCGCGAACAGGGCGCCAAGGTACTCGCCATCTGCAACACCAACGGCTCGACGATCCCCCGCGAGTCCGACGCGGTCCTCTACACCCACGCCGGCCCCGAGGTCGCCGTCGCCTCCACCAAGGCCTTCCTCACCCAACTGGTGGCCTGCTACCTCGTCGCCCTGTACCTCGGCCAGGTGCGCGGCACGAAGTACGGCGACGAGATCCGCGACGTCGTCCGCGACCTCTCCCGCATCTCCGGCGCCGTCGGACAGGTGCTGGAGACGATGACGCCCGTACGGGAACTGGCACGCTCCCTCGCCCACAAGAACACGGTGCTGTTCCTGGGCCGGCACGTCGGCCACCCCGTCGCCCTCGAAGGCGCCCTCAAGCTCAAGGAGCTGGCGTACATGCACGCCGAGGGCTTCGCCGCGGGCGAGCTGAAGCACGGGCCGATCGCGCTGATCGAGGAGGACCTGCCGGTCGTCGTGGTCGTCCCTTCCCCGCGCGGGCGCTCCGTCCTCCACGACAAGATCGTGTCCAACATCCAGGAGATCCGCGCCCGCGGCGCCCGCACCATCGTCATCGCCGAGGAGGGCGACGAGGCGGTCGTCCCCTACGCCGACCACCTCGTCCGCATCCCCGCCACCCCGACGCTGCTCCAGCCGCTGGTGGCGACGGTCCCGCTCCAGGTCTTCGCCTGCGAACTGGCGACGGCCCGGGGCAACGAGGTGGATCAGCCGCGGAACCTGGCGAAGTCGGTGACGGTGGAGTGAGCGGGCCTCAGGGCGTCGGGGAAGGTGGCGAAGGTCCCGGCCGGGAAGGTGAGGACCGCCCCGGCCGGGGTCTTTGAACCGCGGACGGCGAAGGGGGTGGGGGAGCGGGCTGTCTCCACGCAGGAAGCGCCGTCCCCGGCGTTGGAGTAAGAAGACTCGCGCCAGTTGTCGAGGGTGCTGACGACGTGTTCACGCTTCCTCGGTCAGGCCGTGGACGAAGTCATGCGAAGGCACGGGATCCAGCGACGCGGCTTCCGGTCTACGGAGGAGTGTTCGAAGAACGCTGAGCTGGGCCTCGGAAGTCGATGAGGACGGTGGTGTGGGGTGAGTCGCCAACGGCCGTATCCAGCCTGGGTACGAACTGGGCGCTGCGGCGCGGACGGCGTGAACGTTTCCTCGCCGCTCGAAAGGGTGAACGCATTCCGATCACGCGGAAATCGAGCCCTACTCCCGAAATAGGTTGCGCGCATGGTCACATCCACCCACGAGACCTCGCACCGGATCTTCCAGGATCATCCGGAGGTTCTCACGCCGATCTTCGAGGCGTTAGGCATGCCGCCGCCCGCCAAGGCGGAGATCGAGCTCATGACTCCCGATGCCACGGAGCTGAAACCGCTTGAGCGCCGTGTGGACACGGTGCTGAAGGTCGAGCCGTCCGACGGGGAGAGCTTCGTGCTCGCCGTCGAGGCCCAGACCCGTAAAGCCGCTGGCAAGGAAGTCAACTGGCCGTACTACGTGGCGTATTTGCGTGCGAAGTTCGGCCTGCCGGTACTGCTCGTCGCGGTCTGCCGCAACCGGTCCACGGCGGCCTGGGCCGCCGGGCCCTTCGCATGCCGGGTCGGGCCGTGGGAGTCCCAGGTCACGCGCCCCTTCGTGCTGGGGCCGGACAGTGTTCCGGAAATCAGCGACGAAGCGGTGGTGGCGCGAGAGCCGGCGCTGGCGACGTTCTCCGCCATCGTGCACAGCGAAAGCCGGGACATCGACGCCATACTGCATTTGCTGGCCCGTGGAATGCGGTCGTTCGACAAACCCACGGCCAAGTACTGGTCGGAACTGCTGGAAGTGGGCCTGGAGGACACTCCGGCCCGAGAGACGTGGAGGGAGCTGGAGAAGATGGTCATCTCGTATTTCCCGGGCAGGGGAACGGTCTGGGAGGAGACGTACTACGAAGGCAGGGCCAAGGGAGAAGCCGAAGGCAGGGCTGAGGGCAGGGCTGAGGGCAGGGCCGAGGGGGAGGCCGTGGGCAGGGCCAAGGGGAAGGCCCAGGGTGTCCTGCGGGTGCTCGAAGTCCGTGGCCTGATGGTGTCCGACGACGCCCGCGCCCGAGTCACCGGCTGCTCGGACCTCGCTCGCCTCGACGACTGGCTCGACCGGGCCGGGACGGTCGAGCGAGTGGAAGAGCTGTTCGCGGGGGTGCCGGACGAGCCGCGGGAGGAGCGCCGCTCGGAGTGAGTCACCCGTCGGCCGGGTGCACCACGGTGACCAGGCGGAAGCGCTGCAGGACCGCCGGGGTCGTGTCGTCAACGGAGAAGCCCGGGTCGTTCAGGGCCGCGCGCATCTCCTCGCCGTGCCAGAACCGTTCGTGGCCCGCCCGCCACTCGGCCACGCTCGTGTATCCCTCGCCCTCGTCCACCGCGTGGGCGAGATCCACCTGTCCCAGCGGGACGACGCGCACGCCGGTCACCTCGATGACGGCGACCGGGCGGTCCTGGGAGTCGACGACCACTTCGCGGCTCCCGACCTCCGGCAGCGGATCGCCCTCGTGCTCGTAGTCGACGACGAGGCCGGTCGTCGAAGTCTTCGAGCCGTCGAGGATCGCCGCGACCAGCTGGTCACGCAGTGGGCCGGGGAAGGCGAACTCGGCCCTGGGCAACGAAGCGAGGTCCGTGGGGTCCCAAGCGGGAACTGGCGTCATGCGAACACCGTAGGACCCGGGCGTCCCACGGCACACCCCCGCTCACTCTGCCCGAGCCACGTCCCGCCACGCCCCCGGGATCGCCTCCGCGACGTCGTGCGCCCCTGTCGGCGCGCCGTCCGCCGCGAAACGGCCCGCCAGGCCGTGGACGTACGCCGCCGCGCTCCCCGCGTCCAGCGCGGGGAGTCCCGCCGCCAGCAAAGAGCCCGCCAGCCCCGACAGCACGTCCCCGCTGCCCGCCGTGGCGAGCCACGACGTGCCCGTCGCGTTGACCCGCACCGGGCCTCGCTCCGCCCCGGCCACCACCGTCGTCGACCCCTTCAGCAGCACCGTCGCCCCGTACCGCCCCGCCAGTTCACGCGCCGAGGCCAGGCGCGCGCCCTCGACCTCCTCGCGGGCCACCCCGAGCAGCGCCGCCGCCTCCCCGGCATGCGGCGTCATCAGCGTCGGTGCCGTACGACCCCGCACCGCGCCCGCGTCGGCCAGCCGCAGTCCGTCCGCGTCGATCAGCACCGGCACCTCGGCCGCCAGCACCTCGGCCACGGTCCCGGCGTCGTCCCCGGCGCCCGGACCGACGACCCACGCCTGCACCCGCCCCGCCCGCTTCGGCCCCTGGTCGGAGACGAGCGTCTCCGGGTAGCGGGCGATGACCGCGTCCCCGGCCGGTCCGACGTACCGCACCGCCCCGGCCCCGCCCCGCAGGGCCCCGGCGACGGCGAGCACGGCCGCGCCCGGATATCGGGCCGACCCGGCGGCGATGCCGACGACCCCCCGCCGGTACTTGTCGCTCTCCGCGCCCGGCACCGGCAGCAGCCGGGCCACGTCCGCGTGCTGCAACGCCTCCAGTTCGGCCGCGTCGTCCGGCAGCCGCAGCCCGATGTCCACCAGCCGCACCGACCCGGCGTACTCCCGCGCCGGATCGATCAGCAGCCCCGGCTTGTGCGTCCCGAACGTCACCGTCAGGTCGGCCCGGACCGCCGACCCCCGCACCTGCCCGGTGTCCGCGTCGACCCCGCTCGGCAGGTCGACGGCGAGGACGGCGGCCCGCGACCGCGCGGCCGCGCCGGCGAGCGGTACCGCCTCCTGACGCAGCCCGCCCCGGCCGCCGATCCCGACGATGCCGTCGACGACCAGATCGGCCCGCTCGATCAACTCCTCGGCGGACCCGGGCTCCGTGACCCGTCCGCCCGCCCGGCGCAGCGCCGCCAGCCCGCCGCCGTGCGCGCGCTCCGGCGTGAGCGGCACCGCCGTCACGCCCGCCCCCCGCCGGGCGAGACGCGCCCCGGCGTACAGGGCGTCGCCGCCGTTGTCCCCGCTCCCGACCAGCAGCACCACCCGGCTGCCGTACACCCGTCCGGCGACCCGCCCGAGCACCTCCGCGCAGGCGGCGGCGAGCCCGGCCGCGGCCCGTTGCATCAACGCGCCCTCCGGAAGCCGTGCCATCAGCTCCCGTTCGGCGTTCCTGACCATCTCCACGCTGTACGCAGTCCGCATGCCGTCGAGTCTTCCCCGTACGCCGTGAACGTCACGGACCCGCCCCGCGACGTCACTGATCCCCTCCTGCCGAGCGGGCGACGCGGAAGCCCACGTCGTCGACCCGGAACGTCGGGTGGCTGCGGCGCCGCACGGAGGCCCGGACGCTCCAGTGCTCGTCGAACCAGCCGCCGCCGCGCAGTACCCGGTAGGTGCCGTACACCTCGGCGTCGTAGAGGTCCCAGCACCACTCCCAGACGTTGCCGAGCGTGTCGTACAGGCCCCACGCGTTCGGCAGCCTGCCGCCCACCTCGTGGACGCGCTCCCGCGAGTTGCCGCGGTACCGGGCGATGTCGTCCAGGGGGCCGTAGCGCGGGCCGTCGGTCCCGGCGCGGCAGGCGTGCTCCCACTCGGCCTCGGTCGGCAGGCGGTATCCGTCGGCGGACGTGTCCCAGGCGACGGCGCCGTCGGCGTCGACGCGGTAGGCCGGACGGAGCCCCTCGCGCCGCGACAGGGAGTTGCAGAACCCGACCGCGTCCGTCCAGGAGACCTCCGTGACGGGCAGCCGCTCCTCCCGCGCGCCCGGGGGCGGCTGACCGGTGACCCGCGCGTACTCCGCCCGCGTGACGGGGAACACCCCCAGCCGGCAGGACGCCACCTCCACCGGCCAACTGCGCCGCGTCCGCCGGTCCGACAGCATCACCCGTCCCGGCGGTACGCAGACCATCCCCGTCCCGGTCCCCGCACCCACGTTCTCGACACCCGCACCACTGACGTTCATGGGCGTCAGCCTTCCGCGATCACCACCGCCGACGCCACCCCCGCGTCATGGCTCAGCGACACGTGCCACGACGCCACCCCCAGCTCCGCCGCCCGCGCCGCCACCGTCCCCGTCACCCGCAGCCGCGGCCGCCCGTTGTCCTCGACGTACACCTCGGCGTCCGTCCAGTGCAGTCCGGCCGGCGCGCCGAGCGCCTTGGCCAGTGCCTCCTTCGCCGCGAACCGGGCGGCGAGCGAGGCGATGCCCCGGCGCTCCCCGCTCGGCAGCAGCAACTCGCTCTCCAGGAACAGCCGCCGGGCCATCGCCGGAGTGCGCTCCAGCGACGCCCCGAACCGCTCGATCTCGGCCACGTCGATCCCGACCCCGATGATGCTCATGCCGGGCACCCTAACGACTGGTGAGCGCGCGGGAACGGGGTCCGGGTGCTCTGAGAGACTGGGGGCACGATGAGTGAGACAGCTGCTCGGCGGGACGCGGTGTCGCGGGCCCGTGCCGAGATCGACCTGGCCGCACTGCGGGCCAACGTCCGCGCACTGCGCGAACGGGCCCCCGGGGCGGCTCTCATGGCCGTCGTCAAGGCCGACGCCTACGGTCACGGCGCGATTCCGTGCGCCCGCGCGGCCGTCGCGGCGGGCGCGACCTGGCTGGGTACCGCCACGCCGCAGGAGGCCCTCGCGCTGCGCGCGGACCCGGCACTGCCGGACGACGTGCGGATCATGTGCTGGCTGTGGACACCCGGCGGCCCCTGGCGGGAGGCCGTCGAGGCCGGTCTCGACGTGTCCGTCAGCGGGATGTGGGCCCTGGACGAGGTCACCGGGGCGGCACGCCGGGCGGGGCGCCCCGCGCGCGTGCAGCTCAAGGCCGACACGGGGCTCGGCCGTAACGGCTGCCAGCCCGGCGAGGACTGGGCCGAGCTGGTGGGGGCGGCCCTGCGGGCCGAGGACGAGGGGCTGCTCCGCGTCACCGGTCTCTGGTCGCACTTCGCCTGTGCCGACGAGCCCGGGCACCCGTCCATCGCCGCCCAGCTCGCCGTCTTCCACGAGATGACGGCGTACGCCGAGCAGCAGGGCGTGCGCCCCGACGTGCGGCACATCGCCAACTCGCCGGCCACGCTCACCCTCCCCGAGACCCACTTCGACCTCGTACGGCCCGGCATCGCGATGTACGGCGTCTCGCCCAGCCCCGAGATCGGCACCCCCGCCGACTTCGGACTGCGGCCCGTGATGACGCTGGCCGCCTCGCTGGCCCTGGTCAAGCAGGTCCCCGGCGGCCACGGCGTCAGCTACGGGCACCACTACACCACCCCCGGCGTGACCACCCTCGGCCTCGTCCCCCTCGGCTACGCGGACGGTGTCCCGCGCCACGCCTCCTCCACCGGCCCCGTCCTGGTCGACGGCAAGTGGCGCACGGTGGCGGGGCGGATCGCGATGGACCAGTTCGTCGTCGACCTGGGCGGGGACCGGCCGGAGCCGGGCACCGAGGCGGTGCTGTTCGGCGCCGGCGACCGCGGCGAGCCCACCGCCGAGGACTGGGCACAGGCGGCGGGCACCATCGCGTACGAGATCGTCACCCGCATCGGAACACGCGTTCCGCGCGTCTACGTGAACGAGTGACGCGTCCGTCCGGCGCGTGACGTGCACGCCACGCGTTCAGGTGAAGCAACGACCAGCGGGCAATCGGCAACCAGCGGGGAACCGCGGGACGGCCCGGCGAAGAGGAGCGGTACGTGAGCGAGAGCAACGCGGAGGCTGTCGCTGCGGCCGTCGTCTCCGCCACGGACGCGGCCGCCGGCGGCTGGCGCCGGGCGACCGGCATCGCCGGTGTCGCGATAGGCGTGGTCGCGGCGGGCGCCGCGGCCGGCGTGGCGATAGAACGGCTCACCGTCGGTCGAGGGATACGCCAGAAGGCCCGGCTCGCCCTCGACTCGGCGGGCCCGTACGGCGGACTGCGCGGCACCCCGGGCAAGGCCTACGCCGACGACGGCACCGAGCTGTACTACGAGGTCGACGACGTCGACCCGGAGACGGAGTCCGCGCTCACCCGGCGTCGGCGGCGGCTGTTCGGCCGTAAGGCACCCGCTCCCGTGACGGTCGTCTTCAGCCACGGGTACTGCCTCAACCAGGACTCCTGGCACTTCCAGCGGGAGGCACTCAGGGGCGTCGTCCGCACCGTGCACTGGGACCAGCGCAGCCACGGCCGGTCCGGCCGTGGCGTGTCGCAGGTGCGGGACGGCCGGCCGATCAGCATCGAGGACCTGGGCCGGGACCTGAAGGCCGTCATCGACGCGGCCGTGCCCGAAGGCCCGATCGTGCTGGTCGGGCACTCCATGGGCGGCATGACCGTGATGGCCCTGGCCGACGGGTTCCCCGACCTGGTCGCCGAGCGGGTCGTCGGCGTCGCGCTCGTCGGCACGTCCTCCGGGCGGCTCGGTGAGGTCAACTTCGGATTGCCCGTGGCCGGTGTCAACGCGGTCCGGCGGGTGCTCCCGGGCGTGCTGAAGGCGCTGGGGCAGCGGGCCGAGCTGGTGGAGAAGGGGCGGCGGGCGACGGCGGACCTGTTCGCCGGGATCATCAAGCGGTACTCGTTCGCGTCCCGGGAGGTCGACCCGGCCGTGGCCCGGTTCGCCGAGCGGATGATCGAGTCGACGCCGATCGACGTGGTCGCCGAGTACTACCCGGCCTTCAACGACCACGACAAGACCGAGGCGCTCGCCCACTTCACCGGCCTGCCCGTCCTCGTCCTGGCCGGCGTGCGGGACCTGGTCACGCCGAGCGAGCACAGCGAGGAGATCGCCGACATCGTGCCGGGCGCCGAGTTGGTGCTGGTACCGGACGCCGGGCACCTGGTCATGCTGGAGCACCCGGAAGTCGTCACCGACCGCCTCGCCGATCTGCTCGCCCGCGCTGGGGCGGTACCGTCCACCGCTACGGTTGACGGCTGTGACTCCGCCTCTTCCTGAGCGGAAGCGGCTTCCAGCCTTCCGGCTGCGGTCCGGCCCGAACCGACCCCTTGCGGGGTGTGACAAGCCTACTACTGCAAGTGAGTGACGATGGAAGAAAGCGCGAAGTGGAACACCCCGTCGGAATCCGGCCCGGCCGAGATCACCGTCACCTCCCCGGAGCAGATGCGGGAACTGGGCCGCAGGCTCGCCAAGGTGCTGCGCGCCGGTGACCTGGTGATGCTCAGCGGGGAGCTGGGTGCGGGCAAGACGACGCTGACCCGGGGGCTCGGCGAGGGCCTCGGCGTACGCGGCGCCGTCACCTCCCCGACCTTCGTGATCGCCCGCGTGCACCCCTCCCTCGGCGACGGACCGCCGCTCGTCCACGTCGACGCCTACCGGCTGTCCGGCGGCCTGGACGAGATGGAGGACCTCGACCTCGACGTCTCCCTGCCCGACTCGGTGATCGTGGTGGAGTGGGGCGAGGGCAAGGTCGAGGAGCTGACCGACGACCGGCTGCGGCTCCGGATCGACCGGGCCGTCGGCGACACCACCGACGAGGTGCGGCACGTGACGCTCACGGGTGTCGGTGAGCGCTGGGCCGCGGCCGACCTGAGCGTGCTCACCGGCTGAATCCGGGTTTTCTTCCGGGAGGCGTTCCGACAACGTGTCGGGAAGATATTGCGTTCCGGGTGTCGCGCGTGGTCACATGGTACCCAGCCCGTAGTTAGGCATGCCTAACTACGCCCCGCCCCCGACCTTCAGGAGGCGTTCATGTCAGAGACCGAGCCGCAGTCGCAGCAGTCGCGGTCGCAGACCCGGCAGCGGCCGCAGTCGCCCGCGCCCGCCGGAGTCTCGATGCACGACCTGCTCGCGTCCTGCGCCGCCGCGTCGGTGATCTCGACGCCGCCGCGCGCGCCCGAGCCGGAGACGTGCCGCCCCGTACGGGAGCACCGCGAGGCCGCCTGATCCGCGTGGCCTGTGCGGCTCGTACGTCCCGTGCGGTCCGTACGGACGGACGGCTCCCGGCGTCTCAGGGGACGACGACGACCGGCTGCCCGACCGTCGCGAACTTCCACATCGCGTCGCCGTCCGCGCGCGTCTCCCGGATGCCGCCGGTGCGCCGGCCCGGGTCGGGCTTCGCCATGGAGCCGTCCACCGCCGCGCTGAACCCGATGGCCACGCCGCCGACGCTGGTGAAGCGCACGACGTGCTCGACCGGGATGCCGTCGGACCCGGTGACCCGTGCGGAACGGGACGTGACCGCGTAGGCGCCCGGTGCCGGGTCGACCACGCTGGGCGTGACCCGGAAGGTGCGCCGGACCGTGTTGTCCGGGCCGACCAGCCACACCCGGTCGGCGTCCACCGAGTACACCACCCGTTCACCCCTCCCGGACCCCGCGGGCAGGGCGTCGGGGCGCCGCCGGTCGCGGGGTGCCTTGGAGGCGCCGGGGGCGGGCGTGCCGCTCGCGTGGGTCCGGCCGGGTTCGGCCGCCGGGGCGCCGGTCGACGCCTGGTGGCCGAGGTAGCCGATCGTCGCGAGGGCCGCCGCGGTGAGGCCGGCGACGAGACCGGCGCTGCTGCTTACCACTGGCGACCACCTCGTCGTCGTACTCGTGCATCCGTTCCCCGGCGACGGTAGCACTCGGTGATCATTCGATCGCTCCGGGCGACACGGGGTGCTTCGGGCCGGTACGGGCCCGTGCGGGCCGGCGGTGCCGGGCCGGCCGGCGGGCGTCCGGCACGGGCCCCGCGGCGCCGTAGGCTGTTTGCGTGCTCTTGCTCGCTCTGGATACCGCCACGCCCGCCGTGACCGTCGCGCTGCACGACGGTACGGACGTCATCGCCTCGTCGAGCCAGGTGGACGCACGCCGGCACGGGGAGCTGCTGCTGCCCGCCGTCGACCGGGTGCTCGCCGAGGCCGGCCTCGGGCTCGACGCCGTCACCGGCATCGTCGCCGGCACCGGCCCCGGCCCGTACACGGGGCTGCGCGTCGGCCTGATGACCGCGGACACGTTCGGACTCGCGCTCGGCGTGCCCGTGCACGGCGTGTGCACGCTGGACGGCCTCGCCTACGCCGCCGACCTGGAAGGCCCCTTCGTGGTGGCGACCGACGCCCGCCGCAAGGAGGTCTACTGGGCCCGGTACGCCGACTCCCGCACCCGCCTCACCGACCCGGCCGTCGACCGCCCCGCCGACATCGCCGAGCAGGTGGCCGGACTCCCGGCCGTCGGCGCGGGCGCGCTGCTGTACCCGGACACCTTCCCGAAGGCGCACGAGCCCGAGCACGTGTCCGCCTCGGCCCTGGCGTGCCTGGCGGCCGAGAGGCTCGCGGCGGGCGGGGAACTGCCCGCGCCCCGGCCGCTGTACCTGCGCCGGCCCGACGCCCAGGTCCCCAAGAACTACAAGGTGGTCACCCCCAAGTGACCGGAGCGACCGAGCCCGTGACCTCGCCCGCGCAGCCCGCGCGGCCCGAACTGCGCGAGATGCGCTGGTGGGACATCGATGCCGTGCTCCGGATGGAACGCGAGCTGTTCCCGGAGGACGCCTGGTCGCGGGGCATGTTCTGGTCCGAGCTGGCCCACGCGCGCGGCCCCGGGGCGACCCGGAGGTACGTCGTCGCCGAGGCCCCCGGCGCGGACGGCGCGGACGGCGCGGACGGTGAGGGCGGCGCGGACGGTGAGGGCGGCGCCCGGATCGTCGGGTACGCGGGCCTCGTCGCCTCCGGCGACCAGGCCGACGTGCAGACCATCGCCGTCGCCCGCGACCACTGGGGCACCGGGCTCGGCGGGCGGCTGCTGGCCGAACTGCTGCGGGCGGCGACCGCCTTCGAGTGCGCCGAGGTGATGCTGGAGTGCCGGGTGGACAACACCCGCGCACAGCGGCTGTACGAGCGCTTCGGCTTCGAGGCGATCGGTTTCCGACGCGGCTACTACCAGCCGGGCAACGTGGACGCCCTGGTGATGCGACTGACCACAGCGCCCGGTGGCGGTCCCGCCGCGGGCGCCGACTCCGTACAAGGAACCGACAACCATGGCTGACGAACCCCTCGTTCTGGGGATCGAGACCTCCTGCGACGAGACCGGCGTCGGTGTCGTGCGCGGCACCACCCTGCTGGCCGACGCCGTCGCGTCCAGCGTCGACGAGCACGCCCGCTTCGGCGGGGTCGTGCCGGAGGTGGCGAGCCGCGCCCACCTCGAGGCGATGGTCCCCACCATCGACCGCGCCCTGAAGGAGGCGGGGGTGAGCGCGCGCGACCTCGACGGCATCGCCGTCACCGCGGGCCCCGGACTCGCCGGCGCGCTGCTGGTCGGCGTCTCGGCGGCGAAGGCGTACGCCTACGCCCTCGGCAAGCCCCTCTACGGCGTCAACCACCTCGCCTCGCACATCTGCGTCGACCAGCTGGAGCACGGCGCGCTGCCGGAGCCGACGATGGCGCTGCTGGTCTCCGGCGGGCACTCCTCGCTGCTGCTGTCGACGGACATCACCTCCGACGTCCGCCCGATGGGCGCCACCATCGACGACGCGGCCGGCGAGGCCTTCGACAAGATCGCCCGTGTGCTGAACCTGGGCTTCCCCGGCGGCCCCGTCATCGACCGGTACGCGCGCGAGGGCGATCCGAAGGCGATCGCGTTCCCGCGCGGACTGACCGGCCCGCGCGACGCGGCGTACGACTTCTCCTTCTCCGGGCTGAAGACGGCCGTGGCCCGCTGGATCGAGGCGAAGCGGGCGGCGGGGGAGGAGGTGCCGGTGCGGGACGTGGCGGCGTCCTTCCAGGAGGCGGTCGTGGACGTGCTGA
This sequence comes from Streptomyces sp. NPDC017890, assembly GCF_044328675.1. Lineage (NCBI taxonomy): Bacteria > Bacillati > Actinomycetota > Actinomycetes > Kitasatosporales > Streptomycetaceae > Streptomyces > Streptomyces sp. NPDC017890. Next base: position 287,233 of record NZ_JBIRHU010000002.1, read on the forward strand.
CCCGCAAGGCGGTGCGGGCCTGCAAGGACCAGGGCGTCGACCACCTGATGATCGGCGGCGGCGTGGCCGCCAACTCCCGGCTGCGGGTCCTCGCCCAGGAGCGCTGCGAGGCCGCCGGCATCCGGCTGCGCGTGCCGCGGCCGAAGCTGTGCACGGACAACGGGGCGATGGTGGCGGCGCTCGGCGCGGAGATGGTCGCCCGGGGCCGGGCCGCCTCGGACTGGGACCTGTCGGCCGACTCCTCCCTGCCGGTGACGGAACCGCACGTCCCCGGGAACGGCCACCCGCACGGCCACGACCACGGCCACGACCACGGCCATGACCATGTGCACGAGGTCAGCAAGGAGAACCTGTACCCGTGACCGTCGCGCTGATGTGGGAGGCGCGGGCCGAGCCCGGCCGGGGCGAGGAACTGCTGGCCTGGGCGCGGGCGCAGCCGCTCGACGGCACCCCCCTGCGCAGGGAGGTCCTGCGTGCCCCGCAGGACCGGGTCCTCGTCATCACCTGGTGGGACGCCGACTACGACGCCGAACTGCCGGAACTTCCCGAGCCGGACGGTGACCTGGTCACGCGGGCGGTCCACCGGTGGCGCTTCGAGTCGGTGGCCGCCCACTGACCGGGGGGTCACGAGTCCCACGTTCCCCACCGTGGACCTCCGCCACGGCAGCAGGCCCGCCAGGCGCTCCCGGACGGCGATGACCACAGCCCGCGGACCCCGGTCGACGGCCGATGCCAAGGGCAGCAGGGCGCACCACGCCTCCCGCACCGGGGCCGGTACCAGCGAGGGGAGTGAACGCCGCACGGCGCGTCCCGCCCGGCCGCCCGCCTCTTGCCGGAACACCGTCCGCGACCCGGAAGCGAAAGTTTCGTCAATCGAAACGAATGATCCGAGAGCCCGTGGCTCACCGGAGGCTGCGTCAAGAAGGCGCACAGGGATACGATCGCCGCCATGACATCCCCGCAGCCCGCTGAAACGCGGACGCAAAGGCGGTCCGCGCAGACCGCGACCCTCGCCGAGATCGCGCGTGAGGCCGGTGTGTCGGCGCCGACTGTTTCGAAGGTCCTCAATGGCCGCGCCGACGTCGCCCCCGCCACCCGGGCCCGCGTGGAGGAGCTGCTGCGCGGCCACGGCTACCGGCGCCGGCGCGCCGAGTCGACCCGCTCGCCCCTGATCGACCTGGTCTTCCACGAGCTGGAGAGCGCCTGGGCGATGGAGGTCATCCGAGGCGTGGAGAACGTGGCCCGGGACACGGGCCTCAGCGTCGTCCTCTCCGAGAGCGCGGGCCGCCTCACGCCCGGCCGGACCTGGGCCGACCAGGTCGCAGCCCGCCGCCCGCACGGCGTGATCCTCGTCCTGTCGGGCCTCGACGAGTCCCAGCGGGCCCTGCTCACCAGCCGCTCCATCCCGTTCGTGGTGATGGACCCGGCCGGCGACCCGGGCGCCGACGTGCCGTCCATCGGCGCCACCAACTGGCAGGGCGGACTCGCCGCCACCCGGCACCTGATCGACCTCGGCCACACCCGCATCGGCGCGATCAGCGGCCCCACCCGGATGATGTGCAGCCGCGCCCGCATCGACGGCTACCGGGCCGCACTGGAGACGGCGGGGCTGCCCGTCGACCCGGACCTGATCATGACCGGCGACTTCCACCACGAGGCCGGCTACCGGCAGGGCCTGGAACTGCTCCGCCGCCCCGACCGGCCGACCGCCGTCTTCGCCGGCAACGACCTCCAGGCACTCGGCCTGTACGAGGCCGCGCGCGAGCTGGGGCTGCGCATCCCGCAGGACCTGAGCGTGGTCGGGTTCGACGACCTGCCGGTGGCCCGCTGGGTGGGGCCGCCGCTGACGACCGTACGGCAGCCGCTCATGGAGATGGCGGAGGCGGCGGCCCGGCTGGTCCTGGACCTCGGACGCGACGACGGCTCCGCGGCGGCGACCCGGGTGGAGCTGGCCACCAGCCTGGAGGTGCGCAGCAGTACGGGGGCGCCCGCGGTGGTCTGACCGTTCGGGAACTCTTCCGGATTCCGGGAATCTCCGACGCCCGCCGACGCCTCGGGAGCCGGCCGTCGACGCCTCCGGAGCCGGCCGTCAGCGCCTGGAAGCCTGCCCGCCGACGCCCCGACGCCCCGACGCCCCGACGCCCCGACGCCCCGACGCCCCGACGTCCTCCGAAGCCTGAGAAGTCTGAGAATTTCCGCAGAATGACGACCCGGGTATGCCCGTTCCCAGTAATTCGGACTTATGTTCCTCCCGATGGGGCATTCGGGTGGGGACGCGAACGGGACCGGCACGGGCGGGGGCGGACGCATGGCTGCGCGGGACGGGCTGGGCGGGCCGGGCCGGCGTTCGAGGGGGCTGAAGGCGGCCGGCCTCGTCCTGGCCGGTGCCCTGCTGCTCGGGGCCGCTGCCGCGGGATGGGCCTACTGGCACCTGAACGGCAACATCCGGAGCGTCGACATCGACGGCGCGCTCGGCGACGACCGTCCCGTGCGGCCGGTCACCGTCCCGTCCGCCTCGCCCGACGCGTCCCCGGAGCCCACCGGCGCCCTGAACGTCCTGGTCCTCGGCTCGGACTCGCGCAGCGGTGAGGAGAACCAGGAACTCGGCGGCGGTGACAGCGAGGGCGCCCGCTCGGACACGGCGATGGTCGTCCACCTCGACGCGGGCCGGGCCGCCGCCACCGTCGTCAGCATCCCGCGCGACACGCTCGTCACCCGCCCGTCCTGCCCGCTGCCGTCCGGCGACGAGTCCCGGGAGGCGAGCGGCGCGATGTTCAACACCGCCTACGCCCTGGGCGGGCCGGTCTGCGCGGTCAAGACCGTCGAGTCGATGACCGGTGTCCGCATGGACCACTACATCGAGATCGACTTCTCCGGTTTCGCCAAGCTGGTCGACGCGCTCGGCGGGGTCACGGTCACCACGGACGTGGACATAGACGACGACAAGAGCCACCTGCACCTGGACGCCGGCACCCACCACCTGGACGGCACCGAGGCCCTCGGCCTGGCCCGCACCCGGTACGGCCTGGAGGGCGGCAGCGACCTCGCCCGCATCGAGCTCCAGCAGAAGCTGGTCCTGGCGCTGCTGGAGCAGATGTCGGCCACCGACCTGCTCACCGACCCGGCGCGGCTGTACCAGGTCGCCGACGCGGTCACCGGCAGCCTCACCACCGACACCGGCCTGGACTCGCTGGGCGAGCTGATGAGCCTCGGCCGCAGCCTCGGGGGCCTGTCGGCGGACGACGTACGCACGGTGACGATGCCGGTCCTGCCGGCGCCCTGGGACGCCAACCGGGTGGTGGCCCGGGAGCCGGACGCCGCTGACCTGTGGGAATCGCTGCGCTGAGAAATCTCCGGAAAATTCCGGGACGCGTGTCGATCCACGGTCCTCCCGTTCGACGCACGGGGTGAGAGGCCGGGAAGGACCCGGCCCCGACCCGACCCGAGGAGCCACCATGCCCCGCTACCTGTCCCTCATCCGGATCGAGGAGAACGACGCCCTCCCCGACGGCCCCAGCCCCGAACTGGTGCAGCGCATGGAGAAGCTGATGGACGAGATGACGAAGGCCGGCGTGCTGCTCGACACCGCCGGGCTGACCCCGACGGCCCAGGGCACCCGCGTCCACTACGAGGGCGGCCGGCTGTCCGTCACCGACGGGCCCTTCACCGAGTCCAAGGAGGTTATCGGCGGTTACTCGCTCCTCCAGGCCAAGGACAAGGCCGAGGCGGTCGAGTGGACCAAGCGCTTCCTGAAGGTGCACGAGGAGCACTGGACGGTGACCTGCGAGGTCCGGGAGCTCATGGAGGGCTGACCGCGTAGCCGGCCACGGAGAAGTGACCGCGAGGAGCTGACCACGGAGAGCCGGGGCCCGGCTTTGCCCCGGCGGCCCGAGGGTGTTGCATGGTGGGCTGTGCGACCACAGCCCACCGAGCCCACCGAGGCCACGGAGCCCACCGAAGCCATCGAGGCCACGGAGCCCACCGAGCCCACCGAGGCCACGGAGCCCACCGAGCCCACCGAGGCCACGGAGCCCACCGAGCCCATCGAGGCCACGGAGCCCACCGAAGCCATCGAGGCCACGGAGCCCACCGAAGCCATCGAGGCCACGGAGCCCACCGAGCTCACCGAAGCCACCGAGGCCCTCGATACCGTCTTCCGCCTGGAGTCGCCCCGCGTCATCGCCGGCGTCGCCCGTCTCGTCCGGGACGTCGGGATCGCCGAGGAACTCGCGCAGGACGCGATGCTCGCGGCCCTGGAGCAGTGGCCGAGAGACGGCGTGCCCGACAATCCGGGCGCCTGGCTCATGGCCACCGCCCGCCGCCGTGCCGTCGACCTGATCCGGCGCCGGGAGAACTACGCCCGCAAGCTGGCGGAGATCGGCCGCGACCTGCCCGCCGCGGCACCGCCGCCCGAGGAGCCCGCCGACCCGGAGGACATCGACGACGACCTGCTGCGGCTGGTCTTCACCGCCTGCCACCCGGTGCTGTCCGCCGAGGCCCGTATCGCCCTCACCCTCCGCCTGCTCGGCGGCCTCACCACCCCCGAGATCGCCCGCGCCTTCCTCGTCCCCGAGGCGACGGTCGCGCAGCGCGTCGTGCGCGCCAAACGCACCCTGGCCCGCAAGAACGTCGCCTTCGAAGTGCCCTACGGTCCGGACCGCGCGGCCCGCCTCGGCTCGGTCCTGGAGGTCATCTACCTGATCTTCAACGAGGGGTACGCGGCCACCGCAGGCGACGACTGGCTCCGCCCGGCCCTGTGCGAGGACGCCCTGCGCCTGGCCCGGGTGCTGGCCGCGCTGATGCCCAAGGAGCCCGAGGTCCACGGACTGACGGCCCTGCTGGAGCTCCAGGCGTCCCGCACCGCCGCCCGCACCGGCCCCGACGGCGCACCGGTCCTGCTCAGGGACCAGAACCGCCGCCGCTGGAACCGCATGCTCATCGCCCGCGGCATCACCGCCCTCGACCACGCCCATGCCACCACCGGCTCCGGCGGCCCCGGCCCGTACGTCCTCCAGGCCGCGATCGCCGCCTGCCACGCGACGGCGTACACGTACGAGGAGACCGACTGGCCCCGCATCGCCGCGCTCTACGGCCTGCTCGCGGCCCGTGCCCCGTCCCCGGTCGTCGAACTCAACCGCGCGGTGGCCGTGTCGATGGCCGAGGGCCCGGCCCCGGCACTCGTCCTCGTGGACGCCCTCGCCGCCGAACCGGCCCTGCGCGACTACCACCTGCTCCCCAGCGTCCGCGGCGACCTCCTGCTCCGGCTGGGCCGCACGGCCGAGGCACGCACGGAGTTCGAGCGCGCCGCCTCCCTGGCCCGCAACGCACGCGAACAGGCGCTCCTGTTGCGCCGGGTACGGGAGACGGACACCGCTTAGCGGGCGGGGTGTCCGATCAGCATCGTCGGCGCCCCCGCGACCCGGGTCATGAACACGGTCGCCGCGTTCGGCCCCTGCGGCCTGACCTTCCGCCGCAGCTCCTCCGGCTCTACCGCCGAGCCCCGCTTCTTCACGGTCAGGCTGCCGACCCGGCGCTCCCGCAGCAGCGCCTTCAGCTTCTTGACGTTGAAGGGCATCCGGTCGGTGATCTCGTACGCCGTGGCGTACGGCGTCGGCAGCAGCTCGTCCGCGGTGACGTACGCGATCGTCGCGTCGAGCAGTCCGCCGCCGACCTGTTCGGCGACCTCGGCGACGAGATGGGCGCGGATGACGGCGCCGTCCGGCTCGTACAGGTAGCGGCCGGGGGTGCGGACCTCCGGGTCGGGCAGGCCGGTGCCGAGCAGGGTGCGGGGCCCCGGCAGCAGCGTGGCCCGCACCGCCCCCGGCGCCACCGTCTCGGGCGCCACCGCCCCCGGCGCGCCGCCGAACCACAGCACCGCCTCCTTCACGTCCCCGCCGTCGGAGATCCACTCGGCCTCGGCGTCCTCGGGCACCGCCTCGTGCGGAATGCCGGGCGCGACCTTCAGCGCGGCGGCGCGGGAGGCCGTACGGGCCGCCTCGACGGCCCAGGACAGCGGCGGCGAGTACGCCTCCGGGTCGAAGATCCTTCCCCGCCCTCCGCGCCGTGCGGGGTCGACGAACACGGCGTCGTACCCACTCGTCTCCACCTCCGTCACATCCGCCTCGCGCACCTCGATCAGCTCGGCCAGCCCCAGCGCCTCGGCGTTGGCGCGGGCCGCCGCCGCGGTCGCCGGGTCCCGGTCCACGGCCAGCACCCGGATCCCGGCCCGGGCGAGCGCGATCGCGTCGCCGCCGATCCCGCAGCACAGGTCGGCGACGGAGGTCACGCCCAGCGCCGACATCCGCCCGGCCCGGTACGCGGCCACACTCGCCCGCGTCGACTGCTCGACCCCGTTGGGCGTGAAGAACATCCGCCCGGCGTCCTCGGCACCGAACTTCGCCACCGCCCGCTGCCGCAGCCGTGCCTGTCCGAGCGCCGCGGACACCAGCTCGGCCGGGTGCGTGCGCCGCAGCCGGGTCGCGACCGCCAGCTCCCGCGCGGGGTCGGTGTCGCGCACCTCGTCGAGGAGGGCGCGGCCTTCGGGGGTGAGCAGGGCGAGGAGGGCGTCGAGGTCGTTCACCGCAACATTGTGGGCCAGTCGGTGGACGGTGTGCCTCCGGCGCGGTGTCGGGCGGGGTGAGCGGGCCGGGTGCTGCGAGGATCCGGCACCATGCGAGCAGTCGTACAAACCGACAAAAGCCGGGCGTGCGGAGTGTTCCGGGCGTCCTCTCCGAGGCTCCGGACGCGCGGTGGCCTCGCCGCCCTCGCCGTCGCCGCCCTCGCGTCCTCCGGCTGTGCGCAGGACGCCACCCAGGGGCCGGGCGCCACCGGCCGGCCCCTGCAGGCGCCCCCGGCCCGCGCGCTCGACGAGTACGCGTCCGAGCTGGGCGCTGCCCAGGCCGCCCGGGCCGCCGCCGCGAAGCGCTGGAACCTGAAGAGGGTCCCGCTGACGGCACCCCCGCCCCCCGCGAAGAAGCCGGAGATCAAGGCCCGCGAGGGCTTCGAGGTGGACGGCCAGCAGAACCTCCCGCCCGTCTTCACCTCGATCCCCACCGAGGAGAAGATCGTCTTCCTCACCATCGACGACGGCGCCGAGAAGGACCCGGCGTTCCTGCGGATGATGAGCGAGCTGAAGATCCCGTACACCGCCTTCATCAGCGACTACCTGGCGAAGGACGACTACGGCTACTTCGCGAAGATGCAGGACCGCGGAGTCACCCTCAACAACCACACCCTCCACCACCCCTACCTGCCCGGCCTGTCCTACACCGAGCAGAAGCGCGAGATCTGCGGCATGCAGGACGTGATCGAGGAGCGCTACGGCAAGCGCCCGACCCTCTTCCGCCCGCCCTACGGCAACTACAACCGCGACACCCTGCGCGCCGCCAAGGCCTGCGGCATCGAGTACGCCCCGATCTGGAACGAGGAGGTCTTCGCCGACCACTGGGACTACCGCGAGTGGGACCGCGAGATCCACCCCGGCGACATCGTCCTCACCCATTTCCGGGGCGAGGAGGACTGGGGCGGCACCATGCGCGACATGGTCCGCGAGTTCCTCGACAAGGTGACGGCGGAGGGATACGCCGTGGCCCGGCTGGAGGACTACCTGTGAGGCGCGGGCGGCTCCGGCCGACCGGAGCCGCCATGGCCGCCCGGGTCGCCACAGCCGCCCTGACCGTCGTACTGCTCACCGGCTGCGCCCGGTCCACCGGCCCTGCCGAACACCCGCCCGTCGCGGAACAGGCCCGGGCGGGGGGCCAGGGCAACGGGCCGGGCAGCAGTCAGGGCAGCGGGCGGGAACAGGCCCTGCCGCCCGTCGTGGACCGGGTCCGCACCACCGACCCGGTCGTCTTCCTCACCTTCGACGACAGCGCCGAACGCGACCCGCACTTCGCCGGCCTCGTCCGCGAACACCGCCTCCCGGTCACCCTGTTCCTCACCGACACCGTCGCCGGACCGGCGTACGGCCACTTCGCCCGGCTGCGCTCGGTCGGCGCGAACCTGCAGAACCACACCCTCGACCACCGGTCCCTGCGCGGCCTGCCCTACGCCGGCCAGCGCGCCGAGATCTGCGGCCAGCAGGCCAAGCTCAGGTCCCGCTTCGGCGTCCGCCCCCACCTCTTCCGCCCGCCCTACGGCACGTACGACACCACGACCCTGCGCGCCGCCGCCGACTGCGGCATCACGGCCGTGGTCATGTGGCGGGCGACCCTGAACGCCGACGGCGGTCTCACCTACACCCGCGGCGACCACCGCCTCCGCCCCGGCGACATCGTGTCCGTCGACCCGGACCACCCGACGGGCGTGGGCGTGAGCGCGCGCACCGGACGTTTGCTGGAGGAGATCGAGGAGCAGGGTCTGCGGGTGGGACGCCTGGGGGACTACCTCTGACGCGGCGACTGCGACGCCGACGTCGGCGCCGGTTCGGTACAAGATCCCCCCGACGCGCAGCCGACATTGGCACTCCGCTTGACCGAGTGCTAATCGCGGTCATAGTCTCGGCTCTGGCACTCCCCACTGGAGAGTGCCAATGACGCGACGGGCAGGTCCGGCACCCGCGACGACGGATCCACCTGGTCGCCACCTCAGACAGTTAACCCCGTGAGATCTCCGAAGGGGGAGGTCGGATCGTGACGACCACCAGCTCCAAGGTTGCCATCAAGCCGCTCGAGGACCGCATTGTGGTCCAGCCGCTCGACGCCGAGCAGACCACGGCTTCGGGCCTGGTCATTCCGGACACGGCGAAGGAGAAGCCCCAGGAGGGCGTCGTCCTGGCCGTCGGCCCGGGCCGCTTCGAGGACGGCAACCGTCTTCCGCTCGACGTCACCGTCGGCGACGTCGTGCTCTACAGCAAGTACGGCGGCACCGAGGTGAAGTACAACGGCGAGGAGTACCTCGTCCTCTCGGCCCGCGACGTGCTCGCGATCGTCGAGAAGTAGTTCACCCGAAGCACCTTGCTTTCCAGCTGCGCCCCTGGCTCCCGCGACCATAAAAAAGCCGGGTGCCGGGGGCGCAGTGCCGTATAACCCCAAGATTTCCGGAAGAGGGCTCACGCTCCCATGGCGAAGATCCTGAAGTTCGACGAGGACGCCCGTCGCGCCCTCGAGCGCGGCGTCAACAAGCTTGCCGACACGGTGAAGGTGACGATCGGCCCCAAGGGCCGCAACGTCGTCATCGACAAGAAGTTCGGCGCCCCGACCATCACCAACGACGGTGTCACGATCGCCCGCGAGGTCGAGATCGAGGACCCGTACGAGAACCTCGGTGCCCAGCTGGTGAAGGAGGTGGCGACCAAGACCAACGACATCGCGGGTGACGGCACCACCACCGCCACCGTCCTGGCCCAGGCGCTGGTCCGCGAGGGCCTGCGGAACGTCGCCGCCGGCGCCTCCCCGGCGCTGCTGAAGAAGGGCATCGACGCGGCCGTCGCCGCCGTGTCCGAGGACCTCCTCGCCACCGCGCGCCCGATCGAGGAGAAGTCCGACATCGCCGCCGTGGCCGCGCTGTCCGCCCAGGACCAGCAGGTCGGCGAGCTGATCGCCGAGGCGATGGACAAGGTCGGCAAGGACGGTGTCATCACCGTCGAGGAGTCCAACACCTTCGGTCTGGAGCTGGACTTCACCGAGGGCATGGCCTTCGACAAGGGCTACCTGTCGCCGTACTTCGTGACGGACCAGGAGCGCATGGAAGCCGTCCTGGAGGACCCCTACATCCTCATCAACCAGGGCAAGATCTCCTCCATCGCGGACCTGCTGCCGCTGCTGGAGAAGGTCATCCAGGCGGGTGCCTCCAAGCCGCTGCTGATCATCGCCGAGGACCTGGAGGGCGAGGCGCTCTCCACCCTCGTCGTGAACAAGATCCGCGGCACCTTCAACGCGGTGGCCGTCAAGGCCCCCGGCTTCGGCGACCGCCGCAAGGCGATGCTCCAGGACATGGCCGTCCTCACCGGCGCCACGGTCATCTCCGAGGAGGTCGGCCTCAAGCTCGACCAGGTCGGCCTGGAGGTGCTCGGCACCGCCCGTCGCATCACCGTCACCAAGGACGACACCACGATCGTCGACGGTGCCGGCAAGCGCGACGAGGTCGAGGGCCGCATCAACCAGATCAAGGCCGAGATCGAGAACACGGACTCCGACTGGGACCGCGAGAAGCTCCAGGAGCGCCTCGCGAAGCTGGCCGGCGGCGTGTGCGTGATCAAGGTCGGCGCCGCCACCGAGGTGGAGCTGAAGGAGCGCAAGCACCGTCTGGAGGACGCCATCTCCGCGACCCGCGCCGCGGTCGAGGAGGGCATCGTCTCCGGTGGTGGCTCCGCGCTGGTCCACGCCGTCAAGGTCCTCGAGGGCAACCTCGGCAAGACCGGCGACGAGGCCACGGGTGTCGCGGTCGTCCGCCGCGCCGCCGTCGAGCCGCTGCGCTGGATCGCGGAGAACGCCGGCCTGGAGGGCTACGTCATCACCTCCAAGGTCGCCGAGCTCGAAAAGGGCCAGGGCTTCAACGCCGCCACCGGCGAGTACGGCGACCTGGTCAAGGCCGGCGTCATCGACCCGGTGAAGGTCACCCGCTCCGCCCTGGAGAACGCCGCCTCCATCGCCTCCCTCCTCCTGACGACCGAGACCCTGGTCGTCGAGAAGAAGGAAGAGGAAGAGCCGGCCGCCGCGGGCCACGGCCACGGCCACTCGCACTGAGCGCAGCGCTGAGCTGAGCTGAACAGAGCCGACGGTGCCCGGCACCCCTACGGGGGTGCCGGGCACCGCGCGTTCACGGCGAGCGCGTCCGCCCCTCGTCGTCGTATCAGCCGCGCGCGGCCATCCCCACGAATGCCGCCCAGGGACGGGTACCAACACTGAGGGTGCCCTCGCCTGGCTGCTTGGAGTCCCTGATCAGAACGGCCGGACCGGCGTCGGCGACCTCAACGCACTGACCGCCGCTGCCGGAGCTGTAGCTGCTCTTGTACCAGCTCAGTCCATCGGCGGCAGGCTCGGGGCTGCGTGCCTTCATAGCTCTCCCAACAGCTTCTCGATGAAGGCCAGCGACTCCCGAGGAGTAAGTGCCTGCGCCCGGAGAACGCCGTACGTTGCTTCCAAGGGCCCGACCTTCTTGGGTGCGGTGTACAGGATGCTCGCCTCCTGTACTTCCATGTACCCAATCCTGCGCTCGTCTTCGAGGTGGATCAACGTAAATGCACCGCCGAGGCCCGCGTGCTCGTCGCGCTCCATAGGCATGACCTGGATCTCGATGTTGCGTTCATGCCCGTAGAGCAGCAGGTGCTCCAACTGGCCCCGCAGCACCGAGCCGCCACCCACGGGCCGACGAAGTACTTGCTCTTCGATGACGAAGCTCAGTAACGGGGCGGGACGCCGGGAGAAGAGCTTTCGCCTCTCCAAGCGTGCTGCCACACGCTGCTCAATGACCTCATGGTCCAGCAACGGTCGCCACATGGTGAAGACTGCCCGCATGTAGTCCTCGGACTGGATCAGTCCGTTGACCAAGTGGATGTCGTAGGCGTGAAGTTCAGCGGCCTCGGCCTCAAGGCTCACGAACCGTCGGAAGAACGACGGATACCGAGCCTTCGCCACCTCCTCCTTCATCGCCACCAGCACCCCGCGCGCCCCTACCACCCGATCCACCGCGTCGACCAGCTCAGGCTTCGGGATGCGCCGCCCCTGCTCCACCGCCGCGATCTGCGCCTCGCCGTATCCGACGTGTGCCCCCAACTGCGCCTGCGTCAGCCCCGCGACCTCCCGAAGCAGTTTCACCTGTCGGCCGAAGCAGCGCAGGAACTGCCCGCTGGAGTCCGGTTCCGTCCCACCCACGTCCGCTCCCGCGTCCATGCCGCCTCACTCTCCTGGCGCTGTCCAGCCACTCTCCGTAACCGGAGGCTAGGACGCGCGTGCGTCAACAGGGGCAGTGAGCGGGCAAGTTGCCTCGTGTGGGTGAACACCGGCCAGTGAAAGCTTTCTTCACTCAACGCGTCGACGCGCGCACGCTGCGTGAGCTACCGTCCATCTCAGCGTCAAGACACAAAGCAGCCCTCACCGACGGCGTAGGACCCGTCGGCAAGGGCCTGAACCACCAGTGGGAGATAGGCCTCCACCGTGATCTACCGGCACTTTATCGCGCCCCCGCGCGCCTTCACTCAGTTCTCGCACGACCTCATCCGGCACCCCCGGCTGACGTCCGACGCCGTTCGCCTCCTGACCTGGCAGCTCTCCCTCCCGCCCGGCACCCGCGAATCCCTCTCCCGTACGGCTGAACGCGCCCGCATCGGCGGCTGCGCCTTCACCCGGGCCAAGCGGCAGCTCAAGGACGAGGGCTTCGTGCACGAGCGGCGGCTCCAGGGGCCCGGCGGCCTCTGGATCACCCAACAGCTCTTGTCCAGCGTCCCCTTGAGCGACGCCGAAGCCGTCAAGCTACTCGCCCAGATGCCCGTGGGCCCGGCCGGGACGACCACCACCGAACGCGTGACGCCGCCGCAGCCCGCACCGGGTCGTCGTTCACCGGCCGTCGGTGAACCGACCCCTCCGCGCACCGACGGTTATCCACTTCAAGACCGTGAGGGAAACACCGCCAACCAACCCCCCAGGCCCCCCGCACCGCCCGAAGCCGAAGCCCAGGCCCCGGAGCCGGACGGCGACGCACCCTCGGAGCCCCACCTCACCGCAGCCCGCACCCTCGTCGACGCTCTCCCTGCCCTCTCTCCCGACCTGCACCACATCCCCCGCGCCATGCGCCCCGAGCTGACGCGCCTCACCGCCCGCTGGCTGGCCGCAGGGCACCCGCTCACCGCCGTCCGTACGCACATCCTGCGCGGCCTCCCCGACGACGGCACCCCCGTCCACCGCCCCGGCGGCCTCCTGCGCCACCTGCTCCGCGACGTACCGCCACCACCGCCGCCTCAGCCCCAGCACGCGACCACCACGTCACCGCACGCGAACGATCGCCCCGCCCAGCAACCCCCAGGCCCCCACCTGTCCAGCCGCCTCACAGGCACCCGCGAGTGCGCGGGCGACCACGTGCAACCGCTGCTCTTCAGGCCCGTGGCAGACGAAACCCGCTGCCCGCGCTGCGCAAGCCGCCCGACCGTCAACTCCCGTCCGACCGGCCGAGCCGCCGGCTGAAGCAGCTCCAGCCGTCCTTCATGAAGCCGATCTACCCCCCGGGTACAGGGCGCATTCATGACCGGCGTACTGGCCGCGGGTCTTTTTGACAGTGCCCTTCCGGCGGGCCGGCGGCTTTGCCACGCGCTCACGCATTCGGCCCACGCGTCACAGGGAGATCCATTAGGTTGACTCTGCGTTCACCACCTGACCAAAGGGCATGTATGTCACCGCTACCCACCTTCGATCCCGTCACGGAGTGTCCTCCCCCGGGCAGGTTTCCGCTGACCTGGGGCGAAGTCGAGTCGGAACTGGTAAAGGCGGCGTACTTCACGGACTCGTCCACGCGCAGCGACCTCTTCGGGGAGCTGCAGACCCACTACGCCATGGTGGAACTCACCACCGGAGCGGTGGGTCGGCTATGGCTCGCCGGAAGCTTCGTCAGTGGCAAAGTGAATCCCGAGGACGTCGACGTCACCTACCTCATACCTCCAGACGCATACGCCCTGGCGATGGCGGACGCCGACACGATTGACTACCTTGACAATCTGGGCACCAAGGACTGGTGCACGCGCCACGACATGCGAGTGGACGCATACGTCCTTTGCCTTCCCGAGACGGAGGACTTCCGCTCCCTGGGGGTGACTGGGGCCATGGCGCCCAGCGACCACAAAGTTTTCGAGAGCCTCGGAGTCTATGACGAGGTCTGGCAGCGCTGCCGGAGCGGGCAGAAGGGTATCCCCGAAGGGGCCCGGCGAGGATATGTGGAGGTGCTGCTGTGAACAGTCCGCAGAACCTGCCCGACCCCTCGGACAAGGAGGCCCTGAGGGCTTGGATGCAGGCCAACCGTGGCAAAGCAGACGGTCGTCATCCGGTGCGGTCAGCAGATGAATTCGCTGCGGCACAGCGGCGCAAGCTACTGCAGACCGTGGGATGCACCACCAGCAGCAGCGCCGAAGCCGGTACGGCTCGGCGATCACTCCGGCTGGCCCTCGAAGGGACGCCCGTCCGGGAACATCGCATGGAGTCGTCCGTGCTCGGACAGTGGCTGACCTCCTTCCAGGAGGCCGTCACCACCGTCGCCCACGCCCTCGATGAGAGTCGCCCCACACACGACTACGGGCCGTTGCCGCAAGCCGTCCGAAAAGCAACACGGCTCTATGCCGCAGCGACCTATCCCTCGTCGTACGGCATGGTCCTGGAGGAAGCACCGACAGACGAGGACGAGCTACCGCTACTGGAGGTGGCCTCGACGGAGTCGTTGCTGGACCGTGCGATGGGGACTGTCCTTGACATCACCGACCGGGCGGAGGCAGGCCCAGGAGCCATCGACGCGGTGATCGAGACAGCGCTGCCCCTGGGTGGGCGGGTCTTCAATCGTCTTGCCGACCTGACAGAGGTACTCGCTGACTCGGGCACCGATGTCAGCCTGACCTGGAGTTCGCCGTACAACGGGGTGCGTGCCTCCCGCCTCGGCTCACGAAACGCCCAGCGGTGCCGGGACGCGCTGCGCGCCGCGCAGCCCGAGGAGCACTCGGAACGGTTGGCGGGCAGGCTCGTCGGCGGCAGCGTGCTGCGGGGAACGGTGGAGATCGAGACGGCCGACGGGGCCGTCATCACTGCGCGCGTGGATCATGAGGTCACCAGCCTGCTGAGTGCCTACGCGAACCGTCGGATCACTGCTGAGGTCCTCGTGTCAACCGTCCGCTCACCGCACGGACGCGAGCACCACAGCTATGTCGTACTCCGTCTGGCCCTGCACACGAGCTGACACCGTGTTCTCCGTGAACGGTCGGCTTACGCGGGAGCAGAGCGTCACCCGAACGTGTGATCCACCTCCGTCTGTGGCCGGCCTCGTGGCCGGGCGACGTAACGTCAGGTGGCTGCGCCCGCAGCGGGCGGGAGGTCGCAGGTTCGGCTAGGGAGAGGGCGGCGTCGCGTGAACGCGGGCACTGGTGACGGGGGCGAGCTGTTCGTGGACGGCATCGGCAGGGGGCGTACGGAAAGGGTGAAGACGGGCCGGGGGGCGGAGGCCGGCGGGGGGTCGGCGATGTTCTCCCACGCTCCCGGCAGTGGGTCGCCGTCGGCCCCTGCCTCGTCGGCCCCTGCCTCGGCGGGCCCCGGCGCCGTCGGTGCCAAGGCTGCCTCTGTCCCCCGCGCCCGGCCCACCCCGCGTCCCCGGCCCGGCGGTGTCCCTGCCGGGTCACCGAGCGCGGGACGATGGGCGAAGATCGCGCAGCGGATCGTGCCCGACGACCTCCAGCCCGACGTGCTGCGGCTGGAGCTGACCGAACTCGGGGACGCGTTCCGCGCGTATCAGCAGCGCCCCGAACCGGACCTCGCCGTCCTCGCCGAACTCCACGACCGCAAGGCCCGCGCCTTCGCCGCGTGGGCCGCCGTCACCGACGACGCGTCCCTGCGGGAAGAAGCGGACCGGGCAGCGGCGGCCGCGCGGACCACCCGCGAGATGAACGCCAACCGCCTCGGTGTCCCGGTGGACGGGAGCGGGCCGGCGGTCGAGCGGTTGCTGACCCGGGGCCAGGCCGTCCACGCCCGCAGTGTGCTGGAGCACGTCCGGGTCGGCTCTCCGCTCCCCGAGGCCGGGGCGCGGCTCGCGGTGCTGATGCTCACCCTGCGGGCCGCGCGGGCCGGCATCGGCAACGTCACCGGGCAGGACCTCAGCGGCTGGCTGCAGGGAGATGCCGAACGGGTGCTCCAGGAGCTGGTCGACGTCGGCTGGCTGCGGCTGCCGGAGGACGTCTCCGCCGACGACGCGCTGACGTCCCGGCCCGAGGAGCCCACCCAGGTCACGGTCCCCTCGCTGCTGCCCGCCGAGCCCCGCCCGTTCTCCTTCGGCAAGGTCACCCGGGCGAGGCTCTCGGGATGGGCGCAGAGGGTGGTGGGCGACCGGAAGCTCCGGAAGAAGAAGGCGGGCGCCGCCACCCGGCTCCTCGCCGTGTACACCGCCGCCCACAGCCATCCCGCCGGGCGCCTCGGAGACGCCGGCGAGGACGGCGGCGACGGTCTCGCGCTGGACACGGTCGCCTCGTTCTGCGCGCTGCGACCCGAGGAGGTCGCCGAGCACGCCGGACTGCTGGTCACCGCCGACTGGCTCACGGAGGCCGACACCGCCGGAGGAAGGCTGCGAGGACGGCTCGCCGAGCGCGTACTGCCGCTGAGCGGGTTGCTGTGACGGCTCCTCGGTGACGCGCCGCCTCTCGTCACCTCGCGTCACCGAGGCAGTCCGGCGGTCGCCGGTCCGACCACCCCGACAGCCGGTGGGCCGACCACTACAGATGCCTGCCGTAAGGCCGGAACGCCTGGTCAGACAGGTCCTCCGAGCGGAATCTTCAACGCATGACCACCGCTTTCACCGGCGTCACCTCCTTCTCGGTCGCCGCCTCCTTCACCCTCCGTTTCAGCGCCACCCCGCGCGGCGCCCGCCTGGCCCGGCGGCTGGCCTCGCACCAGCTGGACCGCTGGGGGTGGCCGTACCGCACACCGGTCCATGACGCCGTGGAACTGGTCGTGGGCGAGCTGGCGGCCAACGCGGTCACCCACGGGAGGGTGCCGGGGCGGGATGCCGAGCTGCGGCTGGCTCACGACGGCGCGGGGCGCGTCCTGGTGGAGGTGAGCGACGTACGCGGGGAGGGACGGCCACAGCTCGCACCGACCGGCCGCCCCCTCGCGGAGGACGGGCGCGGGCTGGCCCTGGTGTCGGTGCTGGCCGAGGAGTGGGGCGTGGCCGAGCGGCCGGGCGCGCCGGGGAAGACCGTGTGGGCCGTGGTGACGGCCGACTCCCTCCGCCACGCCCTCTGAGCCCCGACCGGCGCCCTCCAGCGCCCCGCCCGGTGTTCCACGCCTCCCTCCGGGATCCTTCCGCTCCCTCCCGGCGACCCCGGGCGGCTGAAAATGCTCAGCAACGCCCTCTCAGAGCCGGAGCCCAGGACCGGTCCCCCGAGCGAGCTACGTGTCATTGTCCTCTCTGGGGTGACGCGCGCCACCGGTGGTGTCTTGTTGACTCGAAACGTGAGCACAACGGCCGGACAAGGCCGACCAGCCGCGTAGCAGAGGACAACACCATGACCGCGACACGCAGTTCCGCGCAGCACGGTTTCCCCAGGGGCCGCCGGATCGCCGCAGCCCTGCTGGTTTCCACGCTGGGAGGCGCCGCGCTGGTCGCGTGCAGTGCCGAGGCCGAGGACTCGCAACCGGCCGAGGTCTCCGGCAAGAGCGTCGGCGGGACCACGGGCGACGCCAAGATCACCTGGGGCAAGTGCCCGCCCCTGCCCGAGGGACAGCCCCGTGACCCCCACCTGGCCTGTGGCACGTTGAAGGTGCCACTCGACTACCAGGACCCGGGCGGCAAGAAGATCGACGTGGCGGTCTCCCGGCTGTCCACCGCAAAGCCCGGGAAACGACATGGTGTTCTGCTGCTGAACCCCGGCGGGCCGGCCCTGGGCGGTCTCGGCATGCCCGAAACCATGGCGTCCACACTGCCGAAGTCCGTGCTGGACCGCTACGACCTGATCGGTTTCGATCCGCGCGGCGTCGCACACAGCACCCCGCAGAGCTGCGGTCTGCAGGACCCCAGCGTGGCCGGGCTCTTCCCCTATCCTGCCGCGGACGGCTCGATCACCAAGAACGTGACCCTCGCCAAAGCCGCCGCCAAGCAGTGCGCCGACACGCTGGGCAAGACCCTGCGGCACTACAGCACCGCCAACACCGCCCGCGACATGGACCGCATCCGCCAGGCGCTCGGTGAGAAGAAGATCTCCTACTGGGGCCAGTCCTACGGCACCTACCTCGGCTCCGTATACCGCTCCCTCTTCCAGAAGCACACCGACCGGATGGTCCTGGAAGGCAACGTCGACCCCACCAAGGTATGGGCCAACCAGGTGGCGGACACCTGGGGCAAGGGCATGGCCGACCGGTTCCCCGACGCCGCCCGCGTCGCCGCGGCGCAGGCCGACACCCTCAAGCTGGGCACGAACGTCGCGGAGGTGACCCACACCTACCTCACCCTCGCCGACCGGCTCGACCGCACGCCCGCGGTGATGCCCGGCGCACCGGTGCCGCTGGACGGGGCGCTGCTGCGGAACATGACCTACGCCCTGCTTCAGCACAACGACACCCTTCCCACGCTCGCCAAGTTCTGGAAGGCCGCCGACAACCTGAGCCACGGCAGCACCACGGCCGCCGACAACGAGGTTCTCAAGGAGGTGTTCGCCGCCACACCGACGTCCCCGGGCATCCCCGCGGACAACCAGGCCACCATGTTCATGGCTCTCACCTGCGGCGACGCCGAATGGCCGCACGACGTCGACGGCTACGCCGCCCGCACCACCGCCGACCGCGAGAAGTGGCCGCTCACCGCGGGCATGCCCGCCAACATCTGGGCATGCGCCTACTGGGACAAGCCGGCTGAGGCGACTGTCAAGATCACGGAGGGCGGCCCGCGCAACACCCTGATCCTGCAGAACCGCCGGGACAACGCCACGCCGTGGGAAGGCGGCGTCGGACTGCACAAGTCCCTCGGCGACGGCTCCGCCTTCGTCGGCGTCGACAACGGCGGGCACTACGTCTACGGCGCGGGCTCAGCCTGCGCCGACAAGGCCACCGTCGGCTTCCTGGCCACCGGCCACCTGCCGCGCAAGGACGTCCACTGCACCGACGTCACCCAGAAGTAGCCCGCACGAACGCGGTGCTTCCCTGCGGGAGCCGGGCCGTGCGGGAGTCGGGCCGTCGGCGCCCGGCTGGTCCTCCGGCGCGAACATGACGCGGCCCGCGCGCCGCCGTACGGCCAGGCGCGCGGGCACCTACGACAACTGCTCCGGAGCCGGTTGCCCGACCGACGACGAGGGGCGTGGCTCGTCCCCTCCTACTGCGGCCCGTACTTCCGCCCCGTCCGCGAGGTGATCCCGCCCAGCATCCCCCGGGGCACCAGCTTCGCCGCCCCCATCAGGGCCTTGTAGCGCGGGTCGGGGATGGACAGGGACCTGCCGCGGGACAGGTCGGCCAGGGCCGCCGCGACGACGTTGTCCGCGTCCAGCCACATCCAGTTGGGGATGCTGTCCGTGCCCATGCCGGCCCGCTGGTGGAACTCCGTGCGGACGAAGCCGGGGCACAGGGCCATCAGGCGTACGCCGCTGCCGGCCAGGTCCTTCGCCACGCCCTGCGTGAACTGCACGACCCACGCCTTGGACGCGCCGTACGTGCCGCGCGGGACGAAGGCCGCGACCGAGGCCACGTTGACCACGCCGCCGCGGCCCCGCTCCCGCATCGCCTCCGTCGCCGCCGAGGTCAGCCGCAGCACAGCCTCGCAGTGCACCTTGAGCATGGTCAGCTCGTCGGCCATGGAGACGTCGAGGAAACGGCCCTTGTTGCCGAATCCGGCGTTGTTGATCAGCAGGTCGACGGGGTTCCGGCGCTCGCCCAGCCGGGCGGCCACCGCGTCGATGCCGGTGTCCGTCGACAGGTCGGCCGTCAGGACCTCCGCCTCGATGCCGTGCCGGTCGTGCAGTTCGGTCGCCTGGTCGCGCAGCCGCTCGGTGTCGCGGGCCACCAGCACCAGGTCGTGCCCGTCGGCCGCCAGCCGTCGCGCGAACGCGGCGCCGATGCCCGCCGTCGATCCCGTAATCAATGCCGTTGTCATGGCGCTAGGTTATGGGTCCGGACCGAGCACGTCCGTTTCGTTCACCAGGCGGGCCCGTGACCGGTGAAGAGCCGGTGAAGACGGCCTCGCCGCAGGCCCGGTGACGTCCGCTCAGGCGCCCTGCGCCGCCGTGTACTTCCGCGCCGCCGCCAGTGACTCCGGGTGCAGCGCCCCGCCCGCCGCGAGCAGCCGGGGCAGCAGCTCCCGCTCGGTCGTCACCGCCCGGAACTGCAATGCCACCGTCACCTCGTGGCCGGGCCGGTGCACGATCTCGACCGGGTCGCCCGCCCGTATCGAACCGGGCTCGATCACCCGCAGGTACGCGCCCGGCGCGCCCCTCTCCGTGAACCGCTTCACCCACCGCTTCTCACCCAGGTGCCCCTGGAAGGTGCGGCAGGGGATACGGCCGCAGGTGACCTCCAGCACCAGGTCGGGGCCGACCCGCCAGCGCTCGCCGATCCGGGCGCCGGAGACGTCCAGTCCGGTGAGGGTGAGGTTCTCGCCGAACGCGCCGTTCGGCAGCGGCCGGCCCAGCTCGCGTTCCCAGTCGTCCAGGTCCTCGCGCGCCATGGCGTACACCGCCTGGTCGTCGCCCCCGTGGTGACGCGTGTCGCACACGGTGTCCCCGGCCAGCCCACTCGCCCCGACCCCCTGCGGGCCGGGTGCCGTCACCCGAACGGCCCCGTCGGCCGGCTGCTTGTCGATGCCGGTGACGCCCTCGGGATGGTCCGTGTACGGCACGGTCTTCGCACGGCCGAGGTTGACAGACAGAAGCTCCATGGCGGCACCGTAGGACAACCCGCTTCAAAGCGTCGACGCATTATCCGGGCTCAGGCCAAAGCGTCGCTTATCCTTGAGCTGTGATCGAGGCTCGTCATCTCCGCGTCCTGCGCGCCGTGGCATCGACCGGTTCCTTCTCCGCCGCCGGGCGCGAGCTGGGCTGCACCCAGCCCGCCGTCAGCCAGCAGATGAAGGCCCTGGAGGCCTCGGTCGGCACCCCCCTGCTCGTGCGCACCGGACGCGAGATGCGGCTGACCCAGGCCGGGGAGTCGCTGGTGCGGCACGCCGCCGGGATCCTCGCCGGGCTCACGGCGGCCGAGGAGGAGGTCGCCGCCATCGCGGGACTGCGCGCGGGCCGGGTCCGCCTGGTCTCGTTCCCCAGCGGCAGCTCCACCCTCGTACCGACCGCCCTGGCCGCGCTGCGCGCCGCGCACCCCGGCACCCGGGTCTCCCTGGAGGAGGCCGAGCCGCCGAAGTCGGTCGAGCTGCTGCGCGAGGGCGACTGCGACGTGGCGCTCGCCTTCCGCTACGAGGGCGCGGTTGGCGCGGAGGAGTGGGACGACCTCGTCGTACGGCCGCTGCTGACCGACCGCCTCGTGGCTCTGGTACCCGAACAGCACCGGCTCGCGCGGACGGGATCCGACGGTTCCGTGGCCATCGGTGAGCTGGCCCGGGACCCGTGGATCGCGGGCTGTCCGCGGTGCCGCGGGCAGCTGGTCGAGGTCTGCGAGGGGGCCGGCTTCACCCCCCGCATCGACTTCGCGACCGACGACTACCCGGCGGTCGTCGGCCTGGTCGGGGCCGGCCTGGGCGTGGCCGTCCTGCCCCAGCTCGCCGTCGAGTCCGTACGGCCCCGAGGTGTACGCACGGTGACGCTGGAGCCGGCGGTGCGGCGGGAGATCGTCGCGCTCACCCTGCCTGACCTGGCCCAGGTGCCGGCGGTGACGGCGACGCTGGACGAGCTGGCCCGGGCGGCGTCGGCGCAGCCTGCGGCGCGCTGAGCGGCGGTCCGGGGCACCGCGTGCGTGCCCGTATCGGAGGGTCGTAAGGGGAGAAACGTTCCTTCAGTCAGTGATGTGCGGGGGCCTCCCCGCCGACCGGCGCCGTCGTCGCCATCAAACGGTGGCGGGCCCGTCCCATCAGCTCCTCGCGCTCGTCCTCGGTCAGTCCGCCCCACACGCCGTACGGCTCACGCACCGCCAGCGCGTGCGCCGCGCACTCGGCGCGCACCGGGCACCTCATGCAGACCTCCTTGGCCGAGTTCTCGCGAGCGCTCCGTGCCGCACCGCGCTCGCCCTCCGGATGGAAGAAGAGGGAGCTGTCCACCCCGCGGCACGCAGCCAGAAGCTGCCAGTCCCACAGGTCCGCGTTCGGTCCGGGAAGGCGGGAGAAATCTGCCATTGCGTGACCCCTTGTAGCCGATATGGGTAGATGCCGGGGATACAGCGTCCACGACGGTACAACTACGATCTAAGGAGATGAAAATATGACTCATTGCGAATCTAGCCTCAGACACCGCCGAAGTGGAAGAAAAGCGGCTAAATGGGGCACCGGTTGTGATGAAACGGCGCGGGTCCCACGCGCATGTCTGCTGCGTGGTCGACCCCTCACGTAGAGTGCCGAAGACGACACACAGCCCCGTAACTCTTTCGAGTGACCGTCGTTGAGAGTGCGGAGGCGGTTGAAGGAACAAGTGCTCGGGCGGACGTCCGGGACGGTCGACCGCACAGGTGACGATTTCGTACCAGCCTGGAGGCTCAACGTGACGCGCATCAGCTGCGGAGGACGGCCATGACTTCCGTCCTCGTCTGCGACGACTCCCCGCTTGCCCGAGAGGCGCTCCGCCGCGCGGTCGCGACCGTGCCCGGCGTCGAGCGCGTGACGACGGCCGCCAACGGCGAGGAAGTCCTCCGCCGCTGGGGTGCCGACCGCTCGGACCTGATCCTGATGGACGTGCGCATGCCCGGCCTGGGCGGCGTCGAGACCGTCCGGCGGCTGCTGTCCGCCGACCCCGGCGCGCGCATCATCATGCTCACCGTCGCCGAGGACCTGGACGGTGTGGCCCTCGCGGTCGCCGCCGGTGCCCGCGGCTACCTGCACAAGGACGCCTCGCGTGCCGAACTGCGCGCCACGGTCACGCAGGCCCTCGCCGACCCGACCTGGCGGCTCGCCCCGCGCCGGCTGCGCTCGGCCGAGATGGGCGCCGCGCCCACGCTCACCGCGCGTGAGATCCAGGTCCTGGAGGGCATGAGCCACGGCCGCTCCAACGCGGAGATCGGCCGCGAGCTGTTCCTCTCCGAGGACACCGTCAAGACGCACGCCCGGCGGCTCTTCAAGAAGCTCGGCGCCTCGGACCGGGCACACGCGGTGGCGCTCGGCTTCCGGTGGGGCCTGGTCCGCTAGGGCGTCCCGTGCGGTGGAGGCCGAAAGGGCCCGTCGGGGATGCCGTGATTCCCGCTTATCGCGAGGTGAGCGGGGGTGACAAGGCGACCCGCCGGGTGCCCGCTGCTCGTTTCGCCGCCGATGCCGCATCCTTGAGGTGTGGAGTTCCTCGGGGACGAGTCGGTCGAGCGGAATGGGAGGGCGCAGGGGATGAGTTCCGGCGCACCTGCTCATAACGCTTCGGTGCACAACAACGGGCACGAAGCCACGGATCGGACGGCCGCAAGGCACCATGGACCGATGCGTGACGACGAGGCGGCCCCTGACCAAGGGACGGTCGGTGGGCTCGTCCACCGCGCCGTCGACGGGGACGAGCAGGCCACGCACGATCTGCTCGCCCACGTTCACCCCTTGGCACTGCGCTACTGCCGTACGCGTCTGTCCCGGCTGCCCGGCGACGCCCGGCACTTCGTCGAGGACCTCGCCCAGGAAGTCTGCGTCGCGGTGCTGCTCGCGTTGCCCCGCTACAAGGACACCGGGCGCCCGTTCGAGGCGTTCGTCTTCGCCATCGCCGCCCACAAGGTCGCCGACCTCCAGCGCGCGGCGATGCGGCACCCCGGCTCGACGGCCGTCCCGTCGGACGAGATGCCCGAGCGGCCGGACGACTCACTGGGCCCGGAGGAGCGCGCGCTGCTCAACAGCGACGCCGCCTGGGCCAAGAAACTGCTGGCCAACCTGCCCGAGAACCAGCGGGAGCTGCTCCTGCTGCGCATCGCGGTGGGGCTCACCGCGGAGGAGACGGGTCAGATGTTGGGAATGTCACCCGGTGCCGTGCGGGTCGCGCAGCACCGGGCGCTGAGCCGGCTGCGGGCACTGGCGGAGCAGTGAAGGCCCGGGTGCGGCCTCGGTTCCGGCCCGGTGAACGGGCGTGGACCGGTTCCGTACGAAGCTACGAACGTCACAGGCGTCCTTGATCGTGGAATGAGCCACGCCCATTTCCCGTTAGCATGGACATCCGCACCGATCAAGGCCATTTGGGGAAGGTGTCATGACTGCCAACGTCGACGGAGTGCCCGAGAAGTTCGCGACGCTCGGGCTGACCTACGACGACGTGCTGCTGCTGCCGGGGGCATCCGCGGTGCTCCCGAACGCGGTCGACACCTCGTCCCGCATCTCCCGCAACGTGCGGGTCAACATCCCGCTGCTCTCCGCGGCGATGGACAAGGTGACCGAGTCCCGGATGGCCATCTCCATGGCCCGCCAGGGCGGCGTCGGTGTCCTGCACCGCAACCTGTCCATCGAGGACCAGGCCAACCAGGTCGACCTGGTGAAGCGCTCCGAGTCGGGCATGGTGGCCAACCCCATCACCATCCACCCGGACGCCACCCTCGCCGAGGCCGACGCGCTGTGCGCCAAGTTCCGCATCAGCGGCGTGCCGGTCACCGACGGCGCGGGCAAGCTGCTGGGCATCGTCACCAACCGCGACATGGCCTTCGAGAGCGACCGCTCCCGGCAGGTGCGCGAGGTCATGACGCCGATGCCGCTGGTCACCGGACAGGTCGGCATCTCCGGCGTGGACGCCATGGAGCTGCTGCGCCGCCACAAGATCGAGAAGCTTCCGCTGGTCGACGGCGACGGCGTCCTCAAGGGCCTGATCACGGTCAAGGACTTCGTGAAGGCCGAGCAGTACCCCCACGCCGCGAAGGACGCCGAGGGCCGGCTGCTCGTCGGTGCCGCCGTGGGCGCGAGCCCCGAGGCGCTCGACCGCGCCCAGGCCCTCGCCGAGGCCGGAGTGGACTTCCTGGTCGTCGACACCTCGCACGGCCACAACAGCAACGCGCTCAGCTGGATGTCGAAGATCAAGTCGAGCGTCGGCGTCGACGTCGTCGGCGGCAACGTCGCCACCCGCGACGGCGCCCAGGCCCTGATCGACGCCGGTGTCGACGGCATCAAGGTGGGTGTCGGCCCCGGCTCCATCTGCACCACCCGCGTGGTCGCCGGCATCGGCGTCCCGCAGGTCACCGCGATCTACGAGGCGTCCCTGGCCGCCCGGGCCGCCGGTGTCCCCCTGATCGGCGACGGCGGGCTCCAGTACTCCGGCGACATCGGCAAGGCGCTGGCCGCCGGTGCCGACACCGTGATGCTGGGCAGCCTTCTCGCGGGCTGCGAGGAGTCGCCCGGCGAGCTGCAGTTCATCAACGGCAAGCAGTTCAAGTCCTACCGGGGCATGGGCTCGCTCGGTGCCATGCAGTCCCGCGGCCAGGGCAGGTCGTACTCGAAGGACCGCTACTTCCAGGCCGAGGTGGCGTCCGACGACAAGCTCGTGCCCGAGGGCATCGAGGGCCAGGTGCCCTACCGCGGCCCGCTGGCCAACGTGCTGCACCAGCTCGTCGGCGGCCTGCGCCAGACCATGGGGTACGTGGGGGCCGCGACGATCGAGGAGATGGAGTCGAAGGGCCGCTTCGTGCGGATCACCTCGGCGGGTCTCAAGGAGAGCCACCCGCACGACATCCAGATGACGGTCGAGGCACCGAACTACAGCCGCAGCAAGTAGGCAGAAGGCCTTCCAGGGCGGCCCCGGAGCATCCGGGGCCGCCCTCGGTGTGCCCGTCGGGGATACTGGAAGGCGCTGCAACGCATCAGGGAAAGGCCACAGACGTGACTGAGATCGAGATCGGGCGCGGCAAGCGCGGCCGCCGGGCGTACGCCTTCGACGACATCGCCGTCGTCCCCAGCCGCCGTACGCGGGACCCGAAGGAGGTCTCGATCGCCTGGCAGATCGACGCCTACCGTTTCGAGCTGCCGTTCCTGGCCGCTCCCATGGACTCGGTCGTCTCCCCGGCCACCGCCATCCGCATCGGCGAGCTGGGCGGCCTCGGCGTGCTGAACCTGGAAGGGCTCTGGACCCGGCACGAGGACCCGCAGCCGCTGCTCGACGAGATCGCCGGGCTGGACACGGACAACGCGACCCGCCGCCTCCAGGAGATCTACGCGGCTCCCATCAAGGAGGAGCTGATCGGGCAGCGCATCAAGGAGGTGCGCGACTCGGGCGTGGTCACCGCCGCCGCGCTCTCCCCGCAGCGCACCGCCCAGTTCTCCAAGGCGGTCGTGGACGCGGGCGTGGACATCTTCGTCATCCGCGGCACCACGGTCTCGGCGGAGCACGTCTCCGGTTCGCACGAGCCGCTGAACCTGAAGCAGTTCATCTACGAGCTGGACGTCCCGGTGATCGTCGGCGGCTGCGCCACCTACACCGCCGCCCTGCACCTCATGCGCACCGGCGCGGCGGGCGTCCTCGTCGGCTTCGGCGGCGGCGCGGCCCACACCACGCGCAACGTGCTGGGTATCCAGGTGCCCATGGCGACGGCGGTGGCGGACGTGGCGGCGGCCCGCCGCGACTACATGGACGAGTCCGGCGGCCGGTACGTGCACGTCATCGCCGACGGCGGCGTCGGCTGGTCCGGCGACCTGCCCAAGGCGATCGCCTGCGGCGCCGACTCGGTGATGATGGGCTCGCCGCTGGCCCGCGCGACCGACGCGCCGGGCAGGGGCCACCACTGGGGCATGGAGGCCGTCAACGCGGAGCTGCCCCGCGGCAAGAAGGTCGACCTCGGCACGGTCGGCACCATCGAGGAGATCCTCACCGGCCCGTCCCACACCCCCGACGGCTCGATGAACTTCTTCGGGGCGCTGCGCCGGGCGATGTCGACGACCGGGTACAGCGAGCTGAAGGAGTTCCAGCGCGTGGAGGTCACGGTCGGGGACTCGCAGCACCGGCGGTAGTCACCCGCACGCGGTACCGAAGGGCCCGGAGCGACCGCTCCGGGCCCTTCGGCGTGTCCCCGGGTCAGAGCCGGTGCGCCGCCCCCGTGGGTGTGGCCCCCCGGGTGTCCAGGAGCAGCTGGGCCTTCACCGACAGGCCCTGGAGGTCGTACGTGCGGTGCTGCTGGAGGAGGATCGTCAGGTCGGCGTCGGCGGCCGTCTCGTAGAGGGAGTCGGCGCGGGGGACGGGGCGGCCGGCGACGTTCCAGGACGGGACGTGCGGGTCGTGGTAGCTGATCGCGGCGCCCATCGACATCAGGCGGGTGGCGATCTCCTCGGCCGGGCTGGCCTGCTGGTCGGCGAGGTCGGCCTTGTAGGTGACGCCGAGGAGGAGGACGCGGGCGCCGCGCGCGGACTTGCCGTGCTCGTTGAGGAGGGCGGCGGCGCGCTGGACGACGTAGCGGGGCATCTGGGAGTTGACCTGCTGGGCCAGTTCCACCATGCGCAGGCTGTGGGGGGCCTGGCCGGTCAGGTCCTGGGGGACGGAGTGGCCGCCGACGCCGGGGCCGGGGCGGAAGGCCTGGAATCCGAAGGGCTTGGTCTCCGCGCAGCGCAGGACGTCCCACAGGTCGACGCCGAGGTCGTCGCAGAGGACGGCCATCTCGTTGGCGAGGGCGATGTTGACGTGCCGGAAGTTGGTCTCCAGGAGCTGGACCGTCTCCGCCTCGCGGGGGCCCCGCGCGCGGACCACCTTGTCGGTGAGGCGGCCGTAGAAGGTGGCGGCGGACTCGGTGCAGGCGGGGGTGAGGCCGCCGATGACCTTCGGGGTGTTGGCCGGGGTGAAGTCGCGGTTGCCGGGGTCGACGCGGCTGGGGGAGTAGGCGAGGTGGAAGTCGCGGCCGGCGCGGAGCCCGGAGCCCTGTTCCAGGACCGGGCGCAGGAACTCCTCCGTCGTCCCGGGCTGCACGGGGGACTCCAGGATGACCGTGGTGTGCGGGCGCATGTGGGCGGCGAGGGTGCGGGCCGCGGCCTCGACCTGGGTGAGGTCCAGGCGGCCGTCCGCGCCGGGCGGGGTCGGGGCGCAGATGACGGCGGTGCGGACGCGGCCCAGCTCGTCCGGCCCGGTGGGGGCCCGGAAGCCCGTGGCGAGCATCCGGCGCACCTCGGCGGGGGTGAGCGGGTCGGCCTCGGGGCCGGTGCGGTAGCCGAGGGTGGGGATGCCTGCGGCGACGGCGGCCTGGGCCAGGGGCAGGCCGTACGGGCCGAGTCCGATGACGGCGAGATCTGCGGGCATGGCGTGGGCCGTCCTTCCCAGTAACCGAAGCGGGACAGGTGCGCAAGCCCGGTGGACAGGACGGGCGAGCACAACGTCAGACTAGGAGTAAATATGACCGATTTGCGGTATTGGTTCGGCGAGTTTCGGGGAGTGTCGAGCCCCGGCGGTGAGCTGCGGGGAAGTTGTCCACAGGCTGGGGGTCGCGCGGCGTCCGTTGTCGGGCAGCCCGGTCAGAATCTGGGCATGGTGGGTACCAGGACACGGGCTTCGCCCCGACGGGTGCGGCCGACGCGACCGACAGCGGGAGGCAGCAGTGAGGACAGCGACCCTGGGGCCGGCGCAGCGCGCCGAGTCGCTCGCGGCCATGGCCGAGCGCGAGCTTGACGTACTGGTGGTGGGCGCGGGCGTGGTCGGCGCGGGCACCGCGCTCGACGCCGTGACGCGAGGCCTGTCCACCGGCCTGGTCGAGGCACGGGACTGGGCGTCGGGCACCTCCAGCCGCTCCAGCAAACTGATACACGGCGGCCTGCGCTACCTGGAGATGCTCGACTTCGCGCTCGTACGGGAGGCGCTGAAGGAGCGCGGCCTGCTGCTGGAGCGGCTCGCGCCGCATCTGGTGAAGCCGGTGCCGTTCCTGTACCCCTTGCAGTACAAGGGGTGGGAGCGGTTGTACGCCGGCTCGGGTGTCGCGCTCTACGACGCCATGTCGATGGCCCGCGGTCACGGCCGGGGGCTGCCGATGCACCGCCACCTGAGCCGCGGTCACGCCCTGCGGGTGGCACCCGCGTTGAAGAAGGACGCGCTGGTCGGCGCGCTGCAGTACTACGACGCCCAGATGGACGACGCGCGGTTCGTGGCCACGCTGGTGCGCACGGCCGCGGCGTACGGCGCCCCCGTCGCCAACCACGCGCGGGTGACCGCCTTCCTGCGCGAGGGCGAGCGCGTGGTCGGCGCGCGCGTCCAGGACGTCGAGGCGGGCGGGGAGTACGAGATCCGCGCCAAGCAGATCGTGAACGCGACCGGGGTGTGGACCGACGACACCCAGTCGATGGTCGGCGAGCGCGGCCAGTTCCACGTCCGCGCCTCCAAGGGCATACACCTGGTCGTGCCCAAGGACCGCATTCACTCCAGCACCGGTCTGATCCTGCGCACCGAGAAGTCCGTGCTGTTCGTCATCCCCTGGGGCCGGCACTGGATCATCGGCACCACGGACACCGACTGGGACCTGGACAAGGCCCACCCGGCCGCCTCCAGCGCGGACATCGACTACCTGCTGGAGCACGTCAACTCCGTGCTGTCCGTGCCGCTCACGCGCGACGACGTCGAGGGCGTCTACGCCGGTCTGCGCCCGCTGCTGGCCGGCGAGTCCGACGCCACCAGCAAGCTGTCCCGTGAGCACACGGTCGCCCACCCGGTGCCCGGCCTCGTCGTCGTCGCGGGCGGCAAGTACACGACGTACCGGGTGATGGCCAAGGACGCCGTGGACGAGGCGGTGCACGGACTCGACCTGCGGGTCGCCGACTGCGTCACCGAGGACACGCCGCTGCTCGGCGCCGAGGGCTACCGGGCGCTGTGGAACGCGCGGAAGCGGGTCGCCGCGCGCACCGGCCTGCACGTCGTACGCGTGGAGCACCTGCTGAACCGGTACGGCGCCATGGCGGAGGAGGTGCTGGAGCTCATCGCCGCCGACCCCTCCCTCGGTGAACCGCTGCACGCCGCCGACGACTACCTGCGCGCCGAGGTCGTCTACGCCGCCTCCCACGAGGGCGCGCGGCACCTGGACGACGTACTGACCCGGCGCACCCGCATCTCCATCGAGACCTTCGACCGGGGCACGCGCAGCGCCCGCGAGGCCGCCGAACTGATGGCGCCGGTGCTGGGCTGGGACAAGGACCAGATCGAACGGGAGGTCCAGCACTACGAGAAGCGGGTCGAGGCCGAGCGGGAGTCGCAGCGCCAGCCGGACGACCTGACGGCCGACGCGGCCCGGCTGGGGGCGCCGGACATCGTGCCGCGATAGGGAAGGTGGCAGGGGCTGCCGGGGCGGGTGTGACTCAGGGTCACCCCGCCGTGCCACCCGCCCTCGCGCCCGGCCGGCGCCAGAGGCACCCGGGGCGTCGAGCACTTGTCGGGTGAGAGACAATGAAGGCTCTGTCAGGGCGGGTTGCATGAGGGGACGCATGTCGGAGGCGGAGCGGGCGGGGACATCCCGTACGGACAAGAGCGCACGTCTCCTCGCCGGGCGGTACCGGCTGGGAGACGTGCTCGGCCGCGGCGGCATGGGGACGGTGTGGCGGGCCGAGGACGAGACCCTCGGACGCACGGTCGCCGTCAAGGAGCTGCGGTTCCCGGGGAACATCGACGAGGAGGAGAAGCGGCGCCTGATCACGCGCACGCTGCGCGAGGCCAAGGCCATCGCGCGGATCCGCAACAACAGCGCCGTGACGGTCTACGACGTGGTCGAGGAGGACGACCGGCCGTGGATCGTGATGGAACTCGTCGAGGGCAAGTCGCTCGCCGAGGCCATCCGTGAGGACGGCCTGCTGGATCCGAAGCGCGCGGCGGAGGTCGGCCTCGCCGTTCTCGACGTCCTGCGCTCCGCGCACCGCGAGGGCATCCTGCACCGCGACGTGAAGCCGTCCAACGTACTGATCGCCGAGGACGGCCGGGTCGTCCTCACCGACTTCGGCATCGCCCAGGTCGAGGGCGACCCGTCCATCACCTCCACCGGCATGCTCGTCGGTGCCCCCTCCTACATCTCCCCGGAGCGCGCCCGCGGCCACAAGCCGGGACCCGCCGCCGACCTGTGGTCGCTCGGCGGACTGCTGTACGCGGCGGTCGAGGGCACCCCGCCCTACGACAAGGGCTCCGCGATCGCGACGCTGACCGCGGTGATGACGGAGAACCTGGAGGAGCCGAAGAACGCCGGCCCGCTGCGGGACGTCATCTTCGGGCTGCTCAACAAGGACCCCGTCCAGCGGCTCGACGACGCGGGTGCCCGCGCGATGCTCAACAAGGTCATCCACGCCCCGGACCGGGCGGCCGAGACCGAGCCGGCCGACGCCACCAAGGTCGTACCGCTGCCGGTACAGCCGGACGAGCGGACCCGCCGGGGCGGTTCGGCGGGCGCCGGGGGCAAGCGGGGCGAGGAGGCCGGGGAGCGGCTGCGCGGGGCGCTTCGCTCCGTGCGCAAGGCCGCCGTCGGGGCCGGCGCGGCCGGTGCCGCGGCCGCCTCCCGCGCCAAGCCGGGCGGCGCCGGCCGGGCCGCGTCGGACACCGCCGGTTCGGCCGGTTCCGCCGGAGTGTCCGGCGCCCCGGGTTCCGCCGCGCCCGCGACGTCGCCGACGACGGGGGCGGGAGCCCGTGCCGTCGGCGCCGGAGTGGGCTCGGAGCACGGTGCGTCGAACACGCCCGGGGGCACCCGGAGTTCCGGCTGGCCCGTCGTACCGCCGCCGGACCTGCCGCCCCGGTCCGTGCCCCGGGCACCGCTCACCGACGTGGTGCCGCGCCGGACGCTGGTGATCATCGCCGTCGTCGTGGCCCTCGCCGTGCTCGGCACCGTGCTGGCCCTCACGCTCGGCGGCGACGACGGGAACGGGGCCGAGGGCGGAAGCGGTGACAAGGCCGTTGCCACCGCCCCCGCGAGCGGCGGCACCAAGCAGGACGAGGAGAGCGGTACCGGTACCGACGGCGCGGCGTCGGATCCGGCGACGGACGGAGCCGCGGGCAGCGCGCCCGGCTCCGGAGCGAGCGCGTCCGGTGGCGCCGGGGCCGGCTCGGGCGATGCCGGAGAGTCCGGTGCCGACGAGGGCGCGGCCACCACCCACCAGGGCAAACAGGGCTACGGCATCGGACTGCCCGAGGGCTGGAAGTACCAGTCCACGGGCTCCGCGGGCGACCGGTTCACCGGCCCCCAGGGGCAGAAGCTGCTCGTCGCCTGGACGTCCACGCCCAAGGGCGACCCCGTCACGGACTGGAAGAACCAGGAGCGGTACATGGTCCGCTCCCAGTACCGGAAGATCCGCATAGAGAAGGTGGGCTACCGCGGCTGGAACGCGGCGGACTGGGAGTTCACCTACACGGACGGCGGCACCAAGTACCGGACCGTGGACCGGGGATTCGTCGTCAACGACCACCAGGGTTACGCGCTCATGTACACCGCGAAGGCCGCCGACTGGGACGGTGACCTGCGCCGGGACACCTGGCAGACCCTGACGAAGACCTTCCGGCCCAAGTCCTGAACCATCGGGCCCCGGGTTTGAGCGGCCCGATATCTGGCATCCCCTCTTTGTGGGTTGCCTCCGGCACGTATCGTGAGTGCTTGCGGACCGTACGCAGCCGGAACGGCCCGCCGGGCGAACGGAATTGACCGACGGGCTGCCGGGGGTGGCGACGTGGACGACTATGCGGGACGGGTACTCGCCGACCGCTACCGCCTGCCCCTGCCGCCGTCCGACGAGTACGAACTCACCGAGACCCGGGCCTTCGACACGTACAGCGGTCAGGAAGTCCTGGTCCGGCAGGTTCCGTTGCCGGAGGTCGTCGAGGCCGAGGTGCTCGACGCGGACGGCCTGCCCGAGGGCTTCACGGCCCGGGACGGCGGCGCCCGCAACCCCGGCAGGCGGTCGCCGGACGCGCGCGGCGGCCCCCGGCGGCCCGCCGACCCGGTGGTACGGCGTGCCGTCGAGGCCGCGCAGGCCGCGGCCGCCGTTCCCGACCATCCGCGCCTGGACCAGGTCTTCGACGTGTTCGCCGAGGGCGGTTCGCTGTGGATCGTCAGCGAGCTGGTGGCCGCCAGGCCGCTGGCCGCCCTGCTCGCCGAGCAGCCGCTGACGCCGTACCGGGCGGCCGAGGTGGCCTCCGACGTCCTCCTGGCGCTGCGGGTGCTGCACACGTACGGCTGGGTGCACCGCAACATCACCGCGCGCACGGTGCTCGTCTGCGACGACGGGCGCGTGATGCTGACCGGCCTGGCGGTCGGGGCGGCGGAGGAGGCGCTGTGCGGGTACGACCCGGTGCCCGCCCCCGAGAGCGAGGAGGGCCCGGGTACCGCGACGAACGCGACGACCGCCCCTGACGGGACCTTCGGCCGGGGCGGCGGCACGGGGACCGGGGCCCTCGGCCCTGGCCGGGCTGGGATCGGGACCGGGGCGGACGCTGGGCTTCCTGGTCCGGGTGGTGCCGGGGCCGGTGGTGCGGGCGCTGGGCTTCCTGGTCCCGGTGGTGCGGGCCCGGGGCGCTATGGCTCCGGTGGTGCGGACCCCGGGTTTTCCGGTCCCGGTGGTGCCGGGGCCAGAGGCGCCGCCCCCGGGGACGTGCGGGCCGGGATGCTCGGGCCCGGCGGTGCCGATCCCGAGGCTGCCCGGCGGGCCGCCATCGAGGCGCGGACCGTCGGCGGGCTGCCGGTACCCGGTGCCCAGAGGCCGGGCGGCGCCCCCGCCGGGCTCGCCCCCGCGCCGTTCGACACCGGCGGGGACGTGCGCGCCGCGCGCGCCGGGGCGATTGCCGCCTACCGCGCCGGGGCACGGGCCGCGGCCCGCGTCCAGGAGGCGCAGAACGGCCGCGCGGCCCTGCCCGGCGCCCGCCCCGCCCCCGACAACGACACCGACGCCGCCCAGCGGCCCCGTACGACCGGCCCCGGCACGCCCCCCTCCGGCGCCCGGCCCACCGAAGCGCCCGGTCACGGTGCCGCCCCGCCCGGGCAGATCACCGACCCCTACGGCGTACGGACGGCCTCCTGGCACGGCGCCACCCCCCGCCCCGCCGGCGACCGGGTCCCCACCGCCCCGCCCGCCTCCTCCGTGCCCCCCGCTCCGGAGGCCGGACGCCCTCTGCCCGCCGCCCCGCCGCAGGAACCCGGCCCCGCGACCACCGCCGGGCACTGGGACGACATGGTCGCCCGCGCGCCCGCGCCGCGCGGACCGGCCACCGCGCTCGCCGCCGAACGGGCACGGCAGACGCGGATGGCCGTGGTCGGGCCGGTCACCGAGCGCTGGGCGCCGGAACAGGCCGGGCCCGTGCACGAGAACTGGCAGCTGGCCGCGCCCATCGGACCCGCCACCGACCTGTGGGCGCTGGGCGCGCTGCTCTTCCGCGCCGTACAGGGGCACGCGCCCTATCCGGAGGAGTCGACGGCCGAGCTGGTGCAGATCGTGTGCGCGGAGCCGCCCGCGTTCGCCGAGGAGTGCGGGCCGCTGCGGCCGGTCGTGGAGTCGCTGCTGCGTCAGGACCCCACCGAGCGCATCGACTTCGAGGAGCTGAGCGGCTGGCTGCGCTCTCTGGTGCGGTCGGCGCCGGAACCGGAGGCCGGCCTGCACGTCGTCTCGGCCCCGCCCGTCGAAACCAGCCGGCTGCCCATCGTGCGTCGCCGGGGCGAGCTGGTGCGCAGACGGCGTGCCGGGCTGCCCGCGCACCACGGACGGCACAAGCGGGGCAGGCAGGGGACGGCCCGTTCACCGCGCAGCCTCGGCCGGACACTGCTCCTGGTGATACTGCTCGTCCTGGCCGGAGCGGTCGCCTACGCCATGTTCTTCATGCCGAAGAGCGACACGAGCGGCACCGGCGGCACCGACCGGACGGGCGCCGCCGGCGAGGCGAGCCAGGCACCGCCCGAGCGGTCCCCGGACGTCAGCAGCGAACCCCGGCCGGAGCAGACGAAACCCGAGCCCGGACCCAGTGCCTCCCAGACGGAGGGCGGTTCCACCGAGACGCAGACCGACGACCCCGACGTGGCCGACGGTTTCGCCCTGCGCAAGGACGCCGAGGGCTTCCGCGTCGCCGTCGCCGAGGGCTGGAACCGCACGCCCCGCAACGGCAGCGGCCAGGTCGTCTACGGAAAGGGCGACTTCGAGCTCATCGTCGTACCCGGCCGGGACCGGGCGGCCGAGTTCGGCGACGACCCGATGGTCTACCAGCGTGACAGCGAACCCGAGCTGGAGTCGTACCGCGCCTCCAGCTGGGCCACCTCCAGCGGCCTGAAGACCATCGAGGTCGGCGGACGGACCATGGCCGAGGGGCAGTTCACCTGGACCGCGGCCGACGGAGGCGAGCTGTACGTGCGCAACGTCGCGATGCTGATCGACGGGCGCTACCACGTGCTTCAGGTCCGTGGCCCGGAGGCGCAGCGCGACGAGGTGACCCGGCTGTACGAACAGGCGTCGGCGAGCTACCGGTTCACAGACTGACCGACTCGGTGCGACGGCTGATGGCGCGCCAGTTGTCGCCGAGCCGAGCGCCGTTGGGTCCGATGGTTGCCTCCTGCCCCGGAAAGCGACAACCGTCACAGAGCGGTTTCCATGGCCCCCCACCCGTTCCCCGTACGCGGGCCGGTCCCTAGTCTGACCCTGGACAAGACCATTGCGGGGCAACGTGAATCAGATGCAGGGCCGGCTCGTCGCGGGCCGTTACCGGCTCGAGGACGCCATCGGCAGCGGCGGCATGGGCCGGGTGTGGCGCGCACACGACGAAGTGCTGCACCGGATCGTCGCCATCAAGGAGTTGACCGCCGCGCTCTACGTCTCCGAGAGCGATCAGGCGATACTGCTGGCGCGCACCCGGGGGGAGGCGCGCGCGGCGGCGAGGATCAACCACTCGGCCGTCGTCACCGTGCACGACGTACTCGAACACGACGGCCGGCCCTGGATCGTGATGGAGCTGGTCGAGGGCCGCTCACTGGCCGACGCCGTCAAGGAGGACGAACGGGTCGAGCCACGGGAGGCCGCCCGGATCGGCCTGTGGGTGCTGCGCGCCCTGCGCGCCGCGCACACCGCCGGTGTCCTGCACCGCGACGTCAAGCCGGGCAACGTGCTGCTCGCCGACGACGGCCGGGTGCTGCTCACCGACTTCGGCATCGCGCAGATCGAGGGCGACTCCACCATCACGCGGACCGGGGAGGTGGTCGGCTCCGTCGACTACCTGGCGCCCGAACGCGTCCGGGGCCACGACCCGGGCCCCGCCTCCGACCTGTGGGCGCTCGGCGCGACGCTGTACACGGCGGTGGAGGGCAGGTCGCCGTTCCGCCGTACGTCGCCGCTCACCACCATGCAGGCGGTCGTCGAGGAGGAGGCCACCGAGCCCCGGTACGCCGGACCGCTCGGGCCCGTCATCAGTGCCCTGCTGCGCAAGGAGCCGGCCACGCGGCCCGACGTGACCGAGACCGAGCAGATGCTCGCGGAGGCGGCGGAGGGACGGCGGTCCGACGCGGCCCAGGCGTACGTGCCGACGCAGTACTCGGGCCCGGCGGGGCACGGCGGCACGTCCCACTGGGGGACACCGGGGCCGGCGGGCGGGAACACCGCGACGCCGTACCGGCCGATGACCGGCCCGACGGTGGTCGGCCCCGCGGCGACGGGGCATCCGGCACCCGGTCACGCGGCGGCGGGGCATCCGGCACCCGGTCACGCGGCGGCGGGGCATCCGGCACCCGGCCCCGCGACGGCGGGCCCGATGCCGACGGCGCAAGCGCCGGCCGGACCGGTGGGCGCCGCCGCTCCCCGGCGTCCCCGGCGCGGCCGGCTGCGTATGCTCGCCCTGGTCGTGACCGTCGCGGCCCTCGTCGGCGCGGGCACCGTCGTGGTGCTCCAACGGGGGGACGAAGACGGCTCGTCGGCCGGTCCGGACCCCACCCGTTCGCCGTCCGCCTCCATCTCCCCCTCCCCCTCCGCCTCGGCCACGACCGGCAAGGACCCCGGCAGCTCCGTGCCGGCCGACTGGGTCCGCCACGACGACCCGCTGGGTTTCGGCCTCTCCCTGCCCGAGGGATGGCAGCGGACGGAGTTCGACGACTCCGGCGAACTCCAGCAGGTCGACTACACCCCCGACGGCGGCGAGCACATCATCCGTATATCCGTCGACACCGCTCCCGACTACAACGACCCCTACGCACACCAGCTCGACCTGGAGGTGCAGCTCCACCGTCTGGTCGGCTACCAGCGCGTCACCATGGAGCGCACCACCTACCGCGACCGTGACAGCGCCCGGTGGGAGTACACCTGGACCGCGCTGGCCAAGGACACCCCCTTCCCCGGCCCGCGTCGCGCCGTGGCGGAGATGTACATGTCCCGCGACGGTGTCGAGTACGCCCTCAACATGTCGGGGCCGGCGAACGACTGGCCGACCATGCAACGGCAGTTCGGGGCGGTGCTGCGGAGCTGGCAGGAGAAGACCGGCTGAATCACCGCCGTGCGACGGCCGGCAACCGGCCGGGTGCCGCCCGCGCACCCGTCGGTTGTCGGCCACCCGTGTGACGGCGGCCCGGAGTCGGCGCGTCCGGTGCGGCATGATGGGACGCATGGTGACCGAGGGGGCGGGCGGGCGAGTCATCGCGGGCCGTTACCAGCTCCACGAGCGGCTCGGGCGCGGCGGAATGGGCATCGTATGGCGGGCGACCGACCAACTGCTCGCCCGTGAGGTGGCCGTGAAGGCGCTGCCCCTCGACGAGAGCCTCTCCGCGGCCGAGGCCCGGCGGCGCCGCGAGCGCACTCTGCGCGAGGCCCGAGCGGTCGCGCAGCTGAGCCATCCGCACGTCATCGTCGTGCACGACGTGGTCGAGGCCGACGCGCGCGCGTACATGGTCATGGAGCTGGTCGACGGCGGGTCGCTCGCCGACCGCGTCCTGAGCCACGGCCCGGTCGACGCCGCCGAGGCCGCCCGGATCGGCATCGCCCTGCTCGACGCCCTGCGCACCGCGCACGCGGCCGGCATCCTGCACCGGGACGTGAAGCCGTCGAACGTGCTGGTGGCCGAGGACGGCCGGGTCGTCCTCACCGACTTCGGCGTGGCCCAGGTGGCGGGCGCCACCACGCTCACCGAGACCGGCTCCTTCGTCGGTTCCCCCGAGTACACCGCCCCCGAGCGGATGTCCGGTGCCGGGACCGGGCCGGAGTCCGACCTGTGGTCGCTGGGCGTGCTGCTGTGCGCGGTCCTCAGCGGCGCGTCGCCCTTCCACCGGGACTCGCTGGGCGGTGTCCTGCATGCCGTGGTCACCGAGGAGATCCGCCCGCCCGCACAGGCCGAGCCCATCCTCCCGGTCGTACGGGGCCTGCTGCAACGCGACCCCGGACAGCGGCTGGACGCGGCGGAGGCCGAGCGGATGCTGCGCGCCTTCCTGACCACGGGCCGTACGCCCGCGCCCCACCGGGAGGGCGCGTCCCGGCGCGTGACGCGGGGCGTGCTCGTCGTGGCGCTGCTGGTCGTCGTGGCGGCGGGCGCGGGCGTCACGGCGGCGGCGCTGCTCGCGGACGGCGACGGTGCCGGAGGCGGTACGCCGAAGAGTTCGGCGCCCGCGACGCCGACGACGGAGCCGATGCCACCGTCCGGGGCGTCTTCCGGGGCGTCCACCGGGGTTTCCTCCGACGCCTCCTCCGCGGCCTCCTTCACGTCTCCGCCCCCCGGGGAGTCCGCCGCAACGGACCTAAACAGGAGATAAGCGGCAGCGTGCGTCACGGGTCTGTGACCGCGCGCCACGAGTGGTGGATACGGACGCGTCCGGCGCGATATGGATGGACGCATGAGCAGCAACGGGGGACGCCGCAACGGGACGGACGAGCCGACGAGTTTTGGCCTGCAACCACCGAATCCGGCCGTCGCAGTGCCGCATCCCGGCAACCCGTACGCGGCACCCACCCAGGTCGTACCGCCGCAGGCGCAGGCGCAGGCGCAGGCGCCGTCGCAATCGCCGTCGCGGCCCCGGTCGCAGCCCGAGCCTGCGGCGCCGTCCACGCGGGACCCGGGCGTCGGGCGGCTCATCGCCGGCCGCTACCGGCTGATCGCCAAGCTCGGGCACGGCGGCATGGGCACGGTGTGGCGGGCGAAGGACGAGACCGTGGACCGCGAGGTCGCCGTCAAGGAACCCCGCGTACCCGAACACCTTCCCGAGCGCGAACGGGACAACGCCTTCGAACGGATGCGCCGCGAGGCGCGCGCCGCGGCCCGGCTCGATCATCCCGCGGTGGTCGGTGTGCACGACGTCGCGGTGGTGGACGACCAGCCGTGGATCGTGATGGAGCTGGTGCGGGGCCGCTCGCTGGGCGACGCGTTGCAGGAGGGCACGCTGGGCCCGCGGGAGGCGGCCCGGATCGGTCTGGAGGTGCTCGGCGCGCTGGAGGCCGCGCACGCGGCCGGTGTCCTGCACCGGGACGTGAAGCCGGACAACGTACTGCTCGGCCGGCACGACCGGGTCGTCCTCACCGACTTCGGCATCGCCCAGATCGAGGGCGAGACCAACCTGACCGACACCGGCGGCTTCGTCGGCTCGCCGGAGTACATCGCCCCCGAGCGGGTGCTGGGCCAGCGCCCCGGCCCGGCGAGCGACCTTTGGTCGCTGGGCGTGGTGCTGTACGCGGCGACAGAGGGCGTCTCGCCGTTCCGCCGCAGCAACACCCCCGCCACGCTCCAGTCCGTGCTCAACGCGGCGCCCGCGCCGCCCGCCGCCGCGCGGGGACCGCTGGCCGAGGCCATCACGGGCCTGCTGGACAAGGACCCGGCGCGCCGCCCGGACGCCGCACGGGTCCGGGCCCTGCTGGACGCCGTCGCGAACCCGCCCGAGCCGGCGGCCACCCAGGTCGTACGGGCCCCCGAGGAGGACGAGCCGTCCGGGCCGGCGTCCAGGTGGAGCGTCCGGCTGGGCCGCAACGCGTGGATCACCCTCGGCGCGGCGGTCGTCGCGGCGGCGGTGGCGTCGTACCTGGTGATCGCGGACCCCTTCGCGGGGCCCTTGCCG
This sequence comes from Streptomyces sp. NPDC017890, assembly GCF_044328675.1. Classification (NCBI taxonomy): domain Bacteria; kingdom Bacillati; phylum Actinomycetota; class Actinomycetes; order Kitasatosporales; family Streptomycetaceae; genus Streptomyces; species Streptomyces sp. NPDC017890. The sequence continues at coordinate 326,904 of NZ_JBIRHU010000002.1, forward strand.
GAGGGGTGGAAGAAGCAGGAACTCGGCGCGAAACACGGCATGAGCGTCGGCGTGCCGGCGTCGTTCGAGAAGCTGGAGCACCCCGACAACTGGGACGGCACCACCGAGTCGTTCGCCGACCCGAGCGGTGCGGTCACCGTCCACGTGGACCGTGACATCAAGGCCGACGACGATGACGACAAGATCCCGGACTCCGCCATGGCCAACGCGTGGGCGGACTGGGACGTGTTCAAGGACGGCGAGTACACGTCGAACTTCGCCGACGATCCCGCTCCCAAAGGCGAACCGGTCGCGACCGAGTACAAGGACGGCAGAGCGGCCGAGAACGTCATCGCCTACACGACCACGGACACGCGCAATCCCCGCAAGCGGGAGTACCACGTCGTCTACTACCGGGCCGGCAACGGCGACATGTACAAGGTCTCGATCGACTACCCGCGCGAGGGCTACTTCGCCGACGAGGGACGGGACATCGCCCGGACGGTGATCGCCAACTGGGAGATCGACAAGCCCTGACGGGGGATCAGGACCGGCCGGCCGCACCGCCGAGGGCCTTGCGGCAGTGACCGGCGGCACCGGCCCCGCTCCGGAGCGGCAGGAATCGGTCAGGTTCAGCCATCCCGCGTAACGCCCTGATCAGTGGGTTTGTTGCCAGCGATCACTGGCAATGTGTGAGCACTCGGTGAATCCCGATTACCGACGGGTACACAAAGCCCTCGCGGCGTCATACCCTGCGGCTCATGACGGATGCGCAGGCCCCGGAAATCACCGGCACGAACCCTCTCGCCCCCGCCCCCGCGGGCGCCCGCACCGCTGCCGACGTGGTGACGCCCGAGCTGGTCGCCCAGCTCACCAAGGGCGTGGCCGGCTCCGGCCGCACCGCCAACCACTCGCCGTTCACCGGCGAGAAGCTGGCCGACCTGCCCGAGTCGACACCCGAGGACGTGGCCCGCGCCTTCGAGCTGGCCCGCGCCGCCCAGGCCGTCTGGGCGCGCACCCCGGTACGGCAGCGCGCCGCCGTCCTGCTGCGCTTCCACGACCTGGTCCTCGAACGCCAGGCCGAGGTCCTCGACCTCATCCAGCTGGAGACCGGCAAGGCCCGCCTGCACGCCCACGAGGAGGTCCAGGCCGTCGCCGTCGCCGCCCGGCACTACGGCCGCAAGGCTCCCGCGTACCTGCGGCCCAAGCGGCACACCGGCGCCGTACCGACCCTCACGAAGGTCACCGAACTGCGCCACCCGCGCGGGGTCGTCGGCCAGATCGTGCCGTGGAACTACCCCCTCGAACTCTCCGTGGGCGACGCCCTGCCCGCACTCGTCGCGGGCAACGCGGTCGTGATGAAGCCCGACACCGAGTCCTGCCTCACCGCCCTGTGGGCCCGTGACCTGCTGATCGAGGCCGGGCTGCCCGCCGACGTCCTCCAAGCCGTCATCGGCGTCGGCCCGGTGATCGGCCCCGAGGTCGTCAAGCACGGCGACTACGTCTCCTTCACCGGCTCCACCCGCACCGGCCGCGAGGTCGCCACCGTCGCCGCCGACCGCCTGGTCGGTGTCTCGCTGGAGCTGGGCGGCAAGAACGCCATGCTGGTCCTGGCGGACGCCGACATCGAGAAGGCGGCGGCCGGTGCCGTCCGCGCCTGCTTCTCCTCCGCCGGCCAACTGTGCGTTTCCATCGAGCGGCTGTACGTCCACGAGTCGGTCGCCGACGCGTTCCTCGACCGCTTCGCCGCCCGAACCCGGGCTGTGCGGCTGGGCAGCGCCCTGGCCTACGGCGCCGACATGGGGTCGCTGGTGAGCGGGCATCAGCTGGAGACCGTCAAGCGGCACGTGGAGGACGCCGTCGCCAAGGGGGCGCGGATCGTGGCCGGCGGGGTGGCCCGCCCCGACATCGGTCCGTACTTCTATGAGCCGACCGTCCTCGAAGGCGTCACGGACGCCATGACGCTGTGCTGCGAGGAGACCTTCGGGCCGGTCGTCTCCGTGTACCGCTTCTCGGACGTGGACGAGGCCGTCGAGCGCGCCAACGCCACGTCGTACGGGCTCAACTCCTCGGTGTGGACGACCGACGCCCGCGTCGGGCGGGAGGTCGCCGCCCGCCTGCGCACCGGCACGGTCAACATCAACGAGGGCTACGCGTCCGCGTACGGCAGTGTCCAGTCCCCGATGGGCGGCATGAAGGAATCCGGCCTCGGCCGCCGGCACGGCTCCGAGGGCATCCTCAAGTACACCGAGTCCCAGACGGTCGCCCACCAGCGGCTGCTGCCGATGGCGCCGTCGCTCGGGATGGACGACGAGAAGTACGCGCAGTTCATGAGCCGGAGCCTGCGCCTGATGAAGGCCCTCCGCCTCCGCTGAGCAACCCCGCCACCCGTACCCGTTCTCAACGAGGAGAGCACGTGTCACAGGAGAAATCCGCCCGGACCCGGGACGAGAACGGGTACGACTACGACGTCCTCATAGTGGGTTCCGGCTTCGGCGGTTCGGTCTCCGCCCTCCGCCTCACCGAGAAGGGATACCGGGTCGGTGTCCTGGAGGCCGGCCGCCGCTTCACCCGCGGCACCCTCCCCAGGAACTCCTGGGACCTCAAGAACTACCTCTGGGCCCCGAAGCTCGGCATGTTCGGCATCCAGCGCATCCACCTGCTCGGAAATGTCATGGTCCTGGCAGGTGCCGGTGTCGGCGGCGGGTCCCTCAACTACGCCAACACGCTCTACGTGCCGCCGAAGCCCTTCTTCGACGACCCCCAGTGGCGGGACATCACCGACTGGCACGACGAGCTGACGCCGTACTACGACCAGGCCCGGCGCATGCTCGGGGTCCGGCTGAACCCGACCATGACCCCGTCCGACGTGCACCTGAAGGCCGCCGCCGAGCGGATGGGCGTCGGCGACACCTTCCACATGGCGCCGGTCGGCGTCTTCTTCGGCGACGGCGAGGACGGCGACGGCACGACGAAGGCCGAGCCGGGCGAGCGGGCGGCCGATCCCTACTTCGGCGGCGCGGGCCCCGACCGCAAGGCCTGCAACGAGTGCGGCGAGTGCATGACCGGCTGCCGGCACGGCGCGAAGAACACCCTCAACGAGAACTACCTGTACCTCGCCGAGAAGGCGGGCGCCGTCGTGCACCCGATGACCACGGCCGTCTCCGTCACCGACGACTCACGCGGCGGCTTCGCGATCGCCACCCTCCCCACCGACCGGCGGAAGAAGGACGCGGGCCGCACCTTCACGGCCCGCCGGGTCGTCCTCGCCGCCGGCACCTACGGAACCCAGACCCTGCTGCACCGCATGAAGGCGAGCGGCCGGCTCCCCCACCTGTCCGACCGGCTCGGCGAGCTGACCCGCACCAACTCCGAGGCGCTGGTCGGCGCCCAGACCGACGACCGGCGTTACCGCAGGGCCACCGGCGAGCCGCGGGCCGACTTCACGCGGGGCGTCGCCATCACGTCCTCGATCCACCCGGACGCCGACACGCACATCGAGCCGGTCCGTTACGGCAAGGGATCCAACTCGATGGGCGGCCTGTCGATCCTCCAGGTCCCCTATGCCGGGCATAACGCCTCGGGCGCGTCCCGCGTCCTGGGCTTCCTGGGCCACGCGGCCAGGCACCCCTCGCGGGTCCTGCGTTCCCTGTCCAACCGGCGCTGGTCGGAGCGGACCATCATCGGCCTGGTGATGCAGTCACTGGACAACTCCCTGACCACGCATCTGAAGCCGACGGGTGTCGGCAAGGGCCTGCTCACCGCACGCCAGGGCCACGGCTCGCCCAACCCCAAGCAGATCAAGGCCGCGACGGAGGGCGCCTCCGCCCTGGCGGCCGAGATCGGCGGCTTCGCCGGCTCCAACGTCGGCGAGCTGATGGGCACCCCGCTCACCGCGCACTTCCTGGGCGGCTGCCCGATCGGCGCCTGTCGCGAGAGGGGCGTCATCGACCCGTACCACCGCCTCTACGGGCATCCCGGCATCTCGGTCGTCGACGGTGCCGCGGTCTCCGCGAACCTGGGCGTCAACCCGTCCCTGACCATCACGGCGCAGGCCGAGCGCGCGATGTCGTACTGGCCGAACAAGGGCGAGAGCGACCCGCGCCCGGTCCAGGGAGCGGCGTACGAGCGCATGGCCCCCGTCGAGCCGAAGTTCCCGGCGGTCCCGGCGGAGGCCTTCGGCGCGCTGCGGCTGCCGTTCCTGGGGATACCGGCGGTGCCGCCGAAGGAGTAGCGGCGGCGGACACACAGAAGGACCTGCGCCCCCCTCCGAGCGCAGGTCCTTCCCGTCTTGCCGTACCGCTGGTTACGCCTCGATGCCGGCCTTACGGCGACGCACCAGGAACACCGCGCCGCCACCGACGACGACGGCGAGTCCGCCGACGAGCCCGATCGTCGGCAGCGCGGAGCTGGAACCGGTCTCGGCGAGGCTGCCGGTCGGCAGCTCGGAGACGTTGCCCTGCGGCTTCTTCACCGAGATCTTGTCGTCCTTGCCGCCCTTGTCACCCTTGTCGCTCGGCTTGGCGGTGCCCGGGTCGGGGTTGCCGGAGCCGGGCTTCAGGACCTGGAAGTCGTACTGGGCCCAGCCCGAGGCGATGCACTCCTGGCCGTCGACGTTGTCCAGGTAGGCGCCGAAGGCGAAGGAGTAGGCGTCACCGGCCGGGGCCTTGGCGTCGATGCTGACCCGCAGGTCGACGGTCTTGCTCGCCTTGGCCTTCAGCTTCTCCACGAAGAAGAAGTAGTCACCGGCCCACTCGTCGTCGCCGATGCGGTCCCAGGCGCCGGTCTCGGGGTTCTTGAACTCCAGGTCGACGTACGAGCTGAGGAACTTCGACTCGTCCTCGAACTCGTAGTTCTCCACCTCGGCGTAGAACGCGACTTCCTTGACGTCGGTCTTCGACTCGTTGGTGACGACGAGCTGGAACGCGTGGTGGCCGTCGCCCGCGACGATCTTGCCCGGCAGGCCCTTGATGTCCGCGGACACCTTGGCGGCGGAGTACTCCGCGTCGACGTCTTCGCAGAACGGGACCTCGGCCTCGGGGTCCTCCGGCTCCGTCGGCTCGTCGGTCGGCGCCGACGTCGACGGGGCGGGGCTGGTCGTCTCGGAACCGCCGGGGGTGCTCGCGTCGCCGGACGGCGTCGACGCGTCGTCCGACGGCGTGGACTGACCGTCGGTGGGGGTGCTCTGCCCGTCCGACGGCGTGGACTGGCCGTCGGTCGGGGTGCTCTCTCCCTCCGAGGGGGTGGTCTTGCCGTCGGAGGAGGAGTTCTGGTCGCCCGAGGAGGTGTCCGCCTCGGACGAGGAGCTCGCTGCCGGGGCCGGGCTCTCGGTCGCGAAGGCGGCCGGTGCCGACAGGAGCGCCAGCGGAGCGATGACGGACGTCGCGGCCATGGTCACGATGGCGCGGCGAAGCTTCATGAAGACCTCGTGAAGTCAGGCGTACCGCATGCTCGCGGTACGGGGCTCTGAGGAGGCCTCCGCGTGTGGGACGCGGTGGACCCTTCGGACCGATCTGCTCGATCGGTTCGGCCTGTTTGATCGGCGAAGTCTGTGAATGGTTGTGCCCGACCTGACAAGAACTTTATGTGACCCGCGTCACGCCTGTGAGCGGGGAGGTGGGCGAGATGGGGGAGATGCCAGAGGTGGGGGAGATGTCTGAGGTGGGGGAGGTGGGAGAGGTGGGGGAGCTTGAGGTGACTGAGGAGGCGAAGGGGGAGGCGCGGGAGGCGAAGGGGGAGGCGCGGGAGGCGAAGGGGACGGCGATGGCACGGCGAAGGGCCCCGCGGAGTGTGCGCCGCGGGGCCCTTACTCGGCCGGCACCGGCGTCAGGGCGGTGCCGGTGCCTGGGGGGCGGCGCCGGGGGGTTGCACCGCTTGTCTCGGGTGGCACGAGTTGTGTGTGGGGCTGTGTACGGGGCTCCGGCCCTCTCCGTCGTACCGCATCGGGCTGGACGGGGAGGCCTCCGCAACCGTTCGGTCCGGTTTCGGACCCATTCCGTCGGCCGGCTCCGGGCGTCCCCGGAGCCGGCCGTTCTCTAGGGTGACCGGGCTGCTGTCCCCTGCCGTCCGGTCACTTTCTGGAGCGAGGTCCCACGACGCACGGCACGATCCGCACGTCTCATCGCTCCAGCGAGCCACGCGTGGTTCTTTCGGGCCCGCCCCTGGCTGGCACGGACACCGGGACCAACGAAAGGCCCGGGCACCGGTAACGCGCCGTACGGGTGAGAAGTCCGGGAAGTCGCCCGAACTCGGCTGCGACACTCACACGCGCCCGCGGCACAGCTCCAGCATCGTCATCGCCAGCGCCGTACCCGGCTTGCCCAGCGCCTGGCGGTAGTGGTCGAGGACCTCCATCTCACGGGAGAGGTTCACGCGCCGGCCACCGGAGGTGATCCGGGCCTCCTGGATGACGGCGGAGACGGCCATCCGTTCCTGGATCAGGCCGATGATCCGGTCGTCGAGCGCATCGATGCGTTCACGGGCGCCGGTGATCACACCGGCGGCCTCGGTGGTGCGGGCGCCGGTCTTGTCCGCCTGGTCCGCTGCGGTGACGGTCATCTCGGTGGCTCCTCGTCGAAGGGGGTGGTGGTGCCCCCGGAGCGACAGAACCCGGAAACGCCAGGCGCCCCGGGCCTTGTCGGCCCGGGGCGCCTGGGAAGTCGCTTGTCAGTTGCTCAAGCAGCACGACCATGGCAGCCGGTGGGCCGGTTGCCATAGGTAAAGAGGAAGGTCTGGTGCGTGAGCATGGGGTCAGTATGCCCCGGGGACGGACGGTGTCCAAGCCGGTTCGCATGGTGAGACATGGGGGCGGGCGGCCGTGGCGCCGCAGGCGGGGCGGGGCGGCCTGACCGTCTCGGTAGAATCAGGAGTACAAGACCCCCGCCCGACCGCCGGAAGGCACCCCGTGTCATCAGCGACTCCCGCTGCCGCCGCCCCCGACACCGTCCTGGTCGTCGACTTCGGCGCGCAGTACGCCCAGCTCATCGCCCGTCGTGTCCGCGAGGCGCGGGTCTACAGCGAGATCGTGCCGAGCTCCATGCCGGTCGACGAGATGCTCGCCAAGAACCCGGCGGCCATCATCCTCTCCGGCGGCCCCTCGTCGGTGTACGAGCCCGGCGCCCCGACCCTGGACCGCTCCCTGTTCGAGGCGGGCGTCCCCGTCTTCGGCATGTGCTACGGCTTCCAGCTGATGGCGCAGACCCTCGGCGGCACCGTCGACAACTCCGGCGCCCGTGAGTACGGCCGCACCGACCTGTCGGTCTCCAAGTCGTCCTCCACCCTCTTCGAGGGCACCCCGGCCGAGCAGGCCGTGTGGATGTCCCACGGCGACGCCTGCTCCGCCGCGCCCGAGGGCTTCACCGTCACCGGCTCCACCTCCGTCGTCCCGGTCGCCGCCTTCGAGAACGACGAGAAGAAGCTCTACGGCGTCCAGTACCACCCCGAGGTGATGCACTCCACGCACGGACAGCAGGTGCTGGAGCACTTCCTGTACCGGGGCGCGGGCCTGAGCCCGGACTGGACCACGGGCAACGTCATCGAGGAGCAGGTCGCGGCCATCCGTGAGCAGGTCGGCGACAAGCGCGCCATCTGCGGCCTGTCCGGCGGCGTGGACTCCGCCGTCGCCGCCGCCCTCGTCCAGAAGGCCATCGGCACCCAGCTGACCTGCGTCTACGTCGACCACGGCCTGATGCGCAAGGGTGAGACCGAGCAGGTCGAGAAGGACTTCGTCGCCGCGACCGGCGTGCAGCTGAAGGTCGTGGACGCCGAGGAGCGGTTCCTCAAGGCGCTGGCCGGGGTCTCCGACCCCGAGGAGAAGCGGAAGATCATCGGCCGCGAGTTCATCCGGGTCTTCGAACAGGCGCAGCTGGAGATCATGCAGGAGGACGGCCCCGAGGTCGCCTTCCTCGTCCAGGGCACGCTCTACCCGGACGTCGTCGAGTCCGGCGGCGGCACCGGCACCGCCAACATCAAGTCCCACCACAACGTGGGCGGCCTCCCCGACGACATCGAGTTCGAGCTGGTCGAGCCGCTGCGCCAGCTGTTCAAGGACGAGGTCCGGATGGTCGGCCAGGAGCTCGGCCTGCCCGACGAGATCGTCCAGCGCCAGCCGTTCCCGGGTCCGGGCCTCGGCATCCGGATCGTCGGCGAGGTCACCAAGGAGCGGCTCGACCTGCTCCGCGAGGCCGACGCCATCGCCCGCGAGGAGCTGACCGCGGCCGGCCTCGACCGTGACATCTGGCAGTGCCCCGTGGTGCTGCTCGCGGACGTCCGCTCCGTCGGTGTCCAGGGCGACGGCCGCACCTACGGCCACCCGATCGTGCTGCGACCCGTCTCCTCCGAGGACGCGATGACGGCCGACTGGTCCCGGCTGCCGTACGACGTGCTCTCCAAGATCTCGACACGGATCACCAACGAGGTCAAGGACGTCAACCGGGTCGTCCTCGACGTGACCTCGAAGCCGCCGGGGACGATCGAGTGGGAGTGATCCCCGGCCCTACGCGCGCCTGACCGTGCGCAGGGGCTCCCCGGGCTGCCAGACCTGAACGACCAGGCAGGCGCCCTCGACGCAGGTCCGCACGACCTCCGTCAGCTCGGTACGGAAGAGGTGGAACGGCTCTGGCGGTTCCACCTCTTTCACGTACGCCCCCCGTGCCTCGGGGTCCTCGACCTCGACCGCCCGGCCGCCGATCCGCACGTCCCCGCCGCCCATGCCGGTGCCGTCCCCCGGGTTCGCCTGCAGCGCGAACCGCGGATCGCGGCGCAGGTCGAGCGCCTTCAGAGAGCCCGGCATCATGCCGAGCCACAGCTCGCCGCCCAGGAAGCGCACCTCCAGACCGGTGGTGCGGGGCGAGCCGTCCCTGCGCAGGGTGGCGAGGGTGTGGTGGGTGTACGCGCCGAAGCGTGCCTCGACAGTGGCGGCCAGTGCGGGTTCGGCGGTGGTGAAGTCGGCCCAGTTGGCGGCGATGCTCGATGTCATGCACCGAGTGTGGACCCGATACCCGACACCATGTGTCGGGTATCGAACCGATCCGGAATCCGCCCGCGCTCAGCAATCCTGGGGTCAGCCGTTCCTGGGTTCAGACGTTCCCGGGTCGAGGCGTTCCTGGGTTCAAAAGTGCCTGGGTTCAGAAGTCCCTGAGTACGGCCGCCTTCGTCACGGCGAACTCCGCGTCCGTGAGAACGCCGCTGCGATGCAGCTCGCCCAACTCGCGCAGTCGGCGCAGCAGGACGTCGTGATGATCCGCCGGGGACCGTACGGCCGGTGCCGGCGGTACGGCGGATGCGAGCCGCCGGGGCGGGGGCCCGCTCCCGGTGTCCGCGCCGTCCGCACGGGTCGACGGATGCGGGAGCCGGGCCGTGACCGCGGTGGCGATCAGCGCGGTGAGCAGATCGCGACGCGCGCTTCCCCACAGGGCCAGGGCGTACGGGTCCTTCTCGGGCGGCAGCGTGGAGAGCACCGTCTCCCGGGTCACGAACCGCAGGAAACCGTCCTCGGACCCGGAGTTGGGCAGCCACTCGACCTGCGTCAGGTCGCCGACGTCGATGACCCGCGGGCCGGTGGCGCGCTTGACCCGGTCGGATGTGTCGGCCCAGTCGACCCGCACCCGGGTGCCGTCGAAGGAGACCGTGCCGTCGGAGGAACGCACCGAGACCGGCACCGGCGGCCCGGGCAGCAGGTAGGTCTTGGTGGGTTCCTTGGGGACCTGGTCGAGGAGCAGCGCCTGGCGGATCTCCTCGGCGACGTACTCGGCGACCCCGCAGCGGTCGGCCTCCACCGTCAGCCGGTACGGGTCCGCCGCGTCGGGCAGCCGGCCGCCGGTCGCCTGGAGGAGTGGGTCGGCGCCCTCGCGCAGTCTCAGACGCAGCCGCCCGCGTTTGCGTTCCGGCTCGAAGACGATGCCCGCGACGGCCTCCAGCGGCACCGAGACCTCTCCGTACGTCTGCCGGAACAACGGCACCGAGCGGTGCAGACCCGGCGTGATCCGGACCGTGCCGCCGTCGAACGCCCAGGTCCCGTCCCGCTGGATGATCTCGGCCATAAGGGAATTCTCGCAGCCGGGTCAACACGACGGTCCGCGTGTCACCCGCGCTGAGCAGAGCGGACCGGGGGCGGCAGGCGCGCAGGGGGCTGTGTACGGCACAATCCGCAGTCGTCCCACGGGACTTACGAGTTCTGCCGCGGGCGGAGCCGGAGTTGTCGATACTGGGTTTTCGCAGGGTTCGGGAAGGCGGGCGTCGGGCGTGGCGGTGCAGGAGGCGAGACGCGGGAGCGGCTCGGACAAAGATGCGTACGAGGCGGCGCACGGGGGCGGCTGCACCTGCGGGGACTGTCCGCACGGCGCCCGTGAGGGGCACCGCCGGGCGGTCGCCGCGTTCCTGCTCAGGCGGGACGAGTTCGCGGCCGGACAAGGGCTGCCGGCCGCGGTGGCCCACTCACCTTCCGCTTCCCGGCAGTGGGTCTCGGAGGAGCTGACCCAGTCCGCGGGGCTCGTCGCCGAACGCGGTCGCGCCGAGGGCCGCGCCTGGCTCGCGGGCCTGGGGCGCCGCACGGCGGCCGTCGTGTGGGCCGCGGTCGTGCTGCTGCTCCTCGGACAGTCGCTCACCGCGATCGGTGCCGGCTGGACGGCGGCGCGCACCGCCGGGCTCTCGGCTGCGCTGGTCGTGGCCGGTGCGCTGACGGCGGCGTCGTGGTTCCACCGGGCACGGGGCGGGGCGCTGGCCCCGGTCATCGGCGAGGACAACCGTCTGTCCACGTCCCGGGCCGTGGCGGCCCTCTGGGTGCTCTTCGTCGCCTACGCGGTACTCGTCCTGGCCGGACAGCTGGCGGTTGCCTCGGGCCACGGCCGGCGGGACGCGCTGATCTCCGGGCTCGAACTCGCCCGCGGCGCCGGAGCGGTGACCGTGCTCGCGGTGGTGTGCGGGATCGCGGTCCTGGTGCGGCGGGTCGTCGGACTGCGGGTGCTGGGGCAGCGGCTGCAGAAGGTACGGGCGGACCGGCCACGCGCGGCCGACCTGCTGACGGACGACGCGGGACGCGGGACCTTCGCCGACATCCAGTACGTGGTGATCAGCACCGTCGCCCTGGTGTTCGCGGCGGTACGGCTGGCCCGGCGCCCGGAACAACTGCCCGACCTGCCGTGGGGGCTGGCGATCCTGGTGCTGGTCTCGGCGGCGACCTACGTGGCGGGGAAGTACGCGGAGGGCGGGCGTCCCGTGATCCTGTCCGTGGTCCGGGCGCGGGAGGCCGGCGATCTGGACGCGCCGATCCGCACCGGTGACGACATCGAGATCCGCGGCGCCGGTTTCGTCCCACCGGGTGCTCAGCGCGCGGACCGGCTGTCCCGGATGGTCGTCCGCATCGGCGCGGTCAACGTCCACGTGCCCCTGGTCCCCGTGACCGGCGGCTTCAGCAACCCCACGGACGACCTGCTGACGGTCCCCGTGCCGGCGGACGTGGAACCGGGCCGCGTGGACGTCCAGGTGGTCACGAGCGCGGGCGTGGAAACCAATCGGTACGCCATCGACGTGACGGACTGACACACCGCCGCCGAGACCGCCGCCGAGTCCACTGCACCGGGCCCGCTGCCGACCGGCGATCCGTCGAAACGGCAGCCTCTCGAAAACGGCAGCCTCTCGAAAGCGGCAATCTGTCGAAAGCGGCAGTCTGTCGGAACCGACAGGAAGAAACCGGTCGAAGAAGGATTGAGCGAGGCCTGCACGTCGTACGTATGGGTCGTACGTATGGTCTGTTGAGCGGGTCTCGGCACGCGCGGGCGAGAGGCGGCTGGCAAAGATGACTCACGGCATGCGGACGGATGCGTACACCTCGCACCCGGGCGGCGGCGACTGGCGGGACCAGGCCACCCGGTACGCCCTCCTGCCTCTGCGGATCTTCCTGGGTGTCACCTTCATCTACGCGGGCCTGGACAAACTCACCGACAGCGCCTTCATGAACGACGCGGGCGCCGGCTCCGTCGGCGACATGATGCGTACCGTCCGCGATTCCTCGGCCATCCCTTCCCTGGTCGACCTGGCCCTGAAGAGCCCCGCCGGTTTCGGTTACGCCATCGCGCTGGGCGAGCTGGCCGTCGGCATCGGCACCCTGCTCGGACTGCTGACCCGCCTGGCGGCGCTCGGCGGCGCGCTGATCTCACTCAGCCTGTGGCTGACCGTCAGCTGGGCCTCCGACCCGTACTACTACGGCAACGATCTCGCCTACCTCATGGCCTGGGTCCCCCTCGTCCTCGCGGGCGCCCCGCTGCTCTCGGTGGACGCCGCCCTGCGCTCCCGACGGCGCCAGCGGACGGGCGGGTACCGGTAGGTCCGCAGCCGGTAGGTCCGCAGCCGGCAGGTGCGGCAGCGCACGCCTTGTCGGCGGAGCCTGCGGGCGGAGTGCTCCTCGGGACCCTCCGCGCCCTGCGTGAACACTTGCTCCCGCAATGTTCACGCCCAGCTCATGTGAGCCGCCCGACCCGAGGCTGGCCGACGGTACGTCCGTGAGCCGTGTCCCGCGGGAGCCGGCGCCCGGCAGGGCCGTACTCCGTGGGGCGGCCGCCCAGGCATCGACGGTCCGAGCACCGTCAGCCGTTCAACCGGGGAGGTCCGCCCGGGGCTCGTCCCCTCTCGCCGCGTGGAGTGCACCGCGGCGTCGGTGTACGGACCGGGTCAGGAATCCGACCGCTCCCGCCAGACCGAGGCCGCCCATGACGACGGGGATCACCACGAACCACGGCGTGTCCCAGAGATCGCCCGCGTCGCCGGCGTAGATGACGCCCGCCAGGGTCAGGAAGACGCCGGCGACCAGCCGTCCGGGCTGGAACCTATGACGCAGCACGGGTCACCTCCGCCTGGCCGACGCCGACCTGGAGGTCGAGGTCGAGCGTGCCGGTGTCCTTGCCGCCCGTGGTGGGGGACAGGGTGACCTCCTTGTGCTTGCCCGGTGCCACGTCCACGTCCTTCTTGTCGTCGCCGGGCAGCTGGATGTCGCCCACGCCCACCTCGACGCTCAGCCGCACGGTCACGTCCTGCGGCACGATGACCCGTATTCGGCCCACGCCCACGTCGGCCCGAGCGGTGACGGTCTGGCCTTCGGTCAGGTCCAGCCGGGACAGGTCGAGGGTGCCGCTGCCGGTACCGATGTCGTACTGCTCGCGCACGCCGGCCACCGTCGTGGGCTCCCAGGTGGTCCGGACCCATTCGGTGCCGACGTCCTTCGGCAGGGCGGCCGATCCGGCGAGCAGTCCCGCCGTGATGATCGCCAGGAAGATCGACCCGGCTCCCGTGCGCCCCAGGAAGGCGCTGACCGCGATACCGACGCCGAAGACGGCGAGCGCACAGGCCAGGCCGGTCTGCAGACTGGTGCCGAGTGGGTGTTCGTCCCAGGTCAGCCGGGTGCCGAGGAAGCCGGCGAGCAGGGCGAAGAGGAACACCCAGCCGCCGATGCCGCGGGTGCCGCGCGGCTGAGGAGACCTCGAGCAGCGGTCGCCCGCAGCGACGCGGTCGCCGCTCTGGATCCCGCGGCCGATGTTGACGGCCGCCGCGATGTCCCGGTCCTCGGAGTCCGGTGGGCCCCACAGATAGCCCGTCCCGCCGACGTGGCTGCCGTCCTTGACCATGGGGTCGCGCCACCAGGAGGGCCAGGTGAACATGATCGGGGGTGCCTGGGCCTCCGGCGGGGCGTCGGCGACGGCCTGGGCGGAGAGGGGGTCGGGGTCGGGAGCCTTCCGCTGGCGCGACCAGTACCCGGCGCCCGCGAGCAGGAGGGAGAGTATGACGGCGAAGGTCAGCACCCCGCCGTTGTTCAGCATGGTCAGGAAGACCCCGCAGCCGACCAGGGCGAACAGCACGGCCGCCAGCGCCTGGCCGTCGACCCGGCCGGTCAGCAGCTTGCGCACCTCGTTCTCGTCCTCGTCGTCGTAGGGGACGAAGAGCCAGGCGAAGCCGTAGAAGATGAGGCCGATGCCGCCGGTCGCGGAGAGCACCGCGAGGGTGATCCGGAAGATCACAGGATCGATGTCGCACTGCCGTCCGAGGCCCGCGCACACCCCGGCGAGCGTTTTGTGCCGCCGGTCGCGCCGGAACTTGTGGGGAGGACCGGGGACATCGGTGCCGGCGGGAACGCCCGCGTCGGCTGCGTCGCCCCCCGCGGTGGGCGCGGCACCCGCGGCATCCGCGGCGGGCGCGGCGGCCTGCGGTCCGGCGCCCAGCGGTGGGCGCGGGCCGAGGCCGGGTCCCGGACCCGTCGCGGCGTGCTCGTGATCTGTCATGAGTCCATGGTGACGGGCGCGGCACCGGGACGGCAGTCGGTTCGACCCTGGTCGGACCCTGATATCGGCCCTGATGCGGCGCCGGGGGAGTGTTCGGAGCACGGGCGGCCCGAAGATCAGGGGAGTCTCGGGGACCGACCCTGATGCTCCGGTTCCCCCGGCCGTGTGACCATCAGTGTCATGCCGGAAGCCGCAGCAGCACCACTCGTCGAACCGCGGCCGCCGCGCAAGCTCTACCGCAGCAGCGACGGACGCTGGCTCGGTGGCGTGGCGCGGGGGCTCGCCGGACACCTCGGGCTGCCCGTCATCTGGGTACGGTTCGCCTTCGTCGGCCTGTTCATGGCCGACGGCCTCGGCGCGCTGCTGTACGCGGCCTTCTGGTTCTTCGTACCGCTGGGCGTCGGCGGCGTCGACGCCCAGCGGCCGCCGTCCCTCGTCACCGCCGAGACCTCGCCGGACGGCCGCCGCAGACTCGTCACCCGCAAACCGGACAAGGGCCAGATCGTCGCCCTGCTTCTCATGGTCGTCGTGGCCCTGGTCTTCGTGGGGAACGTCGATCTCGGCGGCGGAGCCAGGGCCTACCTCTGGCCGACCGTACTCGTCGGCGCGGGCGTGGCCCTCGTCTGGCGCCAGGCGGACAACGCACGCCGGGCCCGCTGGGCCGAGGTGGGGCGCCATCGGCGCACCGTCACCCTGCTGCGCACCGTCGCCGGCGTCCTGCTGGTGACAGCCGGCGTCACCGGCATCTTCGTCCTCCAGGGGTCCGCCGCACACCTCGGCTCCGTTCTCCAGGCGGCCCTCGCCGTCCTCGTCGGGATAACGCTCCTCGCGGGCCCCTACCTGGTGCGCATGACGCAGGACCTGTCGGAGGAGCGGCTGATGCGCATCCGGGCCCAGGAGCGTGCCGAGGTCGCCGCGCACGTCCACGACTCGGTGCTGCACACCCTGACCCTGATCCAGCGCAACGCGGAGAACGCGGGCGAGGTGCGCCGCCTGGCCCGGGCCCAGGAGCGCGACCTGCGCGCCTGGCTCTACAAGCCGGAGGGCAATGGCAAGGACGAGGACGACGAACCCACCACCCTCGCCGAGGCCGTGAAGCGCAATGCCGCCGAGGTCGAGGACAAGCACGGCGTCCCCATCGAGGTCGTGGTCGTCGGCGACTGCCCGCTCGACGAGAGAATCAGCGCACAGATGCAGGCCGGACGCGAAGCGATGGTGAACGCCGCCAAGTACGGTGGCGAGGGCGGCGCCGTTCAGGTCTTCGCCGAAGTCGAGGGCAGGACGGTCTTCGTGTCCGTCCGGGACCGCGGCCCCGGCTTCGACCTCGACTCGATACCCGCCGACCGCATGGGCGTCAGAGAATCGATCATCGGCCGCATGGAGCGCAACGGCGGCACGGCGCGGCTGCGCGCGGTGCCGGACGGCGGCACGGAGGTCGAGCTGGAGATGGAGAGGGCGGAGAAGACGTCATGAGCGACGCGACCGAGGCGAACGGAACAGTGGGAGCGGGCGAGGCGGCCCAGCCCGCACAGCCGGCGAACGGCGGCGCGGGGGAGCGCCACGTGCGTGTGGTGCTCGTCGACGACCACCGTATGTTCCGCACCGGCGTCCAGGCCGAGATCGGCCAGACCTCGCAGACCGGTGTGGAGGTCGTCGGCGAGGCCGCCGACGTCGACCAGGCCGTCACGGTCATCACCGCGACCCGGCCGGAGGTGGTCCTCCTCGACGTACACCTCCCAGGGGGCGGTGGTGTCGAAGTCCTGCGCCGCTGCGCCCCCTTGATGAGCGACGCCGAGCAGCCCGTCCGCTTCCTCGCCCTGTCCGTCTCGGACGCGGCGGAGGACGTCATCGGCGTGATCCGCGGCGGTGCCCGGGGCTACGTCACCAAGACGATCACGGGCACGGACCTGATCAACTCCGTCTTCCGCGTCCAGGAGGGCGACGCCGTCTTCTCCCCGCGTCTGGCCGGCTTCGTCCTCGACGCGTTCGCCTCCACCGACGCCCCGCCGGTCGACGAGGACATGGACCGCCTCACCCAGCGCGAGCGCGAGGTGCTCCGTCTGATCGCCCGAGGCTACGCGTACAAGGAGATCGCCAAGCAGCTCTACATCTCGGTGAAGACGGTCGAGTCCCACGTCTCGGCGGTCCTCCGCAAGCTCCAGCTGTCCAACCGGCACGAGCTGACGCGGTGGGCGACGGCGCGGCGGCTGGTGTGACCGTCGGGGGGTGCGTCACGGGGTGCGGCCGATGAAGGCGAGCAAGCGAGTCTGCACGTCGGCGCTGTCGGATACCTCGATCCGCGGGCCGTACTGACCGCCGGTGCGCAGCAGTTCGTCGAGCGGCAGCATCCCTTCGAGCAGCTGGGCGCACTTGCCGGGGTCGAGGCTCTCGTCCTGGCCGGTGGCCCGTGCCAGGTCCCAGGTGTGCATGAAGACGTCGGAGGTGTAGAAGCGGTCGACCGCCTGGTCCAGTGGGACCTCTCCGATGTGCGGATTCGACAGCACTTCCTTTGCCGTGGCGGGGTCGTCGAGGAGGGCCTGCACGCCGTCGCTGTGCACCGTCCAGGCTCCGACCGGGTCGTCGTCCACCGACGGACCCTTCGGCAGTTCGATTCCGGCGCCGGACTTCAGGAAGGCGGGGAACCACTCGACGAGGTGGCGCACCACGTCCCGGGCGACCCAGCCCTCGCACGGAGCGGGACTTTCCCAGGCGCCCGCGGACACCCCGCGTACCCGTTCGGTGAAGTCCCGGGCGATCCTGCGGTGCTCATCGGCGGCCGCCCTGCCGCGGAGCAGTTCGTCGAGTCGTTCGTGGCCTTCCCGGATGCCGCCCTCCGCCCCGCCGGCCAGCATCGCGTCGCGGGCCTCGACGGAGTCCATGAGTGACTTGGCGACCAGCCGGGTGCGGCCACCGAGGTCCTCGAAGACGGCCGTCTCCAGGCTGACGCTGTCCGGCGTGTCCTCGTAGGTGAAGGTCTGGACGATGCGCTCGTCGCGGCGTACCTCGTGGAACACGCCGTGGTAGCCGTACTCTGTCCCGTCGTCCGCGCGGTGTACGTAGCGGTACGACCCGCCGCTGCGCGCGTCGTACCGGTCGATCCGCATGGTGAGCCGACGCGGGCCGAGCCACTGGACGACCAGGCCGGGGTCGGTGTAGGCGCGGAACACCCGCTCGGGCGGAGCGTCGAACTCCCGGGTGATCAGGATGGTGGGGAGGGTGGGGTCGGCCTCGATTCGGGTGCCGTCGCGGGGACCGGGCGTGGGGTTGCTCATGATGCTGCTCCCTCCGTCGTGATGCTCGTCGTCGGTTGCTCGTCCATTCCCTCGAGGACGGCGTCCAGGCGGCGGAAACGGTCCTCCGCCTCCTGCCGGTACCGCTCGATCCATTTCGTCATCAGGTCGAAGACCTTCGCCTCGAGGTGGCAGGGCCGTCGTTGGGCGTCCCTGCTGCGACTGACCAGACCGGCGTCCTCCAGGACCCTGATGTGCTTGGAGACGGCCTGGAGGCTGATGTCGTACGGGTCGGCCAGTTCGTTGACCGTGGCGTCCCCGGCGGCAAGACGGGCCACGATGTCACGCCGGGTCGGGTCGGCCAGTGCGGCGAACACCTGGGTCAGCCGGTCGTCGGACACCTCACACCTCACACCTCAGGTTGTAAACTGATTGGTTGAATAAATCTACGGACGTCATCGCCGTGTGGTCAACCCGTCGGTTGAATAACGCGGGACTCGAAGCTCAGGCCCCGGAGTCCTCGGTTCGCCGTCGAGGGGGCGGCCTGGACCGCTTTCATCGCGTACGCGCGTACCGGCGCTCGGAACGGGGGGCGAGTCCTGTCTCTCTGATGCAGGCCCTCACCTGCGGCTTTGCCCGACGCCGTTCACTCGCCGCGCGGGCTCGTGGCCCGTCGGCTGCGGGACAAGCTGCCGCCCACCCCAACGCCCTCCATGGACCGGGAACCGGTACCGGCCGTCGCCGAGCCCCGCCTCCTCGGCCGTCTCATGCCGGAGTGCACCGAGTGCGGCGTACCGGGGCCTCCCGCCGCCTTCGCCGGTGGGCTGTGCCAGGGCTGCCGTACCGTCGCGCCGCGTGGTGATGCCCGGTACGCCGTCGAGAAGGCTCCGCCGGTCGCCGAGTCCCGCGCCGTCGCCCTCGCCCGCGAGGCGGCACTCGCCGCCCCTGACCGACGCCGCCGAGCCGTCACGCCACCCGCGTAGCCCCCGCGAACGGCATCTCGTCGACGGGGGCGACGCGGACCGGGGCCGAGGGGTTCGGGGCGTGGATCATGCGGCCGTTGCCGATGTAGATGCCGACGTGACTGATTCCCGGGTAGAAGAACACCAGGTCCCCCGGACGCAGTTCGGACCGTGAGACGCGGCGGCCCGCGTCGATCTGGGCGTAGGTGGTGCGGGGGAGGGAGACGCCGGCCGCGCGGTAGGCGGCCTGGATGAGGCCCGAGCAGTCGAAGGCGTCGGGGCCGGTCGCGCCCCAGACGTAAGGGCTGCCGATCTTCTGGTGGGCGTAGGTGACGGCCGCAGCCGCACGGGAGCCGGGGGCCTGGGCGGAGGAGGCGGACAGGGAGGCCCGGGGGTCCGCCGAGGAGCGCGAGGCGCGGTCGCCGGTGCTGTCGTCGAGGCGGGCGCGTTCCTCGGCCGTCAGCCGGGACAGCAGGCGGCGGGCCGCTCCGAGCTTGCCGGTGATGGTCTCGCGGTGGCGTTCCAGCTCGGCCCGGCGCGCCGTCAGGGAGGTCACCTCGACGCGCGCGGCGCCGCGCAGCTGCTCGATGTCCCGCAGTTCCTTGCGTGCCCGGCCGACGGCGGCCGTCTGCCTGCTGCTCGCCCGCTCGGCGAACGCGGCGCCGTCGAGGTACTCGTCGGGGTCGGAGGAGAGGGCGAGCTGCAGCGCCGGATCGAGGCCGCCACTGCGGTACTGGGCGGCGGCGACCGAGCCCAGCGCCTCGCGCGCCGAGTTCAGCCGGAGCTCCTTGCGGGCTGCTTCGTCCCGCAGTTCTTCCAGGCGCTCTTCGGCGGCGTCCGCCTTCTCCTTCGCGCCGTTGTACTTCTCGGTGACGATCTCCGCCTCCTGGTAGAGCTTGTCCACCTCGGCCTTCACCTGCGTCGGCGTCGGCTCCGGGTCGGCGTGCCCGGTCCCGCCCAGGCTCGCCGCGGTGGCCGCGCCCGCGAGGGTGATCGTGGCCGCCGTACGGGCTCTCCCGCCGCCCGTCATGCGCTGTCGCGGCCTGCGGTGCGTTCCCACCTGCGATCCACGTCCTTCCGTACGGCTCGACTCCGGTTGCCTGGGGGGTGGACGCTAGGCGTGGCGGTGGTGGCCAGGTGACGGGATGCGCGGAAGTGGCGGTACCGGACCGGACGGTGACCGTATGTGAGCAGGGTCCTCTTCTGGGGTCGTCGTCTTCACGCAGGGTGATGACCGATGTGCCGGATCGGGGGCGGCTGAGGGGTGTGTGGTGTTATGGGGCCGCATGTGCGGGGCGAGTGCCGCGCAGCGCCCCGCGTCCGGGCGGGCCGGTGTCGGAGGGTGTCCGGGGCCCTCATTAGGCTCCGGCCCCATGGACGTACTCATCCACATCTTCGTCGGCCTGCACATCATCGGCATCGCGTCGCTCCTCGGGGGCTTCCTGACCCAGATGAAGGCGATGGGCCAGGGCACGGCCCGTTTCGTTCCGGCGATGCTGCACGGCGCGCTGACGATGCTGGTCACCGGCGTGGCCCTGGTCGGTCTCAACCAGGCCGACGACCAGTCCGTCGACAACATCAAGATCGGTGTGAAGCTGGCGCTGCTGATCGTGATCCTCGGCCTGGTCTACGTGAAGCGCGACGACGAGAAGGTGGAGAAGCCACTGTTCGGCCTGGTGGGCCTGCTGACCGTGGCGAACATCTTCATCGCCGTGCTGTGGACCTGAGGGCCGCCGCGTCCGCGTCCGTGGCCGGGGACCGCAGCCCGGCCCTGGCCTGGGCGACCGCCCCCGCCGCGACCGCCAGCCACGCGGCCACCGCGAACCACAGCAACGCGTGGCCGGGCGCGTCCAGCCACGGGACGTCGATGACGGCGGCGACGGACAGCGTCGCCGCCGCCGTCATGCCGAGCGGGAAGACGGTCGACCAGCGGCGCACGTCGTAGCGGATCCGGGGCCACGCGATCTCGGCGGCGAGCAGTACGGCGTACCAGGCGAGGTCGAGGGCGAGCAGGAAGACGGTCACGTCGTGCAGGACGGCGTAGTCGTCGTTGTTCCACAGGTGCATGCCCGTCCCGGCCGCCGCGAGCAGCTTGGCACCGGCGAGCGCCGAGATGGCGAGGGCGCCGCCCGCCACCCAGTGGTCCCCCGAGCCCCGGGCCACCTGCCGCAGATCGAAGCGGAACAGCGCGATCAGGTAGAGCACGATCCCCAGCCAGAACGGCACCACGGACGCGTACGCCAGCCAGGGCGTCGAGGTGGCCGCGGCCAGTGTGGCGCCGAGCACGGCGAGACCCTCCGTGGCCACGCAGCCCAGGAACACCGCGCCGGGCATCCTGCGCCCCCAGTGCCGTACGACCAGGAGCAGCAGCACCGGCCACAGCAGCGCCGCCAGTGCCAGCAGGGCCGACGCCAGGACCGGCCGGTCGAGCAGCGAGAAGCGGGTGCCGAGCACGGTCGTCGCGGCGACGGCGGTGAGCGCGCCCGGCGTCCCCGCTCGCGTCACCCACTGCGCGCGCTCGACCAGGAGCAGGTAGACGAAGTTCGCCGCCAGCGTCAGCCAGGCGGCGCAGGCCAGGACCAGGGCGATCCGGGACAGGATCTCGTGGCCCGTCAGGTGCAGGGCGACCGACAGGATGCCGGTCGCCATCACCGCGGCCCCGGCCGCCGGCGGACGCTGCGCCCACCAGGCGCGCAGCGGGTAGGGGGAGGTGGGTGAGGTGCCGGATGACATGGGCCCGATGCTAGAGAGCCGCGAGGGTCAGGCCGGGCGCACCACGCTGTGGATCGACGACTCGCCGTCGTAGAAGATCGATTCCTCACGGACGTACGCGCCCGGCTTCGGGGCGTGGATCATCATGCCGTTGCCGATGTAGAGACCGACGTGGCTGAGGTCGTCGTAGAAGAAGACCAGGTCACCGGGGAGAGCCTGGGACACGGCGACCGTCGTGCCGGCGTCGACCTGGTCGTAGGTGGTGCGCGGCAGCGTCACCCCGGCGGCCTTCCAGGCGGCCTGGGTGAGGCCCGAGCAGTCGTAGGAGCCGGGGCCCGTGGCGCCCCAGACGTACGGCTTGCCGATCTGGGTGCGGGCGAAGGCGAGCGCCTTGTCGGCCTTGGCGCCGTAGGAGGAGTCCGGTGCGGCGGACCCGGTTTCCGTACCGGTGCCACCGGAGCCGGCGGATGATCCGGAGGAGCCCGGGGCGGCGTCGCTCTCCTGCTGGGCGGCCTCCTCCTGCCGCTCGCGCTCCTCGGCCTGCCGCTTCGCGAGCTCCGCGGCCTTGCGGGCGGCCTCTTCCTGCTTCTTCCTCTCGATCGCCGCGAGCCGGGCCTTCTCCTCGGCGGTCAGCTCCGACAGCAGCTCGCGCGCGGTGGCGAGCTTCTTCTGGACGGTGCTCTTGGCCGTCTGCAGGTCGTTCTGCGACTCGGTGAGCGTCTCGAGGCTCTCGGTGGCCTCCCGGCGCTTCTCCATCGTCGTGGACTGCTGCGTGGCGTAGTCGTCGACCGCGTCCTTCTGGCGGCCGGTGAGCCGGCTCATCAGGTGGTTCTGGTCGAAGTAGTCCTGCGGCGAGTCCGCGAGCAGGAAGGTCGCGGTCTCCGGGACCGCGGCACCCGTGCGGTACTGGGCGGAGGCGAAGGACCCCAGCTCCTCGCGCGCCTCGTTGAGTTTCTGGGTGCGCTTGGCGACATCGTCGAGGAGGGTGTCGACGCGCTTGCGCTGCTTGGCGGTCCTCTCCTTGGCCGCGTTGTACTTCTCCGTCGCGGACCCCGCCTGGCGGTACAGGTCGTCGACCTTCTTCTCGACCTCTTCGAGGCTCGGCCTGTCGTCGTCCGACGGTGCGGCGGTGGCCGTCTGGGACAGCAGGGCGACGGAGGTGAGGGCCGCCGTGGCGAGGGCGGGGGTCCGTATGCCTGCGACGCGCGTACCCGCGGGGCGCGACTTTCGGTGCGACGCCAAGGAGGCGGCTCCTTCCACGCTCCGCCTGCCGGGCCGGCGGCCGGGGTCCCGGGCCTTTCGGGCCCTGGGGAGGGCTCGGGCGGCGTGGTCCGGCAGAGTCGCCCTACGGCGGGTCAGGGCAGCCCTCGGCGGGTCCGCCCTCGGCGGGTCCAGTCGAGGGCAGGGCGGCCGATTCACCCCAGGTTCCCCTGTCGGGTCCCCGGCTCCGGATGCCGTTGCGGGCACGCCGGACTCGGCGGAGGCCGCGCGGCCCGGCGACGTTCGCCGGAGGGGGGCGTGCGGCCTGCCCGCACCGTAGCCAACTCGTGTGGCGCCTGTGAAGGTTGGTGGGTGATATGCCCGATACATTTTCGTGACCTCCGGCGAAGGCGTCACTCTTCGTCTCACGGCCTGTCGCAGGGCGTGCCCGGTGCCGGGATACCGGCCATTTTCCGGGGTGGCGGCGGGTTGTCGGTGCGGCGCCCTAGACTCGGAGAGCGATGAGCAGCCTCTTTGACGACAGCTTCCTGGCGAGCCTCCAGACCCCGCGCGGTCACGAGGAGGAACCCCCGCCGCCCGAGGACGATCACGGACCGGAGCCGGTCCCGCACGATCTGTTCGGCGGGAAGTTCGACGCGCCGCCGGACCGGGACACCCACTACCGCGACGGCGCCCCGCGCCCCGCCCTGGACGCCGCCGCCCTCCTGGACGGGCTGAACGACAACCAGCGCGCCGCCGTCGTGCACTCCGGCTCCCCGCTGCTCATCGTGGCCGGGGCAGGCTCCGGCAAGACCCGGGTCCTCACCCACCGCATCGCCCACCTGCTGGCCGAGCGGAGCGTCCACCCCGGCCAGATCCTCGCGATCACCTTCACCAACAAGGCCGCGGGCGAGATGAAGGAGCGCGTCGAGCAGCTCGTCGGCCCGCGCGCGAACGCGATGTGGGTGATGACCTTCCACAGCGCGTGCGTCCGCATCCTGCGCCGCGAGTCGAAGAGGCTCGGCTTCACGTCCTCGTTCTCGATCTACGACGCCGCGGACTCCAAGCGTCTGATGGCGCTCGTCTGCCGTGACCTGGACCTGGACCCCAAGCGTTTCCCGCCCAAGTCCTTCAGCGCCAAGATCAGCAACCTGAAGAACGAGCTGATCGACGAGGAGGACTTCGCCGCGCAGGCGGCCGACGGTTTCGAGAAGACCGTCGCCCAGGCGTACGCCCTCTACCAGTCGCGGCTGCGCGAGGCCAACGCCCTCGACTTCGACGACCTGATCATGACGACGGTCAACCTGCTCCGCGCCTTCCCGGACGTCGCCGAGCACTACCGCCGCCGCTTCCGGCACGTCCTGGTCGACGAGTACCAGGACACCAACCACGCCCAGTACTCCCTCGTGCGCGAGCTGGTCGGCACCTCCGAGCACCCCGTCGACGTGCCGCCCGAGGCCGAGGTCCCGCCCGCCGAGCTGTGCGTGGTGGGCGACGCCGACCAGTCGATCTACGCCTTCCGCGGCGCCACCATCCGCAACATCCTCCAGTTCGAGGAGGACTACCCGGACGCGACGACGATCCTCCTCGAGCAGAACTACCGCTCCACCCAGACGATCCTCACCGCGGCCAACGCGGTCATCGAGCGCAACGAGTCCCGCCGCCCCAAGAACCTGTGGACCAACCAGGGCGCCGGCTCGCAGATCACCGGGTACGTCGCCGACACCGAGCACGACGAGGCGCAGTTCGTCGCCGACGAGATAGACCGCCTCACGGACGCCGGCGAGGCGAAGGCCGGAGACGTCGCCGTCTTCTACCGCACCAACGCGCAGTCACGTGTCTTCGAAGAGGTCTTCATCCGCGTCGGCCTGCCCTACAAGGTCGTCGGCGGTGTCCGCTTCTACGAGCGCAAGGAGGTCCGGGACGTCCTGGCCTACCTGCGGGTGCTGGCCAACCCCGAGGACTCGGTCCCGCTGCGCCGCATCCTCAACGTCCCCAAGCGCGGCATCGGCGACCGCGCCGAGGCCATGATCGACGCCCTCTCCCAGCGCGAGAAGATCAGCTTCCCGCAGGCCCTGAAGCGGGTCGACGAGGCGTACGGCATGGCCGCGCGCTCCGCGAACGCCGTCAAGCGGTTCAACACGCTCATGGAGGACCTCCGGACCATCGTCGAGTCCGGTGCCGGACCGGCGACCGTCCTGGAGGCGATCCTCGAACGCACCGGCTACCTCGCCGAGTTGCAGGCCTCCACCGACCCGCAGGACGAGACCCGCATCGAGAACCTCCAGGAACTCGCGGCCGTCGCCCTGGAGTTCGAGCAGGAGCGGGCCGAGGGCGAGGAGGCCGGCACGCTGGCCGACTTCCTGGAGAAGGTCGCGCTGGTCGCCGACTCCGACCAGATCCCCGACGAGGAGGACGGCGACGGCGTCGTCACCCTGATGACCCTGCACACCGCCAAGGGCCTGGAATTCCCGGTCGTCTTCCTCACCGGCATGGAGGACGGCGTCTTCCCGCACATGCGCGCCCTCGGCCAGGCCAAGGAACTGGAGGAGGAGCGGCGGCTGGCGTACGTCGGCATCACGCGCGCCCGTGAGCGGCTCTACCTGACCAGGTCGACGCTGCGCAGTGCCTGGGGGCAGCCGTCGTACAACCCGCCCTCCCGCTTCCTGGAGGAGATCCCGGCCCCCCACCTGGAGTGGAAGCGGACCGGGGCGAACGGGCCCGCGCCCTCCGCGCCGGTCTCGGGCGTGGCGGCCTCGCTGTCGTCGTCCCGCTCCCGCTCCTCGGCGTCCGGCGCCTCCGGCTTCGCCACGCGCCGGTCCTCCTCCGCCGAGCAGGCGACGGTCTCGCTGTCGGTCGGCGACCGTGTCACGCACGACCAGTTCGGTCTCGGGACGGTGGTCGGGATCAAGGGCACGGGGTCGAACGCCGAGGCGACGATCGACTTCGGCGACACCAAGCCGAAGCGGCTGCTGCTTCGGTACGCGCCGGTGGAGAAGCTCTGAGGGCGGGTCGCGGGCGCGTCGCGGCGACTCTGGGTTAGTCGCGGGGGGCTCGCGGGCGCCCGTGGGTGCTCGTGGGTTCGTCGCGGGTGCGTTGCGAGTGCGTCGCCCGTGTCGGGTCGCGGGCGCGGCGCATCGAGCGCCCGCGACGCCGGCGCGGGCGCGGCCTGCTCAGACGCCGGCGCGGGAGCGGCCTGCTGAGACGTTACGGCGTCACGACGGGTTGAGGCCGTGGCTGCGCAGCCACGAGAGCGGGTCGATCGCCGAGCCGCCCGAGGGACGCACCTCGAAGTGCAGGTGCGGGCCGGTCGAGTTGCCCGAGTCGCCGGCGGACGCGATCGTGTCGCCCGCCTTGACCTTCGTACCGGAGGGAACCTGGTAACCGGAGAGGTGGCAGTACCACGTCTCCGTGCCGTCCTTCGCGGTCACGATCATCATGTTTCCGTACGCGCTGTTGTACTGCGTGCGGACCGTGCCGTCGGTCGCGGCCATCACCGCCGTGCCGTACGAGACGGGGAAGTCGATGCCGCTGTGCACGGACATCCAGTTGATGCCGGCCTGGCCGTAGTACGCGCTGAGGCCGTGCTGGGCGACCGGGAGCGCGAACTTGGGGCGCAGCCGCTCCTTGCGGGCCGCCTCCGCCGCCGCCCGCTTCTTCTCGGCGGCCTGCTGGGCCTTGAGATCGATGCGTTCCTGGGTCCGACTGGCCCGGTCGGCGAAGTCGTCGGCTCCGGCGGCAAGGCTCGTGAGCTGCGTGTCCAGCTTGTTGTTGGCGGCGGACGGCTTCACCGGCGCCGCTTCCACGTCGCCCGCCGCGCCCGCGTCCGCCGCGGACGCCCTGGTCTCCTTGCCGTCGTCGTCGGTCAGGCCACCGACGGAGGCCGCGGCGATACCGGCGACGCTCATCACGCAGGCCGACGGTACGGCGATGGTCAGCAGCGCCGAACGCTTGGCGGGCTGGCGGCGGCGGGAACGCGTCCCGCCACGGGAGGCGGTGCGTGCGGCCGGGATCCGGGCGGCCGGGGTGACCTCTTCCTGGTCTTCCAGGAGCGTGGGCACGACGGGGAGTTCGCCGGTGGCGGCCGGCTCGTCGTCGTGCGGGGCGGATTCCTCCGCGGTCGGCAGGGTGTCCGGAGCGGTGTCCGGTGTGGTGTCCGGTGTGGTGTTCAGCGCCGTCCGGGCGGTTTCCGCCGCGGCGCCGTCCGCGTTCCACTGGGTGGCGTCGTAGGCGCCGGTGTCGGTCGTGCCGTTGTCGAAGGCGCCGGTGTTGATGGTGCCGGTCGCGAAGGTGCCGGTCTCGAAGGCCTGCGCACCCCAGTGCCACTGCTGGGTCTGATCCGCCGGCTCGCCGGACTGGTCCGGCTGAGCCCAGGCACCGGTGTCCCACTGCCCGGTGGCCTCCGCACTCGTGGCCTGCGGCGGCACGGGGGCGGGCTGCTGGTAGTCGGCCGTCCACGTGGTCGTGTCGTAGGCGCCGGTGTCGTAGGCGGCGTGGTGCTGGGCCGCGTACGCGTCGTAGTTGAGGGTCTGTCCGCTGCCGGTGGACCACTGGGTGGCGTCGTACGTGCCTGTGGCGTCGTAGGCACCCGTGGTGTCGTACGAGCCCGTGGTGTCGTGGGTTCCGGTGTCCTGGCCCGGAAGGCAGCCGAAGAGGGGGTCCGCGTGGAAGCCCGCCGTGGTGGCATCGCCGGTGGAAAAACCAGTGGTGGCATATCCGCCGTACGTGGTGAGGTCGCCGTACTGGGCCTCCCCTGTGCCGTACGACGCGTACTGCGCCGGATCGACGTCGGAAGCCGAGGCCGGGGTGGTCATGGTCCCCGACGGTTGACGGTCGTTCACCAACTTCTCTTTCGCCTCGACAACAGGGGCTGCCAGAGCAGTGCGGCGACTGTACCCGGCGGTATGCGGGCACGACAATCTTCGTCAGGTTTCACGCGCGAAGGAAACGGGCAATCGGCCGTGTTTTGGGGGACGGCGGGCACGAGTTTGGCTTTGTGTTCGATGTTTGTTCGATGGCGAACGGGTTGCGCCGACCGGTTTTCGGGGCCGGCCGGGGTTGTCTCGGGGTCTTGCGCGGGGTTTTCTGGGGGTCTCCCGGGGTCGTCCGAAGGGTCTTCTGGGGGCTTTTTGGGGTTCCCCGTGTCTCAGGCGACCGTCAGGCCGCCGGGGCGCTTCCCGGTTTCCGCGCCCACCTCCGGTTCGACCGTGTCGAGTGCCTGCCGTATCCCGGTGGCCACGGCGGGGTGTACGGGGAGGGCGAGGTGGCCGATGCCGCTCACCCGTACGTTCTGCACCGTCAGGTCGGGGTGGTCGAGGCAGGCGGTCTCCAGCGGGTCCATGACGCGGTCCAGGTCGCTCCAGAAACTGACGAACTGCGTACGGCAGCCGGGTGACGGCAGGGCCAGCTCCTCCAGCACCGCGGATCCGGGGCGCATCTGCCGCACGATCGGGTGTGCGTTCGCCAGCGGGACCACCCGGGTGCCGGTGTGCGGGGTGCCGAGCGTCACGAGTGTCCGGACGCGGAGGTCCCCGGCGAGGCGCTGCACGTAGTACCGCGCGATCAGCCCGCCGAGGCTGTGCCCGACGACGTCGACCCGCTCGCTGCCCGTCCGATCGCAGATCTCCTCGATGTGCCGGCCGAGCAGCTCGGCCGCGGTGCGGATGTCGCAGGTCAGGGGCGAGTAGTTCAGTGACTCGATCTGGTGCCTGCCGTGCTGGGTCAGGCTGCGGCGCAGGAACAGGAAGACCGAGCGGTTGTCGATGAAGCCGTGCAGCAGGACTACAGGGGGGTCGGTGCGGGCCGGGAGCCGGGGGGCGGGAGGGGAGGGCTGCCGGTCCTGAGCGGCCGGCGGCGTGAGGGCGCAGACGGAGCGGCGCTCCTGGATGATCCCTGAGGGATAGAGGAGGAGGTGCCCGGCGAGGATCGCGACCTCCAGGGCGCTCGCTTTGAGGAGGGTCATGGAGAGTCCGGTCACCCTGCCTGGAAGGCCTGTCAGCCCCGGCAGTCCTGGTATCCCCGGCAGGCTGGGCAGTCCGGGCAGTCCCGGGAGTCCGGGCAGTCCCGGGAGTCCGGGCAGGAATCGCTGACACAACGGGAGAAGGGGCAGTGCTGCCGTGGTGACCTTCATGGGCCGACCTCCTGTCGGCACGCGCAGGGAGCCTCTGTCCCCCGTGTGCCCTCGTGGAGAGCCGTGACACCAGTGATTGGTGATGTTTGCGAGGTTTGCCCGTTCGAGCGTGCCGAAGCGCGGCGGCAGTGCCCTGTGAGCCCTGTGGTGTCGTTGAAACGGCGACGAGGCCCGCTGCCTGCCCTGCTCTGCCTTCGCTGCGGCTCTCCGTACGCGTGTTGCCGCCGCACCCTGGAACGGTGTGCGGCGAACGTGTCCCACCGTGTGATTTCCCCCTCTGTATCCACCGCGAAACTGCCGGTTGCGGGATGCTGGAGATAACGTTCGTTCACTTCCCCCGGACGATGTGGTGCGGGGCGTCTGCGTCGCTGAAATATGCGCTTTGTGTACTTCGTGCGCGATGTGTGCGATGTACGCGATGTGCTTCTCATGTGTGCCGTGCCCCTGTGTACGGCGTCGGCGAAGTGTGCGGTACTTGTCGGTACGGATGGATGTAGTCGCTTCATGGAGGCAGTGATGGGTGTGGCAGCCGGTCCGATCCGCGTGGTGGTGGCCAAGCCGGGGCTCGACGGCCACGATCGCGGGGCCAAGGTGATCGCGCGGGCGCTGCGCGACGCCGGTATGGAGGTCATCTACACCGGGCTCCACCAGACACCCGAGCAGATCGTGGACACCGCGATCCAGGAGGACGCCGACGCGATCGGACTGTCCATCCTCTCCGGTGCGCACAACACGCTCTTCGCCGCCGTGATCGAGCTCCTCAGGGAGCGGGACGCGGCGGACATCCTGGTGTTCGGCGGCGGGATCATCCCCGAGGCGGACATCGCCCCGCTGAAGGAGAAGGGCGTCGCGGAGATCTTCACGCCCGGCGCGACGACGGCGTCGATCGTGGACTGGGTTCGGACGAACGTGCGGGAACCCGCGGAGGCGTAGCGGCCCGGCAGGCGCCCGGTCTGCGGGCGGGGTCGGCCCTGCGTGACGGCCGCACCGGTGGCCGATCGGCAGCTGTCGGGTAGCCGATGGGCGGCCCATGGGCCGCCCACGGGCCGTTCGCGGAGACGTCGACGGTGGTCATGGGCCGTCGGCGGGCGGTCGCGGTGCGGGCGGGCGGGTGGTCGTGGGTGCGGGCCGGCGCTCGCAGCGCGTCGGGTACGCGGCCCAGCCCGGCGTCAGCGCCGCGTACCTTCCTCTCCCGCGCCGAGTTCCTCGGCCATCGCCGCGCGCAACCGCAGAGTCGTGACGAGCCGTTGAAACGCCTCCGCCCAATACCCCCCGGCCCCCGGCGACGCGTCCTCCGGTTCGTCCGGTACCGCCAGCAGGCCGTCGAGACGGCCCGCCTCCGACGGGTCGAGGCAGCGCTCGGCCAGACCCATGACGCCGCTGAAGCTCCATGGATAACTCCCGGCGTCACGAGCGATGTTGAGCGCGTCGACCACCGCCCGTCCGAGCGGCGGGGCCCACGGCACCCCGCACATGCCGAGCAGCTGGAATGCCTCGGACAGGCCGTGCGTCGCGATGAACCCGGCGACCCACTCGGCCCGTTCACCGGAGCCCAGGGTGCCGAGCAGTTTGGCCCGTTCGGCCAGGGACACCGCGCCCGGCCCCCCGGCATCGGGCGCGGTGGGGCTTCCCAGCAGTGCCCTCGCCCATGCGCCGTTCCGCTGCCGTACCGCAGCCCGGCACCACGCCGCGTGCAGGTCGCCCTGCCAGTCGTCCGCCACCGGCAGGGCGACGATCTCCTCGGGGCTGCGCCCGCCGAGCCGTGCCGACCACGTCCCGAGCGGGGCCGCCTCCATCAACTGGCCGAACCACCACGACCGTTCCCCCCGGCCCGAGGGCGGCTTGGCCACGACGCCGTCCCGCTCCATACCCGCGTCGCACTCGTGGGGCGCCTCGACGGCGATCGCCGGTGGGTCCGGGGTGCGGTCGAGGGACACGCAGGTCACGGCTCGCGCCGCCATCCGCGCGGCGAGCGCCGAATCCGGCAGCGTCGACAGCAGCTCCGCCGCCGTCGCCCGTACGTTGCGGCTGCGGTCGGCCAGCGACTGCTCCAGGAACGGTTCGTCCGCCGGCTCCAGGCCCGTCCGCAGGGAGTCGAGGAACATCAGCCGGTCCTCGGCCCGCTCCGTCGCCCAGGTCGAGGCGAGCAGCTCGCGCGCGCCCGCGGGGTCGCGGGCGCGCAGGGATGCCAGCAGGGTGATCCGTTCGGCGAACAGGCCCTCCTCCCAAAGTCGGCGCACCCGCTCCGCGGCATCGGGGCCCGGCAGCGAGGTGCCTCCGCCCGGTGTGGCGCGCAGGGCGAACCGCCAGTCCGGATTCAGCCGGGCCAGCCACAGGGCGCGGGGTCCCGCGAAGGCCAGCGCCGCCGGACGCAGGTCCGTACGCCCTCGTGCCGCGTCCAGCAGGGCCGGCAGCGCCTGGGGAGGTGCCGCATAACCGCGGGCGTTCGCCGCCGCCAGCCACTGGGGCAACAGCTCCATCAGGTCGGGCGCGGTGCCTCTGCGGCCGCCGCCCGCCGTGCCGGGGCGGTCGGCGAGCAGCATCGTGAGCCGGTGTGCGGCCGCGGCCGGCAACGGAGGCCGGGGATCCTCCGGAGCCGGTTCCGGACGCCGGGCCGCGCGGGCGGGGCGCAGTCCGGCACGCCGGCGAACGGTCTCCGCCGCCGCCGCGTCCAGCAGCGCCGCCGGTGCGCCGGGGCCGGGCTCGCAGTGCGGGGGAGTTCGCCGGTCCGTGCCGAGCAGCGCTGCGGTGACGAGTTCCTCCCAGACGCCCGGCACGGGCGCGTCCGCGGGAGCGGGCGTCCTGGTCATGGGGCTCCTTTCAGGTGCCGGTCCGGTTCATTGCGGGTTCATCCCGCCCGGGTTCATCGCGGGGGCGGGTCAGTGCAGCGGAACTGCCGGGCCCGGCCCGGACGGCCAGGCCGTCAGTGGAGTGAAGCCCCGGTGGCCGCACTCGCCGAAGACCGTGAGGGGCGCGCCGCCCGACAGGGCGACCAGGCGCCACAGACCCGGCCGGTTGCCGGCCGCCGGGGTGAGCGGCAGCGCCGTGTCCCCGTCGGCGTCGGCCAGCTGCCAGGAATCGCCGTCCGGTACCGGGACGACCCGCTCCAAGGTCACCGGCACCGACTCCAGCCACGGGTCGCCGCGGAGGGCATCGCCGTAACGGGCGGCCGCCTGGGAGGTGGTCACCCCCCTCGGGCGTATCTCCGCGGGTGCGGGCGGCGCGAACTGCCGGCCGAGAGCCGCTCTCTGCTGACCGGTGCCCGGATACGCCGACACCTCCGCCTCCAGGGCCAGTCCCACCGGCAGGGCCGGCTCCGGGGCCCGGCCCGCGGCGCCGTAGGAGAGGAGCAGCGCGGCGCGGTGCGTCTCCGCGCCGTACAGCCAGATGCGACGGGTCGTCAGTCGTGCGTCCACCGTGTCGTACTGGGCGAGGACCAGCCAGTGGTCCCGTACCGGAGGACCGGCCGCGGACGCGGGCAGGCCGACGCGTGAACGGACCGTCGCGGCCAGGCCCTCCGGCAGCCGCTCGCGGCGCAGCCAGCCCTGGTCGAGAAGGTGAAGAAGGGCGCACTCCTCCAGCAATCTGACCGGCCAGCCGGGACCGGACGACGGTACGGCCCCCAACTCCCGCACCCTCGAGGCCAGCCCCGGCGCCTGCGCGTCGACCATGCGGGCCGCCGTCTCCTCCCACAGCCCGTACCCCGCCCGCTCCGCACCGGCCAGGCCACCGCGCAGCAGGTCCGTCAGCCGCTGCTCCAGCTCCGTCGCGCCCCCGGTGATCCGCTCGGCCCGCTGCTCCGCCCGGCGCCGCGCAGCCTCCGACTCACCGGGCCCGGCCGGGGAACCGGATGACTGTGCCGTCCTCTTCTCCTCCGCGCGCTCGCGTCGTCCGGCGATCCACTGCTCCGCCCAGTCCGGCGCCTGGCCCGGCGGCACCGCTCCGTCGCCGCCGGCCCAGAGCAGCAACAGCCCGATCGCGTGCTTGCACGGGAACTTGCGGCTCGGGCAACCGCACCTGTATGCGGGCCCGGACTCGCCCGCGACGTCGACGACCGTCTGATACGGCTTGCTGCCACTGCCCTTGCAAAGCCCCCACACCGTCCCCTCGTCGGAACTTCCCACCCCCGACCACGGACCCGCCCCGCCGAGCTTGCTTCCCGCTTTGCGCGACGCGGCGTCAGGCGCCAGTGCCAGCACCTGGTCCGTGGTCCAGCGTTCCCCCTGCTGAGTCATGTCATCGAAGGTAGGTCCCGCCACTGACAATCGACCGAGCGAGAGCGTTTTTGCAGGTCAGGGCGATTGTCAGTGGCGTGGTGCACCGTGGATGACAGATCGAACCGGCCGAGCTGGAGGGGGAATCAGCCATGCCTGTGTCCGTAGAACCGAATTCCGTGGAACCGAATTCCGTGGAACCGAAGTCCGTAGAACCGAAGTCCGTAGAACCGAAGTCCGTGGAACCGACACCCGCGGGACCGTCGTCCGCGGGACCGAGCCACGGAGGCCCCACCACCGGGGCCGAGGCGCTGCGCCCGCACGCCGAGAACGCGTTCGCGGCCGAACTCGCCGCGCTGGCCTCCCAGGACGACCGCCCGCGCCCGGCCCGCTGGAAGCTGTCGCCGTGGGCCGTCGCCACCTACCTGCTCGGCGGCACCCTGCCCGACGGCACGGTGATCACCCCGAAGTACGTGGGCCCGCGCCGCATCGTCGAGGTCGCCGTCACCACGCTCGCCACCGACCGCGCCCTGCTTCTGCTGGGCGTGCCCGGCACCGCCAAGACCTGGGTGTCCGAACACCTCGCCGCGGCGGTCAGCGGCGACTCGACGCTGCTGGTGCAGGGCACGGCCGGCACACCCGAGGAGGCGATCCGCTACGGCTGGAACTACGCCCGGCTCCTCGCCCACGGCCCCAGCCGGGACGCCCTCGTGCCCAGCCCCGTCATGCGGGCCATGGCGGAGGGCATGACCGCCCGCGTGGAGGAACTGACCCGCATTCCGGCCGACGTGCAGGACACCCTCATCACGATCCTGTCGGAGAAGACCCTGCCGATACCGGAGCTGGGCCAGGAGGTGCAGGCGGTCCGCGGCTTCAACCTGATCGCCACCGCCAACGACCGCGACCGCGGGGTCAACGACCTGTCCAGCGCCCTGCGCCGCCGCTTCAACACTGTCGTACTGCCGCTGCCGGAGACCGCTGAGGCCGAGGTCGAGATCGTCTCGCGCCGCGTCGGCGAGATCGGCCGTTCCCTCGAACTGCCGGCGGCACCCGAGGGCATCGACGAGATCCGCCGGGTCGTCACCGTCTTCCGGGAGCTGCGCGACGGGCTGACGACCGACGGTCGTACGAAGGTGAAGTCGCCCAGCGGCACGCTGTCGACGGCCGAGGCCATCTCCGTCGTCACCAACGGCCTGGCACTGGCCGCCCACTTCGGCGACGGCGTGCTGCGGTCCGGTGACGTCGCCGCGGGCATTCTCGGCGCCGTCGTCCGTGACCCGGCCGCCGACCGCGTCATCTGGCAGGAGTACCTGGAGACGGTCGTCCGCGAGCGCGCCGGCTGGAAGGACTTCTACCGGGCCTGCCGGGAGGTGAGCTCGTGAACGGCATGCGGATGCGGCAGCCTCCCCGGCCGGGGGCTCCGGTGCTCTGCTCGACGGGGGACGACGGGGACTCGGCCCGGGCCCGTAGGCGAGGGGGACGGTATGGCGGGTACTGACACGGCCGAGAGCGCCGGCTTCGGCAGGCCGGGCGGAACCGCGGGCTCCGGGGGTTCCGGGGGCTCCGGGAGCCCCGTGGAAGGACCGCTGCTGCTGGGTGTACGCCACCACGGTCCCGGGTCGGCACGGGCGGTCCGGGCCGCGCTGGAGGCGGCCCGGCCGGGCGTCGTGCTGATCGAAGGGCCGCCGGAGGCCGATGCCCTGATCCCGCTGGCCGCCGACGAGGACATGCGGCCGCCGGTCGCGCTCCTCGCCCACGCCGTGGACGAGCCCGGCCGCTCGGCCTTCTGGCCGCTGGCCGAGTTCTCCCCGGAGTGGGTGGCCGTCCGCTGGGCCCTGGAACACGACGTCCCGGCCCGCTTCATCGACCTCCCTGCCACGCACACGCTGGC
This sequence comes from Streptomyces sp. NPDC017890, assembly GCF_044328675.1. Taxonomy (NCBI): domain Bacteria; kingdom Bacillati; phylum Actinomycetota; class Actinomycetes; order Kitasatosporales; family Streptomycetaceae; genus Streptomyces; species Streptomyces sp. NPDC017890. The sequence continues at coordinate 361,489 of NZ_JBIRHU010000002.1, forward strand.
GTGGCAGGAACCGGACGGTGCGGTGGAGGAGACGGAGCCGGGGGAGCCCGGCCCGGGCAAGGGCACCGGGCCAGGCGTCGCCCTCCCCCACGCCGTCCGGGGCGATCCGCTCGCCGTCCTCGCCGAGGCCGCCGGGCACGACGATCCCGAGCGCTGGTGGGAGGACGTCGTCGAGCACCGGGGCGTGGGGGACGGGGACGCACTCGCGCCGTTCACGGCACTGGAGGAGGCCATGGGGGCGCTGCGGGAGACGGAGGAGGACGGCGGGCGCCACCGGGACCTGGTGCGGGAGGCGTACATGCGGCTCCAGGTGCGGGCGGCGCGCCGCGAGTTCGCCGAGGGCGTCGCCGTGGTGTGCGGTGCGTGGCACGTGCCCGCGCTCCGGCGCAGGGTCGCCGTCGCCGCCGACCGGGCGCTGCTGAAGGGGCTGCCCAGGACCAAGGTGGACATGACCTGGGTGCCCTGGACCCACCGCAGGCTGTCCCGGGCCGGTGGTTACGGGGCGGGCATCGAGTCGCCGGGCTGGTACGGGCACCTGTTCGGCGCGCCGGACCGGCCCGTCGAGCGGTGGCTGACCAAGGTGGCCGGGCTGCTGCGGGAGGAGGACCGGATCGTCTCCTCGGCGCACGTCATCGAGGCGGTGCGGTTGGCCGGGACCCTCGCGGTGATGCGCGGACGTCCGCTGCCCGGGCTGAGCGAGACGACGGACGCCGTACGGGCGGTGATGTGCGAGGGCTCGGACGTGCCGCTGGCGCTCGTGCACGACCGGTTGGTGGTGGGGGACGTGCTGGGGGAGGTGCCCGCGGCGGCACCAGCGGTGCCGTTGCAGCGGGACCTCGCCCGGATCCAGCGGCGGCTGCGGCTCAAGCCGGAGGCGCTGGAGCGGGAGCTGGAGCTCGACCTGCGCAAGGAGACCGACGCGGGGCGCAGCAGACTGCTGCACCGGCTGCGGCTGCTCGGCGTCGGATGGGGCGAGCCGGCCGCCTCGCGGGGCAGCACGGGCACGTTCCGGGAGACGTGGCGGCTGCGGTGGGAGCCAGAGCTTTCGGTGCGGGTCGCCGAGGCCGGGGTGTGGGGTACGACCGTGCTCGCCGCCGCGACGGCAAGGGCCGAGGCCGAAGCCGTCACGGCGCGGGGCCTCGCCGAGGTGACCGCGCTCGCCGAACGCTGCCTGCTGGCCGAACTGCCGGACGCACTCCCGCCGGTGATGCGGATACTCGCCGACCGCGCGGCGCTCGACACGGACGTCGGCCACCTCGCCCAGGCCCTGCCGGCGCTCGTCCGTTCCCTGCGCTACGGCGATGTGCGCGGCACCGACACCGGCGCCCTCTCAGAGGTCGCCGCGGGCCTCGCCGAGCGGATATTCGTCGGTCTGCCCGCGGCCTGCGCCGCGCTGGACGCGGACGCGGCCGAGGAGATGCGCCGGCACGTGGATGCCGTTCACGGCGCGGTGGGCCTGCTCGGAGACGCCCCCGCGCCGGGCCACGGCGACCTGCGTTCCCGCTGGCGGGCCGTGCTGCGGACGCTGTCCGTGCGGGACACCGTGCCCGGGGTCGTCCGGGGGCGTGCCGTACGGCTTCTGCTGGACGACGGCGAGCTGGCACCGGACGAGGCGGAGCGGCTCATGGGCCTGGTGCTGTCCCGGGGGACGCCACCGGCGGACGCGGCGGCGTGGATCGAGGGATTCGCCGGTGGCGGCTCGGGCGGCGGCATGCTCCTCCTCCACGACGAGCGACTGCTCGGCCTGATCGACGCCTGGCTGACCGGAGTGCCGGCGGAGGCGTTCACGGACGTACTGCCGCTGCTGCGGCGCACCTTCTCGGCCTACGAGCCGGGAGTGCGGCGCAGCCTCGGCGAGCTGGTCCGGCGCGGACCCAAGTGGCGGGGCAGTGTGACGACGGCCGGTTCCGGCATACCAGGCTTCGCGGCCGGGCTCGACACCGGGCGCGCCGACGCCGTGCTGCCGGTGATCAGGCTGCTGCTGGGCGTGGACCCGGCAGGCGGGACGGATGTGACGGACGCGTGCACCGGAACCGCCGGGCGGCCCGGCGCGGGCGGCCGACGGCCAGGTGCCGACGACAACGACCCGGTGGGGGTGGACGCATGACGACCGATCCGGTGGGTGCCGACACGGTACGGGAACGGCTGCGGCGATGGCGGCTCGTGCTCGGCGGTGACCCGGCCGACGGCACCGGCTGCACGCTCTCCGGACAGGACGCCGCGATGGACGGAGCGCTCACCGCGCTCTACGGGAAGGGGGAGACACCACGGGCGGGGCGCGACCGGTCGGCGGGGCTCGGGGCCTCCGCGCCGTCAGTGGCGCGCTGGCTGGGGGACATCCGGACCTACTTCCCCTCCTCCGTCGTGCAGGTCATGCAGCGGGACGCGATCGACCGGCTCGGTCTGGCGACGCTCCTGCTGGAGCCGGAGATGCTCGAGGCCGTGGAGGCCGACGTGCACCTCGTCGGCACCCTGCTCTCCCTCGACAAGGCGATGCCGGAGACGACGAAGGAGACGGCGCGGGCCGTCGTCCGCAAGGTCGTCGAGGACCTGGAGAAGCGGCTCGCCACCCGTACCCGGGCCACCCTCACCGGTGCGCTGGACCGCAGCGCCCGCATCAGCCGGCCCCGCAACCACGACATCGACTGGAACCGCACGATCGCGGCCAACCTCAAGCACTACCTGCCCGAGTACCGGACGATCGTGCCGGAGCGGCTCGTCGGTTACGGGAGGGCGTCCCGGTCCGTGAAGAAGGAGGTCGTCCTCTGCGTCGACCAGTCCGGTTCGATGGCGGCGTCCGTCGTGTACGCGTCCGTGTTCGGCGCGGTGCTGGCGTCCATGCGGTCGATCGACACCCGGCTCGTCGTCTTCGACACGGCGGTCGTCGATCTCACCGACCAGCTCGACGACCCGGTCGACGTGCTCTTCGGCACGCAACTCGGCGGAGGCACGGACATCAACCGGGCGCTGGCGTACTGCCAGTCGCAGATCACCCGGCCCACGGAGACGGTGGTCGTGCTGATCAGCGACCTGTACGAGGGAGGCATACGGGACGAGATGCTCAAGCGGGTCGCGGCGATGAAAGCGGCGGGGGTGCAGTTCGTGACCCTGCTGGCGCTGTCCGACGAGGGGGCGCCCGCGTACGACAGGGAGCACGCGGCGGCGCTCGCCGCGCTGGGCGCACCGGCGTTCGCCTGCACGCCCGATCTCTTCCCGGAGGTGATGGCCGCGGCGATCGAGAAGCGCCCCTTGCCGATACCGGATGCCGGGTGACGACTTATCGACCCGGGGCGGCCCGGTCCCTGCCGGCAAAACGGACATGACCGCCCATCGGGGAGACCGGGCTTGCGCGAGCTCCGGACTCCCGTGCGAGGATCGCGCGGCGTGTCGAGCGTTGACCGACGCGCGACCCGTTCCGCCGCACGCAAGGAATCCCCTCTTGCTCTGGTCAGCAGTCCTGCCCGGTGCCGCTCTGCGCATGACGCGCACGGCGGCCGGGCGGCGTGCGCTGCACGTGGCGCTGCTGGTGGGCGGGTTGTTCGTGCTCGGGGTGCTGTACGGAGAGCGGGCGCAGGCGGCCGAAGGATCGCCGTCGGTGAGGGATGCGATCGGCCGGGTCGTCGACGCTTCCGTGGAGCGCCCGCGGGAGGCGCGTAGATCAGCCGCCACACAGGGCGGCGGCACGGGGCAGGACTCTCAGGTGGCCCAGGACTCTCAGGTGGCCCAGGGCTCTCGGGACGTTCCGGGCTCCGGCGTGGTGCTTCCGGAACCTCGTCCCGTGGTCGAGAACGTCGTCCGGTCCGTGCAGGGCCGGGTCGTACGGCCGGTCGGTGACGCGGTGACGCGGTGAAGACGGTGACCGAGGGGATCGGTGCGGTCGCGCGGGCGGAGGTGCCGCCGTGGGAGGCGTTGCCGACGCTTCCCTCCTCACCCTCGCTGTCGTCATCGCCCCCGCTGCCGTTGTCACCTCCGCTGTCGGTGCTTCCGGACCTGTCCGGCACGACCGGCCTTCCCGGTCGGTTGACGCCGGTCGGCCCGGACTCGCGGCCCGGGCCCTCGACCACGGCGCCCGGCGCGTCCGGAACATCCGCGGCGTCCGACGCCGCTGACACGCCCGACGCCCCTGACCCCACCGGCGCCCGGGTCCCCGACGGAGCCGGAGGTACGGCGCAAGACGCGTACGGGCCGGAGCGTGTCGTCGGCGGGGCGCCCGCAGCGGCACGCGTCGGTGCCCGGCGCGTCGTGCCCGCGCCCACCGGGCAAGCCCCCGTGCACCGGGCGCCCACCGGGGATCCCGACGGCACGCTGGGCAGCGCGTCCGGTGCCGATCAGGGAACGCCGCGTCAGGGTGACACCCACGCGGTCACCCCGCACCACCGGATCCCGTTCCGGCTCGTGCCCGGCGCCCTGGTGCGCGCCGACGCCGCCGGGACCCTGGAGCGCTACCGGGACATTCCCGTCTCTCCTGCCTAGAGCAGGGGCCGCCTCTGCCGCACCCCGCAGCGCGGGGTGGAGAGGTCTGCCCGCACCGTCCGGACACTCACACTCCTCCGGGCGGACGCCGCTGACGCCGTATCACCGGCCCGGCATTCGGACATGTCCCCAAGCTCTTCGAAGGACCTGACGTACCCATGAACAAGAACATCCGACGCTCCGTCGTCATCGCCGCCGGCGTCACCGGCGCCTGGGCACTGGGCTCGGCCGTGGCCAGTGCCGACGAGCTGCCCGCCGCCTCCGTGTCCGTGCCGGACGCCGTGCCGGACGCCGTGACGAACCCGGCCGCCCACGCCCACACCCACGCCACCGTCCCGGACGCCGTGACCCACACCGCGACGAACACGGTGACGGCCACGACTGACGGCACTCGGCTCGCCCAGAGCGACGACGTCGACTACCTCTTCGGCCCTCTCTCCGCCTTCGCGCCGGAGCTGGACCGGGCCCAGCGGCAGACCGGGGACCACGCACAGGCCGCCGCGCGGGAGACGGCCGACGCGGTCGCCCCGCCGGTCGCCGACCGGGCAGTGACCGGCGCCGTGCCGGTCGCCGAGGCTGCCGTCGCGGACGCGTGGCCGTACGCCACCGGACTGGCCGGCCAGGTCACCGGCGACACCAGGGGAGCCGTGCTGCCGCCGGTCGCGATCACCACCGTGGACGGCGCGGTGCCCGTCGCCGGGCAGGCCGTCCGGGACGCGGGGGGTCTGGCGTACGGCGTCGTGGGCGACGTACGGCCCTTCGCGGGCGGTGTCGTGGACGACGTACCGCCGCTCGCGTACGGCGTGGCGGGGCAGGCCGGCTCGTTCACCGGAGGTGTCGTGGGCGAGGTGCCGCCGTTCGCGGCGGGTGTCGGCCAAGCTGTGCGGCCGGTGGCCGAGACGGTCGTCGACACGGTTGCCGGCACCGTCCGCCCGCTCACCCGGGGCGTCGGCGCGAGCACCACGGCACTGGCGTACGGCGTCGGCGGGCACACGGCGCCCTTCGCGGACGGCGTCGCCGACGAGGCGGTCCCGTTCGCGCACGGCGTCACCGGTCGGACCGGGCCCTTCGCGCAGGACCTGACCGGTACCGTCCGGACCACCGCCGTCCCGTCGGCCGAGCACGCCGTGGCCGGCGTCGACGGCATCGCCGAGTCGGTCGCCCCGGGCTACGCCCCGTACAGCCTCTGACCGCACCGCACCGCACCGCATAGCACCGCCCGCCCGCGCCGCAGCGCCCGCGCACCGTAGGGTCCGCTCACCGGGCGTGCGGGGCGTTCGTGACCGGCGTCCCATGACACCGGCACGGCGCGACACGGCACGGCACGGCGCGACACGGCACGGCACGGCGCGACACGGCACGGCGCGACACGGCACCGCGCTACCACCGCGGCGGGGCTTGGATTCCGCGGGGCGGCAGGTCCCGGACGGCCGAAAGCCATCGGCCTCCGTACGGCCCGAAACCCCGCGGTCGGGGCCTGCCGGTCCCCATTGGGGTGGGGATCAGCAGGCCCGCTCCCCGAAGGACCGCGTTCGCGCGGCCTCGGGGGAGCCGACGGGCCTCACCGGGCCAACCCCAGCCCGGTGAGGCCCTTCCCACGGCCCGCCGAAAGCCCGCCGATGCCCACCGGAGCCCCAAGCCCGGAGCCCCAAGCCCGAAGCCCCCAAGCCCGAAGCTCGAAGCCCCAAGCCCGGAGCCCCAGGCCCGGAGCCCGTCGAAGCCTGCCGATCGCCCGCCGGAGCGCGCCGGAGCGGGGCCGGCCCGACCCCGCTCCCCCCTCACACCCGGCACCCCGTGCCAGTGAGCACGGCATCATGTGACAGGCATCACCGCTCAGGTGTGACCCACGATTTAGAGACCCCCCGCAAGCGGCGATAACCTGCGAGACGGACATGCCGCGCGCTCGGACACCGTGTGCGCCTCCCTTGTGACTCACGGCGGACGTCACGTTGCCCTTCGCGGCACGCCCACGCATCCAACGAACCGCGAGATCACTGATAGGGACGGAAGCGCGTGGACCTGTTCGAGTACCAGGCGAGGGACCTCTTCGCCAAGCACGATGTACCGGTGCTGGCCGGTGAAGTCATCGACACGCCTGAGGCGGCCCGCGCAGCCACTGAGCGCCTCGGTGGCAAGTCCGTCGTCAAGGCCCAGGTGAAGGTCGGCGGCCGCGGCAAGGCCGGCGGCGTGAAGCTGGCCGCCTCGGCGGACGAGGCCGTCGCCCGGGCGACGGACATCCTCGGCATGGACATCAAGGGCCACACGGTCCACAAGGTGATGATCGCCGAGACCGCCCCCGAGATCGTCGAGGAGTACTACGTCTCCTTCCTCCTCGACCGTGCCAACCGCACCTTCCTCTCCATCGCCTCCGTCGAGGGCGGCATGGAGATCGAGGAGGTGGCGGCCACCCGTCCGGAGGCCGTCGCCAAGACTCCGATCGACGCGATCGACGGCGTGACGCCCGAGAAGGCGCGCGAGATCGTGGAGGCCGCGAAGTTCCCGGCCGAGGTCGCCGACAAGGTCGCCGACATCCTGGTCAAGCTGTGGGACACCTTCATCAAGGAGGACGCCCTCCTGGTCGAGGTCAACCCGCTGGCCAAGGTCGTCTCGGGCGACGTCATCGCCCTCGACGGCAAGGTGTCGCTGGACGACAACGCCGAGTTCCGTCACCCGGACTTCGAGGAGCTCCACGACAAGGCCGCGGCCAACCCGCTCGAGGCCGCTGCCAAGGAGAAGAACCTCAACTACGTCAAGCTCGACGGTGAGGTCGGCATCATCGGCAACGGCGCGGGTCTCGTCATGAGCACCCTGGACGTCGTCGCGTACGCCGGTGAGAAGCACGGCAACGTCAAGCCCGCCAACTTCCTGGACATCGGTGGCGGTGCCTCCGCCCAGGTGATGGCGAACGGCCTGGAGATCATCCTCGGCGACCCGGACGTCCGCTCCGTGTTCGTCAACGTCTTCGGTGGCATCACCGCCTGCGACGAGGTCGCCAACGGCATCGTCCAGGCGCTGAAGCTCCTCGAGGACCGCGGCGAGAAGGTCGAGAAGCCGCTCGTCGTCCGCCTCGACGGCAACAACGCCGAGCTGGGCCGCAAGATCCTCACCGACGCCAACCACCCGCTGGTCCAGCGCGTCGACACCATGGACGGCGCGGCCGACAAGGCCGCCGAGCTGGCCCACGCCGCCAAGTAAGCACTCAGGACGAGGACACCAACACACCATGGCTATCTGGCTCAACAAGGACAGCAAGGTCATCGTCCAGGGCATGACCGGCGCCACCGGCATGAAGCACACCAAGCTCATGCTCGGCGACGGCACCAACGTCGTGGGCGGCGTCAACCCGCGCAAGGCGGGTCAGTCCGTGGACTTCGACGGCAACGAGGTACCGGTCTTCGGTTCCGTCAAGGAGGCCATCGAGAAGACCGGCGCCAACGTCTCCGTCATCTTCGTGCCGGAGAAGTTCACCAAGGACGCCGTCGTCGAGGCCATCGACGCCGAGATCCCGCTGGCCGTCGTGATCACCGAGGGCATCGCCGTGCACGACTCGGCCGCCTTCTGGTCGTACGCCGGCAAGAAGGGCAACAAGACCCGGATCATCGGCCCGAACTGCCCCGGCATCATCACGCCGGGCCAGTCCAACGTCGGCATCATCCCGGGCGACATCACCAAGCCGGGCCGCATCGGTCTGGTCTCGAAGTCCGGCACGCTGACGTACCAGATGATGTACGAGCTGCGTGACATCGGCTTCTCGACCGCCGTCGGTATCGGTGGCGACCCGATCATCGGCACCACGCACATCGACGCGCTCGCCGCGTTCGAGGCCGACCCCGAGACCGACCTGATCGTCATGATCGGCGAGATCGGCGGCGACGCCGAGGAGCGTGCGGCGGAGTACATCTCGAAGAACGTGACCAAGCCGGTCGTCGGCTACGTCGCGGGCTTCACCGCGCCCGAGGGCAAGACCATGGGCCACGCCGGCGCCATCGTCTCCGGTTCGTCCGGCACCGCCCAGGCGAAGCAGGAGGCCCTGGAGGCCGCCGGCGTCAAGGTCGGCAAGACGCCGACCGAGACGGCGAAGCTCGCCCGGGCCATCCTCGCCGGCTGAGCACACCCCGGACGGCCGACCGCCGTCCTCCCACGCCGAGTGGCCCGCCCCGCGTTCAGGGGCGGGCCACTCGGCGTACGGCGCCTCCTCCGGGTCCCGGCGGCGGCGTCGTCCGGGCAGGGGCGGCGCAGTCCTCCGGAGCCGGGCGGCGCCGTCATTCGAGTCGGGGCGTCAGCCGCTCCGGCCCGTCCTGCAACTGGTCCCGCAGCTTCTGCCGCAGCTCCAGCTGCTCGTCCGACAGCGCCCCCGGCGCCACGCGGGGCGGCACCCCGCGCACCGTCTCGCCGGGAGGCACGGGCGGCTCGTAGTGTGTGGGAGCGGTGCGCAGGGTCAGGGCGGTGCTCCCGATCAGGGCGACCGTGAAGGCGATCGCGGCCCGGGTCCAGAACCGCGCCCGGCGTTCGCTGCCCATCCGCACCGTCGGCGGCCTCGCGGCCCGCAGCCGCTCGGTCGCCGCCAGCTCGGTCAGCCGCCGGTGCAGCACCTGCGGGTCGGCCAGCTCGGGCAGCCGGCCGGCGACGGCCTCGCGGGCCCGCAGCAGCCGGTTCGCCGCCGCCGGGGTGCTCGCCTCCGTCTCCGCGGCCGTCTCGGGCAGGCCCAGACCCACACCGTCGTACAGCACGAGCGTGCGGCGGTGCGGTGCGGGGAGCCTGAGGAGGGTGTTCAGCAGCGTACGGTCGCCGGGGTCGGCCGGCGGTGGCTCCGGGTGCCGGTGGCGCAGCCGGAACCGTTGCCAGGGCGAGAGCGCGTACTCGTACGCCGTCGCCCGCACCCAGCCCACCGGATCCCGGTCGCGGGCTACTTCGGGCCAGCGCTCCCAGGCGACTTGGAAGGCACGCTCCACCGACTCGCGCGCCAGCTCACGGCGGCCGGTCAGCAGGAAGGTCTGCCGTACGAGGGCGGGGGCACCGAACTCGTAGAGGGCGTCGAAGGCCTGAGCGGGCGTCAACGCGACCGGCGCGGGCGTCGGCACGGGCTGCGGTCCCGGTTCCGGTTCCGGCCGCGCTTCGGCCTTGCGCTCGGCCTTGCGCTCGGACTCGGGATCGGACTCGGGACCCAGCGCGAGCTCCGGCGCCGGTTCCGGTCCCGGCGCCGGTTCCGGTCCCGGCTCCGTTTCCGACCCGTACGCCCGCTCGGCCAGTGGCTTCGCGGGGAGTACGAGGCTGTCGGCGGCCTCGGCGGAGGCGTTCGCCGATCCGGTGCGGACGGCCACGACGACCGGCACCGGCGCCGGCACCGGTTCCGCGGCGGGCGCCGGACCGGACCGCCGTGCCGTCGACTCCTCGGCCAGGGCGTTCAGCAGCTTCGCGTACGCCTCCCGTTTGCGGCCGCGCGGAGTCGTGCGGCCGCTCTCCCACGCGCGGACCGTCTCGCGGGTGACACCCACCCGCGCCGCGACCTGAGCGTGTGTCAGCGAGGCGGTCTCGCGCAGGCGTCGGCGTGCCTTGGGGGGAGGGAGCGGGGTTGCGGGGCTCCGTGTCACAGGACGCCCCTTCGTACGAAAAAGTACATAAACATATATTGAGCGACACAGCGGGCCTTCGCCTGTTACGCCGGGAAAGCGCGTGTCGTTGGGACCATGGCGGGCGTGACCCAGACGACCGCTTGGCGAGCTTCGCTGTCCCTCCTGCGCACCCGCTGGCGCGACCGGTCTCCCGGACTGGCCGCCGGCTTCCTGGGCGGCGCGGTCGCGGCGGGACTGGGACTGGCGTCGTGCGCCGTGCTCGTGATGGTGCTGTGGGTCAGTTCGCCGTACCCCGACAGCGGGCCCGGCGGCGCCCTGCACGTCGTCGCGGCGCTGTGGGTGCTGACGCACGGAGCCGAACTGGTCCGTGCCGACACGCTCTCCGGCGCCTCCGCGCCCGTGGGCGTCACTCCGTTGCTGCTGCTCCTGCTGCCGGTGTGGCTGCTGCATCGGGCGGCCCGGGAGGCCACGGACTCCGGGGAGGAAGTCGGTCTCGTCGTGGGCGCGGGCGGGGGCGTGAAGGCGGGAGGCGGGCTGTGTCCGGGTGGGAACGGTGCCCTCCCGGACGCCGGACCGCCGCCCGTCTCCGCGCGCAACGCCTGGGCCGGGGTCGTCCTCGGCTACCTCGCCGTCGCCGCGCCCGTCGGCCTGTACTCGGCGGGCGGTGCGCTGCGGCCCTCCTGGTGGGCCGTGGTGTGGCTGCCGCTGGTGGCCATGGGTGCGGCGGGCGCGGGTATGTGGACGGCGTTCGGCCGTCCGGGAGGGCCGATGGGGCGGGCGTTGCGCGTACTGCCCCGGAATCTTCGGGAGCTGGTGGTGGAACCGGACGCGCGCCTGGGCGCCGCGACGCGCGCCGCGGGCGCCGGTGCGGCCGTCCTCGTCGTCGGCGGAGCGCTGCTGCTCGCGATGTCCTTGCTGTGGCACGGAGTCGCCGCCCGGGACGCGTTCCTGGAGCTGACCGAGGGCTGGTCGGGGCATTTCGCCGTGCTGCTGCTCTGTCTGACGCTGGTGCCGAACGCGGCGGTGTGGGCGGCGGCGTACGCCCTCGGTCCCGGTTTCGTGCTCGGCACCGGTCACGTCGTGGACCCCCTCTCCTCCGCTCCCGCCCCGTTGCTGCCGCCGTTTCCGCTGCTGGCGGCGGTGCCGGACGCGGGTCCGGGCACGCCGCTGCACTGGATGGCCGGGGCGGTGCCGCTGGCGGCGGGGGTGGTGGTGGGGTGGTTCACGGCGCGGGCGGCGACAGCGGACGCGGTGGATACGGCGGACGCGGCGCCGGCAGGCGGTGAGGCCACCGGGGCGTGGTCGTGGTGGCGGACCGTTGCCGCCGCCGCGCTGGCCGCCGTCCTGTGCGCGGGCCTCGTCGCCCTGCTGGCCGCGCTGGCGGGCGGGCCGCTCGGGGGTGCCTCCCTGGCCCGGTTCGGGCCGGTGTGGTGGCAGGCCGGGGGCGCGACGCTGGTGTGGATCGGGGTGGTGGCGGTGCCGGCGGCGGTGGTGGCACGGGTGTGGCCGGTCCAGGGGCGCCGCGCTGCCGATGAGGCACGGGAGCCGGAGCCGATGGCGGAGGACGGGACGGAGGAGGACGGGACGGCGGAGGACGCCGGCGGGCGCCGGCGGGAATGGATCCCGTTGCTCTCGGTGGGGCGGTGGTGGGGGCGGGGTCGGGCGGCGGACGGGGGCGGTGATGGCGACGACGATCGGTGACGGCGCCCCGCCGCCGGCAGCCGGACAGGCCGCACGTGCCGTGTCCGGCGTCGAAAGGCGACCTCCGGGCGTGTCAGTCCTCGTTGCCCAGCAGGTCCCGGAGCTGCTCCGGGAGGTGGGTCTCGCAGGACTGCTTCGCCTCGTTGGTCAGGGCGTCGTTCCGGCAGGTGTAGTAGTCGCGGTAGACCAGCTGGGCGCTGAAGGACGCGGCGACCAGGGTGATGGCCAGGGAGGACGTGACGATGCCGCTGATCGCGGCGGTTCGCTGCGGGCGGCCGGTCTGCGCGGCGGGCGGGGCCGGGGTGTCCGGGTCGGCGGCGGCGCGGGGCTTGGCGCTCAGCGCGCTGATGCCCCAGTACAGGGCCAGGGCGCCGAGCAGCAGTGCCACGTACGGCCAGGTGAAGAGCGCGAAGAAGAGGGCCCACATGCCGCTGAGCAGGGCATAGCGGGCACGCCGCTGGGTGGGGTCCGTCGGGTCCCAGCGCGGACCCGTGCCGCCGCCCTGCCCCTCGGGGCCGGAGCCGGACGCGCCGGGCCGCTCGCCGAAGCCGCCGGAGGAGCGGCCGGGCTGCCGGTCGCTCCACTGGCGACCCCACGGTGAACGTCCGCCGTCGCCCTGGGAATCGCCGCCGTCGCCCGACGGGTGCCGAGGCTGCCAGGGGCGGTCCGGTGTGCCCTCCGGGGGTGGTGCGAACGGATTGTCCTTGTCGCCGGCGCCGTCCCGCTCGCCGCTGTTGGTCCCGTCCGGCGGGGTGTCGGGCGGCGAGGAGGGGCGCTCCCGCAGCAACACGGTGCTGCGCCCCCCTGGCTGCGCCGACTGCTGGGGGAGCGTGAGCAGTCGCAGGCTGCGGTCCGGCATCAACTGAGCGTCTTTCCCTTGGCGATAAGGAACGGGCGAACTGGTGGAACGGGCGAACTGGTCGGCACGACTGGTGAACGCGTGACGCACGGATCGCGTTCCCGGTCCGGCTCCACGCAGACGCTACCTTCCGGCCACGCCCCCGTCCCGAGGGGGCCGTCCGGTGTGCCGGTATCGTTGCTGACGGTCGGCCGCTTCGTAGACTTCCCCGTATCCGGGGGCGCGAAGCATTCGTACGACCGCACAAACCGACGAACGTGCAAAACGTACGATCGCGTGGACCGACCCCGTACAGACCCGCTCCCCCGAGAAAGGCCCCACCGTGGCCGCCAAGCCCGTGGCCCAGCGAGCCAAGCGCGTTGTCGTGCTGGTCTCCGGATCCGGCACCAATCTGCAGGCGCTCCTCGACGAGATCGCCGCCACCGGCGTCGAGGCCTACGGGGCCGAGATCGTCGCGGTCGGCGCCGACCGCGACGGCATCGAGGGGCTCGCGCGCGCTGAGCGCGCCGGGCTGCCGACCTTCGTCACGAAGGTCAAGGACTACGGGACCCGCGACGAGTGGGACGTGGCGCTCGCCGAGGCCGTCGCCGCCCACGAGCCGGACCTCGTCGTCTCGGCCGGGTTCATGAGGATCGTGGGCAAGGAGTTCCTGGCCCGCTTCGGGGGGCGGTTCGTCAACACCCACCCCGCCCTCCTCCCCAGCTTCCCGGGGGCCCACGGTGTGCGGGACGCGCTCGCGTACGGCGCCAGGGTCACCGGATGCACCGTCCACTTCGTCGACGACGGCGTCGACACCGGGCCGATCATCGCGCAGGGCGTGGTGGAGGTCCGGGACGAGGACGACGAGAGCGCTCTGCACGAGCGCATCAAGGAAGTCGAGCGAAGGCTGCTCGTCGATGTCGTGGGGCGGCTCGCCCGCAACGGCTATCGCATTGAGGGACGAAAGGTAGTTATCCAGTGACCGCCACCGCCGAGAGCAACAAGCGGGCCATCCGTCGCGCGCTCGTCAGCGTCTACGACAAGACCGGGCTCGAAGACCTCGCCCGCGGGCTCCACGAGGCCGGCGTCGAACTCGTCTCCACCGGGTCCACGGCCGGCCGCATCTCCGCCGCCGGTGTCCCCGTCACCAAGGTCGAGGAGCTCACCGGCTTCCCCGAGTGCCTGGACGGCCGCGTCAAGACCCTGCACCCGAAGGTGCACGCCGGCATCCTCGCCGACCTGCGCCTGGACAGCCACCGCCAGCAGCTCGGCGAGCTGGGCGTGGAGCCGTTCGACCTGGTCGTGGTCAACCTCTACCCGTTCCGTGAGACCGTCGCCTCGGGCGCCACCGCCGACGAGTGCGTCGAGCAGATCGACATCGGCGGCCCCTCCATGGTCCGCGCCGCCGCCAAGAACCACCCCTCCGTCGCGGTCGTCACCAGCCCCGCCCGGTACGCCGACGTGCTCTCCGCCGTGAAGGGCGGCGGCTTCGACCTCGCCGCCCGCAAGCGGCTGGCCGCCGAGGCCTTCCAGCACACCGCCGCGTACGACGTGGCGGTCGCCTCCTGGTTCGCCTCCGAGTACGCCCCCGTGGACGACTCCCAGTTCCCCGACTTCCTCGGCGCCACGTACGACCGCGCGCACACCCTGCGCTACGGCGAGAACCCGCACCAGCCCGCCGCCCTCTACACCTCCCCCGAGGGCGGCGGCCTCGCCGAGGCCGAGCAGCTGCACGGCAAGGAGATGTCGTACAACAACTACACGGACACGGACGCCGCCCGCCGTGCCGCGTACGACCACGACGAGCCCTGCGTCGCGATCATCAAGCACGCCAACCCGTGCGGCATCGCCGTCGGCGCGGACGTCGCCGAGGCCCACCGCAAGGCGCACGCCTGCGACCCGCTGTCCGCGTTCGGCGGCGTGATCGCGGTCAACCGCCCGGTCTCCAAGGAGATGGCCGAGCAGGTCGCCGAGATCTTCACCGAGGTCATCGTCGCGCCGGACTACGAGGACGGCGCCCTCGAAGCTCTCACCAAGAAGAAGAACATCCGCGTGCTGCGCGCCCCCGAGGCGCCCGCCGCCCCCGTCGAGGTCAAGCCGATCGACGGCGGCGCCCTCCTCCAGGTCACCGACCGCCTCCAGGCCGACGGCGACGACCCCGCCACCTGGACGCTCGCCACCGGCGAGGCGCTCTCCCCGTCCGACCTGGCCGACCTGGCCTTCGCCTGGAAGGCGTGCCGGGCCGTCAAGTCCAACGCGATCCTCCTCGCCAAGGACGGCGCCTCCGTCGGCGTCGGCATGGGCCAGGTGAACCGGGTCGACTCCGCGAAGCTGGCGGTGGAGCGGGCGGGCGCCGAGCGCGCGCAGGGGGCGTACGCCGCCTCCGACGCCTTCTTCCCCTTCCCGGACGGCCTGGAGATCCTCACCGCGGCCGGCGTGAAGGCCGTGGTCCAGCCGGGCGGTTCGGTCCGCGACGAGCTGGTCGTCGAGGCGGCGCAGAAGGCCGGCGTGACGATGTACTTCACGGGCACGCGGCACTTCTTCCACTGAGGCCGCTGCGCGAGGGCGTCCTGGTGCACCGGCACCGGGGCGCCCTCCCTCACGCGGGTACGCCCGCCCGCCGCAACGCGTTGTCCCGTGCCGCACGGAACCTTTTGAGCGGGGAGGTGCGCGCGGGCGGCAGCGCCTTCTCCACCTGCTGCTGGGCCCGGGAGACTTGCTCGGCGAGACCGGCGTCGACCTGGCAGGCGGCGTCCCGCACGGCGATCCGCAGTTCCTCCCGTCCCGTGGCGCGCAGCGCGGCCGCGTCGGAGCCGTCGGAGTCGAGCCGCTTCTTCAGCGCCACCAGCGGGTCCTCGCGACGCTCGTACCGGAAGCCCTGGTCCCGCATGCACGCGGCCCACTTCCGCTCGGCCGACTTCACGAGGGGGTGGTCGAGCGTGTCCTTCACGATCGTGTTGCGGAGGTGCTGCACGGCGTAGTGGTCCCGCTCCCAGGAAGCGCCGTACAGCGCCCGGGACGCGGCCGTCACGCAGGAGTCGGTGGACACCGAGACGATCGGCCCGCCCGGCAGCTCGATCTCCTCGCGCGGCCCGTCCGCGGACCCCTTGAGCGCCCCCTCCCACGCGCGACGATCGCTGCCGGCCAGCGCCGACACCCGCTGGGCGTTCGGATCGGCCGGCGGCTTCCTCAGCCTCTCCACGGTCAGGCCGTAGCCGTCCTGGGCGGCGCGGCTCCGCGTCAGCAGGCCGTAGGGACTTTCGGCCGCCCTCCGTCGGACGTCGCCGCCGGGTACCGCGTCGTAGTCGAACCCCCGGCTTGCCATGCACTTCCGTACTTCCTGCTCCTCGGCCGCGTGCAGCGCGGCCGACTCGGCCGCGGTGAAGTGGAGTGCGCCGCCCAGCGGGCGTGGATCAGGCTGCTTCACCGCCGCGGCCTCGCCGCCGGATGACGTGGAGCACCCGGCGGCGAGGAGGGCTGCGGCGGTCAGCCACAGCAGTCTGCGCATGGCGTCAGCACACCCACTTGTTGGAGGCGACGTCATCGGCGTACGTGCCGCTGTAGACCCCGTCGAGGTTGCCGATCATCCAGCCACGGCCGAGGATGAAGTTGTTGCCGCGGTAGTTCGTCTCGTCGAAGATGTGGGCGTCGCAGCTGTTTCCGTTGTTGTAGAGCGACTCGGCGTTGTTGAACTTGTCGTACTGCTCCAGGTTCGCGTTGTCCCCGAACACCTGGCCCGGGGTGCCCCCGCCGTTGTCGGACAGGTAGGCGCACAGGGCTCCGGGGTCGCAGTCGCTCCACGCCGCGCTGGCCGGCGTGGCGGTGGCGGAGATGCCCAGCCCCGCGAGTACCACCGCACCGAGCGTGGCGGCGAGCGTCTTCCTGATCATGTGATGTCCTCCCGTTGGATGTGACTGGATGCGCAGCCATCACTCTGCTCGGGGGGACGAACCCGCGGTACCTCAAACCTTGCAGGGTCACACTTCGCACCAGACCGTTTTGCCGCAACGTCCCTGCTCAACGCCCCAGCGCAGCGCCACCGCGGCCAGCAGCAGGAGGCCCCGGCCGCTCTCGTCGTCGTCGAGGGCGCGGCGCGGCACGAGCCGGGCGTGCGGTGCGAGGTCGGTGACTTCCAGCCGTACGCAGTCCCGCCTCCGTGTCAGCCGCAGGGCCACCGGTGTGCCCTCGCCCACGTGGTCGATGACGTTCGTCAGCAACTCGCTGACACAGAGCTGGACGTCCGGGCAGGGAGAGCCCAGGTACTCGCGGACGTGGCGGCGGACCTCCGGGACCGCCTTGGGGAGCGCGAGCAGGTCCAGGACGAGGGGGTCGGGACTCACGCGCCGGCCGCCTTGCGCAGGACGGCGGTCAGGGCACGGGCGGTCTCCTCGTTGCAGTTGCCGAGCGCGATGAGGGGCGGCGTGCCGTACGCGCTCGCGAAGGTCGGCAGGTCGGTTCCGAGGGAGGGGAGCGTGATGCCGTTCGCCGCCAGGGCGGCCCGGAGCTGTTCGACTTGCGACGTCGTGTCGTGGGGGTGCATGGAGTAGGCCTTTCGCATCCTGTGCGTTCCGTGACGAATTGCTCACAGAGTGGCGCGGGGCGGCGTACCGTGAAAGACGTTTCGGTTGCGCACGGTAACTGGCGAACGGCGGTGGTGGGTTGTGCCTCCTCGTAAGGACACGGACGCTTCGGTGAGCGTCCCCTGTTTCTACGGCGCGGAGTTGCGCTATCAGCGGGAGCGAGCGGGGCTGACGCTGGAGCAGTTGGCCGAGGGCAGTTTCCGGGGGCTCTCGTTCCTCAGCCAGATCGAGCGGGGGGAGCGCAGAATGCCGACGGATCTGGCCAGGCATGTGGACGAGCGGCTGGGGACGGACGGGTTCTTCCAGCGCCGCTGTGAAGACGCGGCCAAGGCGCGGCGGGTGGGCATCGCCGAGTACTTCGCGGATGTCGCCGAACTGGAGAGGCAGGCGGAGGGCATCGAGGAGTGGGCGCCCCTGCTCGTCCCGGGCCTGCTGCAGACCAGCGCGTACGCGAGCGCGATCACGAGAGCGGCGATGTGGCGGGCGTCGGACAACGTGATCGCGGAGAAGGTCAGTGCTCGACTGGAGCGGTCCAGGCTCTTCGAGGGCGAGACTCCGCCCAGGTTCTGGGCGATCCTGGACGGGTCCGTGATCCGGAGACGGGTGCTCCCGCCCGCCGGAATGGCCGAACTGCTGACGCACATCGCAGAACGGGCCAGGGGCACCCGGTCCATTCTGCAAGTCGTTCCGGAAACCGCCGCAGTTCACCCCCTGATGATGGGGATGGCCAAGATCATGACCTTTGCCGACGCGCCTCCGCTGGTGTACACCGAAGGAGAGCACAGCGGCCAAGTAATCGACTATCCGGCTCTCGTGAAGGACTATCGCGAGTCATACGATCTGCTCAGGGCCGCCGCACTGCCGCCGACGGCGTCCCTGGCCATGATCGAGGCTGCGGCAGAGGAGTACCAGGATGAAGCCCAACAGCAGGATCGACCTGAACTCCGTGCGGTGGCGGAAGAGTAGCTACAGCAACGGGACCGGCGGTGACTGCGTCGAGGTGACCGACGATCTCCCCGGCCTCGTCCCCGTCCGCGACTCCAAGAACCCGCACGGTCCCGCCCTGCTCTTCCCCTCCGAGGCCTGGTCGGCCTTCGTCGGCGCGCTCTGAGCCCAGGCCCGGGACAGGATGTGGCCGCAGCTGTCCACCCACCGGTGGGCAGCGGTCGGTGAGGACGTCAGGACTCCCCGTCCTCGCGCAGCGCACGCCAGGTCCCCGGCCCGACCACCCCGTCCGCGTCCAGCCCCGCCCGCTTCTGGAAGATGACGACGGCTCCGTGGGTCATCGGGCCGAAGTCGCCGTCCACCTCGCCGACCTCTTCGATTCCGTGCAGATGCCTGAGCAGGCACTGCAACTCCCTGACCTGGCTTCCTCCGTCTCCCCGCTTGACGGTGAAGTCCCAGGTGCCGCTGTGGCCCGCCATGTATCCACTGCCGTTGGCGTCCTCGTACACCACGGGCTTCTCGCAGGTGGGAGGCGCCGCGGCGGCCGGGGCCGGCTCCCACGGGGCGGTGTAGGCCAGGCTCACGGCCCCCACGATCGCCGCCGCGATCGCCGCCGCCAGAACAGGGCGCCGCCACCGCCGGGGACGCAGCCTCGGCAGCCGGGCCGACCGTGAGGTGCCCGCGGCCTCCTCCACCCGGCGCAGCAGCGCGGCGGTGTCCGTGGGGCGTCCCGCGTGGGTCGGGGCCAGACAGTCCCGCAGGACGTCCCGCCAGGCCTCGGGGAGGCCGGGGGACAGGCGCAGTTCCTCACGGCCGTGCGCGTAGCGCGTCGCCGCGTCGGCGCGCGCCTCCGGGGTGGCGCCGGGCAGCGGGAACGCTCCCGTGAGGACCACGTGCGCGAGGACACCGAAGGCCCAGACGTCGGCCGAGGGGCGGATCCGCGTCCCGCGCTCGTCGACCTCGGGCCACAGGAGTTCGGGCGGGGTGTAGTCCGGCGTGGCGAAGGCGGGGGTGTAGGCGTGCGTGCCCTGCATCTCGGCGGCCATGTTGAAGTCGGCGAGCCGGGCCGAACCGTCCGCCATCAGCAGCACGTTGGCCGGTTTCAGGTCCCCGTGCACCCAGCCGGCGTGGTGCAGCTGGTGCAGGCCCTCGCAGACCTGCGCCAGCAGGGCGGGGCCGGCGTCCGGGGACGGGGCCCGCGCCAGTAAGGCGTCCAGGGACCCCTCGGCCCGCTCCAGCACCAGGACGGTGGCGCCGTCCAGCTCGGGGTGGTCCGGGTCGTCGACCGTCAGCGTGTCGTACATCCGGATCAGCCGGGGCGAGTGGAGCCGTCGCAGCAACTGCACCTCGCGTTCGGCCAGGTCGCGCAGGTGGTGCAGCTGGCGCGGGGTGCGGGTGCCGGTGGACAGGAACTTCAGCGCCACCCGGCGCGGCAGCTCGCCCTCGCCGGCGGTGCGGGCCGCGTCGTAGACAGTGGCGAACGCGCCGGACCCGAGCGGCTCGCGGACCTCCCACGGCCCGATCCGGTAGCCCTTCGGCACCGGAACCGCGTACGGCCGCCCGGTCACCGTGCCGCTCCGCTCGGAATCGGCGCGAGCACCACGAGGTCGTCCTCGCGGACCAGGTCGAAACGGAGGGCGAGGGAGGCCAGGGACTCCTTCTTGCCGTGCGTGCGCCTGCCCGGTTCCGCGGTGTCCGGGCCGGGCCTCAGCCGTAGTTTGACGGCGAGGTAGTCGATGTTCCAGTAGACGGCGGAACGGCTGACCTTGGGCCAGCTGGGGCGCAGCCGCTCCACTATCTCCTCGACGGCGGGCAGCGGGGCGCACGGCTCCCCGCGCAGGCGCCGCTCACACAGGGCGGCCAGGACCGCGAAGTACCGTTTGGTGCGGTCCAGGGCGAACGCCGGGACGGTACCGGCCCCTTCCAGTCCGCGGCGCTCGATGCTGCGGAAGGCGTGCCGCGGTGCCCAGACGTCGAAGGTGAGCAGGTCACCCGCGGCGGGCAGGGTCACGCGCGCCAGTTCGAACGGTACGGGCGCCTCCACCCGGCCCGGAGCGACCTTGACGTGCTCGCCGGCGCCCTCCGGGTTCTCCACCACGTAGGTCTGGTCCTCGCTGAGGTTGCTCAGCAGCCAGAACGTCCGGTGCGCCGTGATCTCCCCGGCGATCCGGGGCACTCCCGCGTGTGCGATGGCGAGTCCGCCGCCGTGCGGTTCGGCTCTGCCGAACTCGACGCGCTCACCCGCGCTGATCCTGATCTGGTCGGTCGCACTGCCGCACGACGGCGGCACGACGATGATGCTGTACATGGAGTCGTCCCCCTCCCCCGATTGCTCGGGGTCAACATTCCCCAGTCCAACGGCGGGCAGGCTACGGGAAGCGGGTGATGGCGACCTACGCATTCCGGCGCGTCGGCGCGTCGGCGGACTTCGGACGGAGACGGCGGAGACGGCGGAGACGGCGGAGACGGCGGAGACGGCGAAGAACGCACAGCAGCGGCCCCCGGCCCCTCCGTGGAGGGAACCAGGGGCCGCCGTCCGGGCAGGCTCCGGGGAGCGGATCAGCAGGGGCGCAGGGACCAGATCGGGTCCCAGGTGGCCGTGCCGGCCTGGTAGGCCGTCGACGTCCAGCGGACGCTGCCGTCCCTGTTGAAGAACTTGGCGACCGTGCCCGGTGTCTGGTTGTTGGTGAACGGGCCGTTGCCGGTCCAGTTGGTGACGTTCCACGTCTGGCACTTGTAGAAGTCGAACTTGGTGCCGTTGACGATCATGCACAGGTGGCCGTAGCCACAGGCCAGATCCCGGGCGGCCTTGGTCCTGGGCGCCTCGGTGACGGTCAGTCCCTCGTACGTGACCGCGTCGGCGGTCACGCGCAGGGGCTCGGGCTTGTCGGCCAGCACCTCCTCGGCCGCCTGCTGGAGAGCGGTCACCCGGGTGCCGGCCGGGTCGGCGGCGGTGGCCGTGAGCGTGGAGCCGGCGACCAGGGCCGAGGCCGCGAGGAGCAGCGCGGCGGGTTTGATGATGTTCACTGTGTTTCCCCCATGAACGTCGGTGTCGTACCGCCGAAGCGGTGTGCTCACACCGTGCCCGGGGCGTCGGCCGCGCGGTACCTCGTAACTCTCAGGGTCACTTCCGCCCGGGCGGCGTGTACTCCTTGAGGTGGTGAGCGACGCGGTCGGCGTAGGCGCGGTACTTCGGGGGAACCCCGCCCGCGTCGTTCACCTTGCCGTACGACGTCCGGTAGGCGACGGCGATCAGCACCCGCCGGTCGCCCGGCAGGCCGGTGTCGAGGCGGGGCGTGATCCAGCACAGGTAGCGGCCCATCGCCGGGACGGACTCGGCCGGCGGGAACGGGGGCTCGGGCACGGTCTCACCGGGTGTGCCGTCCTCGTTCATCCACCAGCGCAGGACGGTCGGGGTCCAGCGGGCGATGCCGTACTCGTCGTTGACGGGGTCGGCGAGGTCCGGGTCGAAGTCGCTCTCCACCTTCAGTATGGCCGCGATCAGCGGCGGGCTGACCTCCTCGCGGCCGCAGTCGTGCGCCGTTTCGACGATGAGCAGGCGGTAGGCGGGCGGCACACCCCGGTCGGTGCGCAGCTCGGCGGCGCCGTGGGAGGCGGCGGAGACGGTCGCGGTGCCGCCCCCGGAGCCCCGGACGCCGGACTCGGGGCCGCCGCCGTCGCTCCGGGTGGCGAGGCCGTAGCCGAGCACCGCGGCGGCCACGGCGGCGGCCGCCGCGGCGAGGGCCGTCCGGCGGGGGCGGCGCGGGCGGTACGCCAGGGCGGACCGGCCGCTGGTACCGCCCGTGACCGCCGCCACCCGTCGTGACAGGGCGTCCGTGCCGATGCGTTCGGCGTGCGTACGGGTCAGGCACGCGCGCACGGTCTCCCGCCACACCTCGGGCAGCGCGGGCGACAGCCGCAGTTCCTCGGTGCCGCGCGCGTAGGCGGCCCCGGCGTCGCGGCGGGCCGTCGGGGTGCCGCCGGGCAGCGGGAAGGACCCGGTGAGCACGAGGTGGGCGAGGACGCCGAAGGCCCAGACGTCGGCGGAGGGGCGGATGCGGCGGCCGCGTTCACCGATCTCGGACCAGAGCAGTTCGGGTGGCGTGTAGTCCGGGGTGGAGAAGGCGGGGGTGTAGGCGTGCGTGCCTTCCAGCTCGGCCGCCATGTTGAAGTCGGCGAGCCGGGCCGAACCGTCGCTCATCAGCAGCACGTTGGCCGGTTTGAGGTCCCCGTGCACCCACCCGGCACGGTGCAGCTGGGTCAGGCCCTCGCAGACCTGCCCGAGCAGCGCGGGCCCGGCGGCCGGGCGCGGCGACGCGGACAGCAGGGCGGACAGCGAGCCCTCCGCCTTCTCCAGTACGAGGACGGTGGCGCCGTCGAGGGCGGGGCGGGCCGGGTCGTCGACGACGAGACTCTCGTACATCCGCACCAGCCGGGGCCGCCGCAGCCTGCGGTGCAACTCGACCTCCCGCTCGACGAGTTCCCGCAGGTGGGACAGCTGTCGTGGCGTGCCCGTACCGGTGGGCAGGAACTTCAGGGCGGCCGTGCGCGGCAGGCCGGTGGCGTCGCCGTCACCGACGCGGCGGGCCTCGTACACGCTGCCGAAGGCGCCCGTGGCGATCGGCGCCCGCACCTCCCAGACGCCGACCCGGTAGCCCTTCGGCACGGTGACGGCGTACGGCTCGGTCACCGGGGCACCCGGCGCGGCGGTGCCGTGAGGACCACCAGGTCGTCCTCCCGTACGAGGTCGAAGCGGAGCGCCATGGAGACCAGGGACTCCTTCTTGCCGTTGAGCCGCGCGCCCGCCTCCGCCGTCTCCGGGCCCGGCTTCAGACGCAGCTTCACCGCGAGGTAGTCGATGTTCCACTGGACGGACGTGCGTGACGCGGCCGGCCAGCCGGGCCGCAGCCGCTCGACGACCTGCTCGACGGTCGGCAGCGGCGCGTGCGGTGCCCCGCGCAGCCGTGGCTCGCACAGGGCGGCCAGCACCGCGAAGTACCGCTTGGTGCGGTCCACGGAGAAGGCCGGGGCGGTCGGCTCACCGTCGCCGCCGTCCTCGGCGCACAGGTAGTCGTGGCGTGGCGCCCACACCTCGACCGGCAGCAGGTCGCCGGCGGCGGGCAGCACGATCCGCGAGAACTCGAACGGCACCGGGGCGTCCAGCCTGCCCGGCGCCACCTTGATGTGCTCGCCGGCGCCCTCCGGGTTCTCCACCACGTAGGTCTGGTGGGCGGAGAGGTTGCTCATGGTCCAGAAGGTGCCGTGGGCGGTGATCTCACCGGCTCTGCGGGACACTCCGTCGTGCCCGATCAGCAGGCCGCCCTCGGGCACGGACCGCCCGAAGACGAGGCGCTCGCCGGGTGCGAGCCGGATCTGGGTGCGGGTGCGTTCGTCCTCCGTGGTCGGCGGAGGTACCACGATGATGCTGTACAAGGTGCGTCTCCCGGTGCCTGACGGCTACCCACGTCAGACTATTGCGACGCAGCAGGGCCGTGTCTCCCTCGTACGGGTGAGACACGGCCCTGTGGCGCGATTGGCGCGAAAGCGCTCCGCGGTGTTCCGGTGAGGACTTCGGCGGCTGCTTCAGTAGCGCGGGCGCTGGAACCAGGCGGCGCCGTTGCGGTTGCCGACGAACACGGCTATCAGGATGCCGAGCACCAGGTGGATGATGCCGAACAGGGTGAACGGGTAGACGGCGATGATCGCGGTGAGGATGCCGAAGACCAGGGCGGTGACGCGCAGGCCGTTGCCGCCGGAGTTGAACTTCACGGCCAGGACGAGCGCCCAGACGCCCCAGACCAGCGCGAGCACCGCGATGCCCCACAGCGCGCCGGTCGGGTAGTCGGCCAGTTCCTCGAACGCGGGATCGTCCTTGGCCTGGTCGACGGCGGCTGCCGAGAAGGCGAACAGGACGGTGCCGATGACCTGGAAGCCGACGATCACCCAGAGCATGACGCGGGCGGCGCTCACGGTGCCCGGCATCGAGGTGGGAGCGCCGCCGCCGTAGGGCTGCTGCACGGGCGGTGCCGACGGGTAGCCGTAGCCGGGCTGCCCCGGGTGCTGCTGCTGGGGATAGCCGTAGCCCGGCTGGCCCTGGGGCGGCTGCTGGGGATGGCCGTAGCCCGGCTGCTGGCCCTGCGGCGCACCGTAGGGGTTGTTCGGGTCGCCGAAACTCATGTCGGGACTTCCTCCGTCGCTGTCGAGTGCGGGGACGACGCGCGGCTCGACGCGGAGGAGGTTCTTCGTAGCGGTTCGTCCCCCCGGTACGGCCCCGCGGCACTGTGCTGCCCAATCGTTCTTGACCGGTCTCCTACTTGTCCAGCCCGGTCACCAGGTGTTGTGCAAGTGCAACTGTGTCGATCATGAACGGACACGTTGGGACACGTCCCGTAGCGCCCGGATGATGTTCCGGGGGCGCTCCAGTGGTGCTCCGGTGGTCTCCCGGGAGTGCTCCGGGGGTGCTTCGACAGTGCTCCGGCGGTGCGGGCGGGTGCCCGCATGGTGGCCGGATTGGAACCGGGGGCCGGTCATCCGCGAGGATGGGGTGCATGACCGCCCAGATTCTCGATGGCAAGGCCACCGCAGCCGCGATCAAGTCCGAACTGACCGCCCGCGTGGCGGCGCTGAAGGAGAAGGGCGTCACGCCCGGCCTCGGCACCGTCCTGGTCGGCGACGACCCCGGCAGCCAGAAGTACGTCGCCGGCAAGCACCGCGACTGCGCGCAGGTCGGTATCGCCTCCATCCAGCGCGAACTGCCGGGCACGGCGACCCAGGAGGAGATCGAGGCGGTCGTCCGCGAACTGAACGACGACCCGGCCTGCACCGGCTACATCGTCCAGCTGCCGCTGCCCAGGGGCATCGACGAGAACCGCATCCTGGAACTGATGGACCCGGACAAGGACGCGGACGGCCTGCACCCGATGAACCTCGGCCGCCTCGTCCTGAACGAGCCGGCGCCGCTGCCCTGCACCCCCAACGGCATCCTCACCCTGCTGCGCCGCTACGGCGTGGAGATCAAGGGCGCCGAGGTCGTGGTCGTCGGCCGCGGTGTCACCATCGGCCGCCCGATGCCGCTGCTGCTCACCCGGCGCAGCGAGAACGCCACCGTGACCCAGTGCCACACCGGCACCCGGGACCTGGCCGCCCACCTCAAGCGCGCGGACATCATCGTCGCCGCGGCCGGTTCCCCGCACCTGGTGCGGCCCGAGGACGTCAAGCCGGGCGCGGCCGTCCTCGACGTCGGTGTCTCGCGCAACGCCGAGGGCAAGATCATGGGCGACGTCCACCCCGGCGTGGCCGAGGTCGCCGCCTGGATCTCCCCGAACCCCGGCGGCGTCGGCCCCATGACCCGGGCCCAGCTGCTCGTCAACGTGGTGGAGGCGGCGGAGCGCAGTGCCGGCTGAGGACACCGACGCCGAGCGCCGGGAGGACCCGGGGGACCCGAAGGGCCCGGGAGGCTCGGGGAACTCGGGAGGCTCGGAGAGCTCGGGGGAGGCGGGGGACGCGGGGGACCTCACCGTCCGGGACCCCGTCAGCGCGCCCGACGCCGAGGGCAGGCCGCGGCGTGTCACCCGGCGGTTCCCGCTCTTCACCCGTGACACCGCGCGCCCCGAGGGCGGTGGCCGGGCCGCGAACGGCGACGCCCCGGCGCCCGCCCGGCAGTGGCCGATCCTCCTCGTGGTCGGCCTGGTCGGCATCGGCCTGCTGCTGACCGCGATGGACGTGTTCCGCTACGGGACGCTGCTGATCGGCGCCGCCCTGCTGGTCGGTGCCGCGCTGCGCTGGGTACTGCCCGACGTCGGCATGCTCGCCGTGCGCTCGCGCTTCACGGACATCGCCACCTACGGCGTCCTGGGCCTCTCCATCGTCCTGCTGGCGTTGATGGCCCAGCCGAAGCCGTGGCTGGAGATCCCGTTCCTGAAGGACACCCTTCACTTCACGGTGAGCTAGCACCTGACGGTGCGCCGGCGCTTCACGACGAGCCGGCGCACTGCGCGCTGAACCGGCGACGGCCCGTCCTCACCCCCGTGGAAGGACGGGCCGTCGCCGGAACCAACCCTCCTGCACGTGGAACGCCCTGTTCAACGCCTGTCAGGGCGCTGTGGCACGGAAGTGACCGTTCCGCTACTCCGCTACGCGAGCGAGCCGTGAAAGGGGGGACGTGTGCGCCGTGCGTGACGGTCCATGTGCGCACCGTGCGCCGAAGTCTTGACAAGTTCGAGGATTTGCCGCGAAGTCGTTCGAGGACAGCGTTACCGTCAGGGGTTCGGTTCGAGGCATGGGGATGCCGGTGGGACACTGGACCACGGGTCGGTGGGCGTGCGACGGTGCACGTTCGCGACCTCTGTGCTCCTGTGCGCCCCCACCCCGGGAACCGAGATCCTGACCGGGCGCATCCCTGTGGGTAGCCAGAACGGGACTCCGTGTGGGACGCCGCGCGCGAGGGCCGAGCGGGGGAACGAACAGCACGTCACCGGGGGGAAGAGGGGGGAAGCAATGCCTCGTTGGAAGGCCTTGCCGGATGAACTCGATCCGCAGATCAGAGAGTTCACCAGCCAGATGCGCCGACTTGTGGACCGAAGTGAGCTGAGCATCGCGTCGGTCGCCGACGCGACGGGCTACAGCAAGACGTCCTGGGAGCGCTATCTGAACGGCCGGCTGCTGGCGCCGAAGGGCGCCATCGTGGCCCTGGCCGAGGTGACGGGGACCAATCCCGTTCACCTGACCACCATGTGGGAGCTGGCCGAGCGTGCCTGGAGCCGCTCGGAGATGCGCCACGACATGACGATGGAGGCCATCCGGATCTCTCAGGCGCGCGCCGCGCTCGGCGACGTGGGCGCGTCCGCGGCCGCGTCGAGAAGCGGCGGCAAGAACGGCAGGGGGAGCCGGGCCGGTCGGCACGGTGGCGGTGCGACGGCCACTCCCGGCATCGCCGGGCCGGCCGGTGTGGCGCCCACGCTGCCGCCTTCGGTCCCCGCGCAGCCGACGGCCGCCGACAGTCCCGACGCCGCCGTCGGCCCGGTCCGGGGCGGCGGTGCGCCCGACGCGCCCTCGGCCCCGTCGTCCGGCCGCGCGGCCGACGGCAATTCGTGGGGTGTCGCCGGATACCGGGGACCGGCGCCCACCGCTGACCGCACGGCGCGGGCCGGATCCCGGACCGGCACCGGGGAGGCCGCGCGGACCACGGTGATGCCGGCCGCCGCCGTGCCGAACGGCCAGGGACCCTCGGTGCGTTCCGGGCCGTCTGTGGCCACCGGGGCTGCTGAGGTCTCCGGGTCCTCAGGGCTCTCCGGGTCCTCCGGGTCCCCAGGGCTCTCCGGGTCCTCCGGGTCCTCCGGGTCCTCCGGGGTCTTCGGTTCCTCCGGGTCGCACGGAGAGCCACCGCGCCGCGGCTCCCGTTCGGCGGGCCGGTCCTCCGGCGGCGGCAGCAAGCGGATGACGACGTTCGTCGCGGGTGTCGTCGGTGTTCTCGTCGTGATCGCCGGCGCCTTCTTCCTGCTGAACGACGGCGATGACAAGACGAACGAGGGCGCCAAGCCCTCCCCGTCGCCCACCGTGAGCACCGACACCGAGCTGCCGCCGGGCGTCAAGTGCAGCGGTGACGCCTGTACCGGCAAGGACCCGGAGATCATGGGCTGCGGCGGCGACCTGGTGACCACCGCCGCGACCGCCACCGTCGGCACGGCCGCCGTCGAGGTCCGCTACAGCAAGGTCTGCGGCGCCGCGTGGGCCCGCGTCACCCAGGCCGTACAGGGCGACGAGGTCCAGGTCAGCGCGGGCGGCAGTAACCAGCAGACGGGCACGGTCACCGGCGCCGGCGACACCGTGGCGTACACCCCGATGGTGGCGGTGAAGTCCGAGGCCGAGGCCAAGGCGTGCGTGACGCTGGCGTCGGGCCAGGAGGGCTGCACGGAGTAGCCGACAGGCGGCGGGCCGCGCAGGGGAAAGGCCGCACGGGGCCCGTTCGGGCCCGTTCGGTGTCCGTACGGGCCGGTACGGCGTGGACGCCGCACGGGGGAAGGTGCCGCCCGGACAGGCGTGCGGCCCGCCCCGGAAGAAAATCCTCCGCGGCAGGCATGGCCCGCGGCGGCGCGGGCACGCGAGAAGTACCCCCACGGGAGTCCGGAAACGGTATCCCCGAACGGCGGTCGCCTCGTCCCCCTCTCCCGGACAGGCGGCCGCCCCTTTCATGCCGCTCGCCGTCCCCCGGCCCCCTCCGTTCCTGCGCGCGGGTGACCCGGTGGCAGTCCTGTGGGCCGGGCCACACCGACCCGGACGTCCCGGACACCGAGGGCGCGATAGCCTGACGGCTGGATGGATCTCTTGATACCAAGAGATCGATCAAACGCCCGGGGCCGGGACGCCCCACCGCCAGCTGTCATACGGAGAACGCCATGACTCGCACTCCCGTGAACGTCACCGTCACCGGCGCGGCCGGCCAGATCGGTTACGCCCTGCTCTTCCGCATCGCCTCCGGCCAGCTGCTCGGCGCGGACGTGCCGGTCAAGCTGCGCCTCCTGGAGATCACGCCGGCGCTCAACGCCGCCGCGGGCACCGCGATGGAGCTGGACGACTGCGCGTTCCCGCTCCTGCGGGGCATCGAGATCACCGACGACCCGAACGTCGCCTTCGACGGCGCCAACGTCGCCCTCCTCGTCGGCGCCCGCCCCCGCACCAAGGGCATGGAGCGCGGTGACCTCCTGGAGGCCAACGGCGGCATCTTCAAGCCGCAGGGCAAGGCCATCAACGACCACGCCGCGGACGACATCAAGGTCCTCGTCGTCGGCAACCCGGCCAACACCAACGCCCTGATCGCCCAGGCCGCCGCCCCGGACGTACCGGCGGAGCGCTTCACCGCGATGACCCGCCTGGACCACAACCGCGCGCTGACCCAGCTCGCGAAGAAGACGGGCTCGTCGGTCACCGACATCAAGCGCCTGACCATCTGGGGCAACCACTCCGCCACCCAGTACCCGGACATCTTCAACGCCACCATCGCCGGCAAGAACGCCGCCGAGGTGGTGGGCGACGAGAAGTGGCTGGCCGAGGACTTCATCCCGACCGTCGCCAAGCGCGGCGCCGCCATCATCGAAGCCCGCGGCGCCTCGTCGGCCGCCTCCGCCGCCAACGCCGCCATCGACCACGTGCACACCTGGGTCAACGGCACCGCCGAGGGCGACTGGGCCTCCATGGGCATCCCGTCGGACGGCTCCTACGGCGTCCCGGAGGGCATCATCTCCTCCTTCCCGGTCACCACGAAGGACGGAAAGTACGAGATCGTCCAGGGCCTGGAGATCAACGAGTTCTCCCGCGCCCGTATCGACGCCTCCGTCAAGGAGCTGTCGGAGGAGCGCGAGGCGGTCCGCGCCCTCGGCCTCATCTGACGCCCCGCACCACGACACCGCCGGATCACGCATCCGGCCGGTGCACCGGTCCCCGGTTCCGCCACGGCGGTCCGGGGACCGACGCGTTTCCCCCGGCGCCCTGTTGACGCTCCAGGCCTGCCGACCCCGAGGACGAGCGGGCCGTGCCGCGGACGGCCCCGGCCACTTCCGCCCCCCGTACACGGACTGCGCTGCCCGGCTCCCTGTGAAAGATCACCCACAGGGTGGGCGGTACATGCCGTTCCGTCCCTTTGTTCAGTGACTCGGCACACTTCCGGTCCCGGGCCCGCATGCATTCGGGGCCCAAGGGCAGGTGCACCCGGTCCCGTGGATCACACCTGTGTGATCCACGGGCGCTGAACAGGGAACGGAAGGCATTGACGATCATGGCGGACAGTACAGAACTCCGGGCGCGCGACACCATCCATGCCGGAGGCGAGTGGCGGGCGGCCGTCTCCGGGGGGACGCGCGAGATCCTCGATCCCGCGGACGCCCTGCCGTTCGCCGTGGTCGCGGAGGGCGACGAGAAGGACGCCGACCTCGCGGTGGCCGCCGCCCGGCGCGCCTTCGACGCGGGCGCATGGCCGCACACCCCGGTCGCCGAACGCGCCGCCCTGCTGCGCCGCGTGGCCGACCTCCTCGTACGCGACCGCGAACCGCTCGGCCTGCTGGAGAGCCGCGACGCGGGCAAGACCGTCGAGGAGGGGCGGGTCGACATCGACTGCGTCGCCGACGCCTTCCGCTACTTCGCGGACCTGGTCGCCGGCGAGGCCCCCGGCCGGGTCGTCGACGCCGGGTCGCCCGACATCCACAGCGTCGTCGTGCACGAGCCGGTCGGCGTCTGCGCGATGATCACGCCCTGGAACTACCCGCTCCTCCAGGCCAGCTGGAAGATCGCCCCCGCGCTCGCCGCCGGCAACACCTTCGTGATCAAGCCCAGCGAGATCACCCCGATGACCACCGTCGCCCTGATCGGCCTGCTGACCGAGGCCGGCCTCCCCACCGGCGTCGCCAACATCGTCACCGGCCCGGGCCACACCGTCGGCGCCCGCCTCGCCGAACACCCCGGCGTCGACCTGGTCTCCTTCACCGGCGGCCTGGTCAGCGGCACCAAGGTCGCCCAGGCCGCCGCCGTCACCGTCAAGAAGGTCGCCCTCGAACTCGGCGGCAAGAACCCCAACGTGGTCTTCGCCGACGCCTGCGAGACCGAGGAGGGCTTCGACACCGCCGTCGACCAGGCCCTCAACGCCGCCTTCATCCACAGCGGCCAGGTCTGCTCCGCGGGTGGCCGGCTCATCGTCGAGGAGTCGGTCCGCGAGCGCTTCGTCGCCGAACTCGCCCGCCGCGCCGCGAAGATCCGCCTCGGCCGCGGCACCGAGGACGGCGTCGAGTGCGGCCCGCTCGTCTCCGAGCAGCAGCGCGCCAGGACCGAGGACTACGTCGCCTCCGCGCTGGCCGAGGGCGCCGAGCTGCGCTGCGGCGGCAGGCGCCCCGAGCCGTCCCCCCAGCGGCCCGAGTCCGGCTACTTCTACGAGCCGACCGTCCTCGACCGCTGCCACCGGGAGATGAGGGTCGTACGGGAGGAGGTCTTCGGGCCGGTGCTCACCGTCGAGACCTTCCGCACCGAGGACGAGGCCGTAGCCCTCGCCAACGACACCGAGTACGGTCTGGCGGGTGCCGTCTGGACCGCCGACGCGGGCCGCGCCCGCCGGGTCGCCGGCCGGCTGCGCCACGGCACCGTCTGGATCAACGACTTCCACCCCTACCTCCCGCAGGCGGAGTGGGGCGGCTTCGGCAAGAGCGGCGTCGGCCGCGAACTGGGCCCCGCGGGCCTCGCCGAGTACCGCGAGAGCAAGCACGTCTACCAGAACCTCGCCCCCAAGCCCGTCCGCTGGTTCTCCGGCTGACCCCGGCCCACCCGTCCCCACCCGGGCCGCCCGCCCGGTTCCCCGTCCGCTCACCCTCTGGAGTACGCCCATGCCCGAGACCACCCATGTCTACGACTACGTCGTCATAGGCGGCGGCACCGCGGGATCGGTGATCGCCTCCCGTCTCACCGAGAACCCGGACGTCACCGTCGCCGTCATCGAGGGCGGCCCCAGCGACGTCGGCCGCGACGACGTGCTGACCCTGCGCCGCTGGATGGGCCTGCTCGGAGGGGAACTGGACTACGACTACCCCACCACCGAACAGCCACGCGGCAATTCGCACATCCGGCACAGCCGCGCCCGCGTGCTCGGCGGCTGCTCCTCGCACAACACCCTCATCGCCTTCAAGCCGCTGCCGTCCGACTGGGACGAGTGGGAGGCCGCCGGAGCCGAGGGCTGGGGCGCGGTGCCGATGGAGGCGTACTACGCACGTCTCAAGAACAACATCGTCCCGGTCGACGAGAAGGACCGGAACGCCATCGCCCGCGACTTCGTCGACGCGGCGCAGAAGGCCCTGGAGGTCCCGCGGATCGAGGGCTTCAACAAGAAGCCGTTCACCGAGGGCGTCGGCTTCTTCGACCTCGCCTACCACCCCGAGAACAACAAGCGGTCCTCGGCGTCGGTGGCGTACCTGCACCCGGTGATGGACGAGCGGCCCAACCTCACGATCATGCTGGAGACCTGGGCGTACAAGCTCCAGCTCGACGGCGTCCGCGCCGGGGGCGTCCACGTCCGCACCAAGGACGGCGAGGAGATCCTCGTCGAGGCCCGGAACGAAGTGGTGCTCTGCGCCGGCGCGGTCGACTCGCCGCGCCTGCTGCTGCACTCCGGCATCGGCCCCCGCGATGACCTCGAAGCGCTCGGCATACCCGTGGTGCTCGACCTGCCGGGTGTCGGCGAGAACCTGCTCGACCACCCCGAGTCGGTGATCGTGTGGGAGACCAACGGCCCCATCCCGGAGAACTCCGCGATGGACTCCGACGCCGGTCTTTTCGTGCGCCGCGACCCCGGACACGCGGGCCCCGACCTGATGTTCCACTTCTACCAGATCCCCTTCACGGACAATCCCGAGCGACTCGGCTACGAGCGCCCGGAGTTCGGCGTCTCCATGACCCCGAACATCCCCAAGCCGAAGTCCCGCGGACGCCTCTGCCTGACCAGCGCCGACCCGTCCGTGAAGCCCGCCCTGGACTTCCGCTACTTCACCGACGAGGACGACTACGACGGCCGCACCCTCGTCGACGGCATCAGGATCGCCCGCGAGGTCGCCAGGACCGAGCCGCTGGCCGGCTGGCTGGGGCGCGAGGTGTCTCCCGGCCCCGACGTCACCGGTGACGAGGAGCTGAGCGAGTACGCCCGCAAGGTCGCCCACACCGTCTACCACCCGGCGGGCACCTGCAAGATGGGCGCCGCCACCGACGAACTGGCCGTCGTCGACCCCGAGCTGCGTATCCGCGGCCTCGAGGGCATCCGCATCGCCGACGCCTCCGTCTTCCCGACCATGACGGCCGTGAACCCGATGATCGGCGTGCTCATGGTCGGGGAGCGCGCCGCCGACCTGATCGGTGGTGACGCCCGATGAGTACCGCGAGTACCGCCCTCGGCGCCGGTACGCCGCCGGGTACCGACGAGCCGGCCGCTCCCGTCTTCTCCGTGGACGGCCTGTGGAAGGTCTTCGGCCCCAAGGCCGCCCGGATCCCCGCCGACCCCGAACTGGCCGCCCTGAGCCCGGCCGAGCTGCGTTCGCGCACCGGCTGCACGGCCGCCGTGGCCGACGTCTCCTTCGACGTGCGCAAGGGCGAGGTCTTCGTCGTCATGGGCCTGTCCGGCTCCGGCAAGTCCACCCTCGTACGCTGCCTGACCCGGCTGATCGAGCCGACCGCCGGCACCATCGCCATCGACGGCGAGGACGTCCGCGCCATGGACAGGTCCCGGCTGCGCGAACTGCGCCGCCACCGCGCCGCGATGGTCTTCCAGCACTTCGGCCTGCTCCCGCACCGCACCGTCCTGGACAACGTGGCGTACGGCCTGGAGGTCCAGGGCATGGGCCGCGCCGAGCGCCGCGAGCGCGCCGCCGCCGTCGTCACCAAGGTCGGCCTCCAGGGCCTGGAGCACCGCAAGCCCGGTCAGCTCTCCGGCGGCCAGCGGCAGCGCGTCGGCCTCGCCCGCGCCCTCGCCGTCGACCCCGAGGTCCTGCTCTTCGACGAGCCGTTCAGCGCGCTCGACCCGCTGATCCGGCGGGACATGCAGGAGGAGGTCGTCCGGCTGCACCGCGAGGAGGGCCGCACGATGGTCTTCATCACCCACGACCTCCAGGAAGCCCTCAAACTGGGCGACCGCATCGCCCTGATGCGCGACGGCCGCGTCGTGCAGCTCGGCACCCCGGAGGAGATCGTCGGCTCGCCCGCCGACGACTACGTCCGCGAGTTCGTCCGCGACGTCCCGCGCGAGCAGGTCCTCACCGTCCGTACGGCCATGCGCCCCGCCTCCTCGGCCGACGAGGCCGGCACCGGCCCCGCGCTGCGGCCCGACGCCACCGTGTCGGAGGCCATCGAGGCCGTCGCCCGGGCCGGCACCCCGGCCCGCGTGATGGACGGCGGACGCTGCCTCGGCGTGGTCGACGCGGACGCCCTGCTCGGCGTCGTCGCCGGGACCGGCGGCGAGGTCCGCGAGGCGGCGGAACGCCCCGGGGAGGCTGATGCCCCCGAGCCGGACCGCGCCGAGGAGGCGGATCAGCGCAAGGAGGCGGTCTGATGGCCACGGTCACCGCACCCGCCGCCCGCCCCGCGCTCCCCGGCGTCCTGCGCCGGCCGGCCGCCCGCAAACTCCTGGCCCTCGCCGTCGCCGCCGCGGTCCTCGTCCCCCTCGCCGTCGCCCAGTGGTCCGGCGGCACCTGGCCGTCCGCCCTCACCGTCGACGTCTCCGAGCCGCTCGGCAGGGCCAGCGACTGGATCATCGACAACCGCGACAGCCACCCGCTGTTCCTCTACTTCTTCGGCCACGTCAGCAACGTCGTCGTCATCGCCGTACGCGCCGTGTACCTCGCCCTCCTCGCCGTCGGCTGGGCCGGGGTCACCGCGATCGGTGCCCTGACCGCATGGCGGGTGGCCGGCGTGAAGCTCGCCCTCGGCACCGCCGCGGCGTTCCTGGCGTGCGGGCTGCTCGGCATGTGGGTGCCGACCATGCAGACGCTCGCGCTGATGGCCGTCGCCGTCCTCGCGTCGGTCGCCGTGGGCGCCCTGCTGGGTCTGGCCGCCGGTCTCTCCGACCGGATGGACCGCGCCCTGCGCCCGGTGCTCGACACCATGCAGGTGCTGCCCGCCTTCGCCTACCTCCTCCCCGTCGTCCTGGTCTTCGGCATCGGCGTCCCCGCCGCCGTCCTGGCCACCGTCGTCTACGCCGCGCCGCCCATGGCCCGGCTCACCGCCCTCGGCCTGCGCGGCGCCGACAAGGAGGTCCTCGAAGCCGTCGAGTCCCTCGGCACCACCGCCCGCCAACGGCTGCTGACCGCCCGCATCCCGCTGGCCCGCAGGGAACTCCTCCTCGGCGTCAACCAGACGATCATGATGGCGCTGTCCATGGCCGTCATCGCCTCCGTCATCGGCGCCGGCGGCCTCGGCGACCGCGTCTACCAGGCCCTTGCGTCGGTCGACGTGGGCGCGGCCCTAGCGGCCGGCATCCCGATCGTGCTGCTCGCCGTCGTCCTGGACCGCGTGACCGGCGCGGCGGGGGAGCGGCTCGGCGAGACCGGGAAGCCCCCGCTGACCTGGCTGTACGCCCTGGCCGCCGCCGCGGCCGTCGCGGTCGCCGGACGGATCGCCGGCCTCCTCGACTGGCCCGACGCCTGGGAGGTGGACATCGCCGAGCCCGTCAACCGGGCCGTCGACTGGATGACCGCCCACCTGTACTCCGGCGTGCCCGTCATCGGCGGCACCGCCGACTGGGCCGCCCACTTCACCAGCTGGGTCCTCAACCCGCTGAGGGACGGCCTGCACTGGCTGCCCTGGTGGTCCGTACTCCTCGTCGTCGCCGCCCTGGCCTGGCTGATCGGCACCTGGCGCACCGCGCTCACCGCCGTCCTCGCCATGGCCGCGATCGGCGTGCTCGGCGTGTGGAAGCCGTCCCTGGACACGCTCTCGCAGGTCCTCGCAGCCGTCGCCGTGACCCTGGTCATCGGCTTCGCGACGGGCATCGCCGCCGCCCGCAGCGACCGCTTCGAACGCGTGCTGCGGCCCGTGCTGGACGTCTTCCAGACGATGCCGCAGTTCGTGTACCTGATCCCGGTCGTCGCCCTCTTCGGCGTGGGCCGCGCCCCGGCCGTGGCCGCCGCGGTCGTCTACGCCCTCCCGGCCGTCGTCCGCATCACCGCCCAGGGGCTGCGCCAGGTCGACCCCGCCGCCATGGAGTCTGCCCGCTCGCTCGGCGCCACCGGCGGGCAGCAACTGCGGCAGGTGCAGCTCCCGCTGGCCCGCCGGTCCCTGCTGCTCGCCGTCAACCAGGGCGTCGTCCTGGTCCTCGCCGTCGTCATCATCGGCGGCCTGGTCGGCGGAGGCGCCCTCGGTTACCAGGTCGTCTTCGGCCTCGCGCAGGGCGACCTGGCGACCGGCCTGGTGGCCGGCGCGGCGATCGTCTGCCTCGGCCTGATGCTCGACCGGGTCACCCAGCCGACCGAACGCCGTACGAAGCAGGGAGCCTGAGATGCCACGCAAGCGGATCACGGCGGCCGTCGCCGTGCTGGTGCTGGCCACCGGCTGCGGCGCCGCCGACATGACCGAGCAGGCGTCCCCGTACGCGAACGCGCAGGGCGCCAGGACCGTCACCCTGTCCGTGCAGTCCTGGGTCGGCGCCCAGGCCAACGTGGCCGTCGCCCAGTACCTGCTGGAGCACGAGCTCGGCTACCGCGTCGACACCGTCCAGGTCGACGAGGTCCCCGCCTGGGACGCGCTCAGCCAGGGCCGCGTCGACGCCATCCTGGAGGACTGGGGCCACCCCGAGCAGGAGCAGCGCTACGTCGAGGACAAGAACACCATCGCCCCCGGCGGCGACCTCGGCGTCACCGGGCACATCGGCTGGTTCGTCCCGACGTACTTCGCGAAGAAGCACCCGGACGTGACGGACTGGAAGAACCTGGACAAGTACGCCGGGCTGCTGCGCACCGCGGAGAGCGGCGGCAAGGGCCAGCTGATGGACGGCTCCCCGTCCTACGTCACCAACGACAAGGCCCTGGTGCGGAACCTGGACCTGGACTACCAGGTCGTCTTCGCCGGCTCCGAGGCCGCGCAGATCACCCAGATCAAGCAGTTCGCCAAGGAGAAGAAGCCCTTCCTGACCTACTGGTACACCCCCCAGTGGCTGTTCGAGAAGGTCCCGATGACGGAGGTGAGGCTGCCGCCGTACAAGGAGGGCTGCGACGCCGACCCGGCGAAGGTCGACTGCGCCTACCCGGTCACCGAGCTGCAGAAGTACCTCAACGCCGACTTCGAGAAGAACGGCGGCGACGCGGCGGAGTTCCTCAAGAACTTCAACTGGACGACCGAGGACCAGAACCAGGTCTCCCTGATGATCGCCGAGCAGAAGATGCGGCCCGACGAGGCGGCGAAGAAGTGGGTGGACAGCCACGAGTCCGTCTGGGAGAAGTGGCTGCCCTAGCCGGCCCTCACTCCGCCGGGGCGGCCGGGGCGGTCGGTTCCGTCAGCCCGGCCGTGATCTCCCGCAGGGCCCGCGTCGCGCGCCGCTGGAGACCCGGCCCGAACGTGACCCGGGTGGCCCCGAGCCCGCCGAGTTCGGCGGGCGAGGGGCCCTGGCCGGGTACCGCGCCGACGTTGACGGGCCCCTGGATCCCGGCCCGCAGCACCGGCAGTACGCCGGACGGGGCGAAGATCGGGTACACGCAGTCGGCGCCCGCGGCGACGTACAGCGCGGCCCGTTCGATCGCCGCCTCCGGATCGTCGACGCCCCTGACGAACGTGTCGACCCGGGCGTTGACGAAGAGCCGGTCCCCGGCCGCGGCCCGTACCTCGGCCAGCCACTCGGCGTGCCCGCGCGGGTCCTTGAGCACGCCGTCGGCGGAGTCCTCCAGGTTGCAGCCCACGGCGCCCGCCTCCAGCAGGCGCTCCACCAGCTCCTTCGGCGCCAGCCCGTACCCGTCCTCGACGTCCGCCGACACGGGCACGTCCACCGCCCGGGTGATCCGCGCGACCGCCGCGAACATCTCGTCGGCCGGGGTCGCCCCGTCCTCGTACCCGAGGGACGCCGCGACTCCCGCGCTGGGCGTCGCGAGCGCCGGGAACCCGGCCTCCGCGAAGACGCGGGCGCTCGCCGCGTCCCAGGGGCCCGGCAGGACGAGGGGGTCGCCCGGCGCGCGGCCGTGGTGCAGGTCGCGGAACCGTTCCGCCTTGGTCACCATCGAGTGCTCCCCGGGGGAATCCGCCGGCTGACCATCAGCCGGTTCCAGCTGTTGACGGCGGTGATCAGCGCGATCAGATGGGCCAGTTCGGCCTCGTCGAAGAACTCGGCGGCCTTCCCGTACACCTCGTCCGGCACGGACCCTCCCCCGGCTCCGCAAGCCCGGGAGGGGCCCCCGGCCAGCACGGTGACCGCCTCGGTCAGCGCCAGCGCGGCCCGCTCCCGCCCGCCGAAGACGTCTCCGGCCTCCTCCCAGGTGCTCAGCAGACCGAGCTGCCGTTCACTCACCCCCCGTTCGCGCGCGATGCCGAGGTGCATGTCCAGGCAGAACGCGCAGTGGTTGAGCTGCGAGGCGCGGATCTGCACCAGCTCCGCCAGGGGCGGGTCGCCGAGGCCCTGTCCGGCGGCGGCGCTCACGGCCCGCAGCGCGGCGCGGACGCCGTCGTCCAGGTGCGTCGTACGTGCGGTCACTGGAACTGTCCGGGCGTGTAGTGGCCCGGCGTCAGCCGGCACGTCACGCCGAACCGGTTCCAGGCGTTGATCACCGTGATCGCGGCGATCAGGTGGGCCAGCTCGGTCTCGTCGAAGAACTCGGCGGCCTTCGCGTAGACCTCGTCCGGCACGAACCCGTCCGTCAGCACGGTGACCGCCTCGGTCAGCTCGATCGCCGCGAGCTCCTGCTCCGTGTAGAAGTGCCGCGACTCCTCCCACGCGGCGAGCTGCACGATCCGCTCCACGCTCTCACCGGCCGCGAGCGCGTCCTTGGTGTGCATGTCCAGGCAGAAGGCGCAGTGGTTCAGCTGGGAGGCGCGGATCTTCACCAGCTCCCTCAGCTTCGGCTCCACCCCCTGGGCGGAGGCCTTCTCCAGGCGCAGCATCGCCTTCCAGACCTCGGGGGCGTGCTTGGCCCACTCCAGCCGGGGGGCCTCCTCGGGGGCGAAGGCGTCGGGGGCGGTGGTGGCGGGGGCGGTGGTGGCGGTGTGTGTCGTGTTCGTCGTCATGCCCTCGAGACTAGGAGTCAGGCAGCCCAGAGGTATGGTCCATTTCCATGGGGAAACCGTGGGCCACTTTCGGTATCGACCTGCACCTGGACCGCTCCGGCCCCGGGCTGCGCCGCAGCCTCACCGGCGCCCTGCGCGACGCCGTCCGCAGCGGCCGGCTGGCCCCCGGCACCCGGCTGCCCTCCTCACGCTCGCTCGCCGCCGACCTGGGCGTCGCGCGCAACACCGTGGCCGAGGTCTACGCCGACCTGGTCGCCGAGGGCTGGCTCGCCGCCCGCCAGGGCTCCGGCACACGGGTCGCCGACCGGACGCCCGCCACCCCCGGCCACCGCCCGGCACCGCACCGGCGGGAACCCGCCCGGCCCGCCTACGACCTCGTCCCCGGCACGCCCGAACTCGCGTCGTTCCCCCGCGCGCAGTGGCTGAAGGCGGCCCGCCGCGCCCTGACCGCCGCCCCCGACCAGGCCCTCGGCTACGGCGACCCCCGAGGCCGGGTGGAGCTGCGCACCGCGCTCGCCGGCTACCTCTCCCGCGCCCGCGGCGTGCACGCCGACCCGGACAGGATCGTCGTCTGCGCCGGCTTCCTCGGCGGACTCGGCGTCCTCGCGGAACTGCTGCGCCGCAGGGGAGCGGGCTCCGTGGCGGTCGAGTCCTACGGCCTGCCCCACCACCGCCGGCTGCTCGGACGGGCGGGCTGCGACACGCCCCCGCTGCCGTTCGACGACCGCGGCACCCGACCCCTCGACGACCCGGCCGCCGCGCGGGCCGTCCTGCTGACCCCCTCCCACCAGTTCCCGATGGGCCTGCCGCTGCTCCCCGAGCGCCGGACGGCACTGATCGACTGGGCCCGCCGCACCGGCGGACTGATCCTGGAGGACGACTACGACGGCGAGTTCCGCTACGACCGCCAGCCCGTCGGCGCCATCCAGGGCCTGGACCCCGACCGCGTCGTCTACCTGGGCACCGCCAGCAAGTCCCTCGCCCCCGCGCTGCGCCTGGGCTGGCTGGTGCTGCCGCCGGCGCTCGTCGAGGACGCCATGGACGGCATGGCGGGCCGCACCCCGGGCGTCCTGGACCAGCTGACCCTCGCGGAGTTCCTCGGCTCCGGCGACTACGACCGGCACGTCCGCGCAGCCCGCCTGCGCTACCGGCGCCGCCGTGACGCCCTGGTCGCCGCCCTCGCCGAACGTGCCCCCGAGGTGCGCGTCACCGGCATCGCCGCCGGACTGCACGCGGTCCTCCAACTGCCCCCCGGTACCGAGCAGCAGGTCGTCCGGGCCGCCGCCTGGCACGGACTCGCCGTCCACGGCCTGTCCATGTTCCGGCACCCGGACGCCGCCGTCGCCCCGCTGGACGCCCTCGTCGTCGGCTACGGCACCCCGCCCGACCACGCCTGGGCGGGGGCCCTGGACGCGCTCTGCCGGGCGCTGCCGTAGAGTCCCCCGGCGACGGTCGTACACTCGATCGGCCCAACTGTCGTACCGGAAAGCGGACAACGGGGGAGAGACGGACATGGCGAAGACCCGGCGACGGCTGCGGTCGAGCACCGTGGTGCTCGGCGGCATGGGAGTGCTCGCGGCGGCCCTGAGCGCGTGCGGCTCGGACCCCGACCGGCGCTGCGTGGACCGCGACAGCTACGACTACGTCAACGGCTACAAGGTCGTCGCCGACAAGAACTGCAAGTCGGGCTCGTCCGGCGGTTCGTACGGCAAGGGCAAGAAGAAGACCGGCTCGAAGTCCGTGGGCGACGCCGACTGGTACTACGACGCCGACGTCAGCAACGGCTGGGCCGACTACGGCACCTTCAGCCGCGAGGAAGCCGTCGACCGCGGCGGCTTCGGCTGCGAGGGCTCCGGCAGCGGCGGCGGCTGAGCCCGGACATGGAACGCCGCACCACCGAGCCCCGCCCCGGCTGGCAGCAGACCGTCGAGGAACAGGGCTGCATCTACCCCCTGACCCGCTACCCCGACGACTCCCTGCGCCCCTACTGGGACGAGAGCGCCTACTACGTCTTCTCCCTCCCGGAGGTCGAGGCGCTGGAGGAGGTCGTCGAGGAACTCCACCGCATGTGCCTGGCGGCGGCCGGGCACATCGTCACCGCGGGCCGCTTCGCCGACCTCGGCATCACCGACCCGCGGGTGATCCAGGCGGTCACCGAGGCCTGGCACCGCCGCGACGAACTCCCCTCCGTCTACGCCCGCTTCGACCTGCGCTACGACGGAACGGGCCCCGCCAAGCTCCTGGAGTACAACGCGGACACCCCGACCTCGCTCGTCGAGGCCGCGTCCCCGCAGTGGTTCTGGATGGAGGAGCGCTTCCCCGGCGCCGACCAGTGGAACAGCCTCCACGAGCGCCTCGTCGACGCCTGGAGGAAGCAGGCCGCCCTCCTCCCGCCCGGCAGCCCCCTGTACTTCGCGAACTCCGAGGCCGACGAGCTCGGCGAGGACCTGATGACGGTCGCCTACCTCAAGGAGACCGCCGAGCAGGCCGGCCTGGAAACCGAGTGGATCTCCGTGGAGGAGATCGGCTGGGACCGCCTGTCCGGCCGCTTCGTCGACACCAGGCTGCGTTTCATCCGCAGCATCTTCAAGCTCTACCCCTGGGAGTGGCTCACCACCGACCGCTTCGCCGACCACGTCCTGGACACCCTCGACAACGGCGGCGGCACCGGCACCACCCTGTGGATCGAGCCCGCCTGGAAGATGCTGCTCAGCAACAAGGCGCTGCTGGCGATCCTCTGGGAGCTGTACCCCGGCCACCCCAACCTCCTCCCCGCCTACCTCGACGGCCCGAGGGAGATGGCCGGCACGACGGGCTACGTCGCCAAGCCCCTGCTGGGCCGCGAGGGCGCCGGCGTCACGATCCACCGCCCCGGCACGGAGGCACCCGAGCGCACCGAACCCTGCTGCTACCAGGAACTGGCCCCCCTGCCCGACTTCGACGGCAACCGCGTCGTCCTGGGCGCCTGGGTGGTGGAGAACGAGTCGGCGGGCCTGGGCATCAGGGAGTCGTCCGGCCTGGTGACGGACGAGTACGCGAGGTTCCTGCCCCACGTGATCCTCTGAACCGGCCTCGGGGAGAGCCCCCGCAGGGGTGCGGGGCTGTGACACGTGCGGCTCCGCCGCGTGGGCGCGACCAGCCGCAACGGACGCGCACTCGCGACGGAACGACAACCACGCGGACGCTCCCGCATCGCGGACACGGAAGGCACCGGCAGAACGCACCCGGTACCCTGGGCCCGGGCCGTGACTGGCGCGCAAGGATGGGACGAACCATCGGGAAGCGGTCCGAGCGACAAGAGCCGAGCGCCTGGGCCGACCTGAACGCTGATTCCGACGTCCGGAGGCCCCCGTGTCCGCAGAACTCACCCCCGAGTCCGTCGCCTACCGTGCCGCGCTGCAAGCGATCCGCACCGTCGAGCCGCGCGTCGCCGACGCCATCGGCCAGGAGGTCGCCGACCAGCGCGAGATGCTCAAGCTGATCGCCTCGGAGAACTACGCCTCCCCGGCCACGCTCCTGGCGATGGGCAACTGGTTCAGCGACAAGTACGCCGAGGGCACCGTCGGCCGCCGCTTCTACGCCGGCTGCCGCAACGTCGACACCGTCGAGTCCCTCGCCGCCGAGCACGCCCGCGAGCTCTTCGGCGCCCGCCACGCCTACGTCCAGCCGCACTCCGGCATCGACGCCAACCTCGTCGCCTTCTGGGCCGTCCTCGGCGCCCGCGTCGAGGTGCCCTTCCTGGAGAAGACCGGCGTACGCCAGGTCAACGACCTGACCGACGCCGACTGGGCAGAGCTCCGCCAGGCCTTCGGCAACCAGCGCATGCTCGGCATGTCCCTGGACGCCGGCGGCCACCTCACCCACGGCTTCCGCCCCAACATCTCCGGCAAGATGTTCGACCAGCGCTCCTACGGCACCGACCCGGCGACCGGCCTCATCGACTACGAGGCCCTGCGCGCCTCCGCCCGCGAGTTCAAGCCGCTGATCATCGTCGCCGGCTACTCCGCGTACCCCCGTCTGGTGAACTTCCGGATCATGCGCGAGATCGCCGACGAGGTCGGCGCGACCCTCATGGTCGACATGGCGCACTTCGCCGGCCTCGTCGCGGGCAAGGTGCTGACCGGCGACTTCGACCCGGTCCCGCACGCCCAGATCGTCACGACGACCACCCACAAGTCGCTGCGCGGCCCGCGCGGCGGCATGGTCCTGTGCGACGACTCCCTGAAGGACCAGGTCGACCGCGGCTGCCCGATGGTCCTCGGCGGCCCGCTCCCGCACGTCATGGCCGCCAAGGCCGTCGCCCTCGCCGAGGCCCGGCAGCCCGCGTTCCAGGACTACGCCCAGCGCATCGTCGACAACGCCCGAGCCCTCGCCGAGGGCCTGATGCGCCGCGGCGCCACCCTGGTGACCGGCGGCACGGACAACCACCTCAACCTGATCGACGTGGCGTCCTCCTACGGCCTCACCGGCCGCCAGGCCGAGGCCGCCCTCCTCGACTCCGGCATCGTCACCAACCGCAACGCCATCCCGGCCGACCCGAACGGCGCCTGGTACACCTCCGGCATCCGCATCGGCACCCCGGCGCTGACCACGCGCGGCCTCGGCACCGCCGAGATGGACGAGGTCGCGGGCCTCATCGACCGCGTGCTGACCACCACCGAGCCGGGCACCACCAAGTCGGGCGCCGTCTCCAAGGCGTCCCACGTCCTCGACGCCAAGATCGCGGACGAGATCTCCCGCAGGGCGACGGACCTCGTGGCGGGCTTCCCGCTCTACCCGGAGATCGACCTGGGCTGACGGTCGCCGCCCGGGGGAACGAGCCGCCGGTGGGACCTGAGAGAATGGCGGGCATGGCGAATGACCGACCTCGTGTGCTCTCCGGGATCCAGCCCACCGCAGGCTCGTTCCACCTCGGCAACTACCTGGGCGCCGTCCGCCAGTGGGTGGCCCTCCAGGAGTCCCACGACGCGTTCTACATGGTCGTCGACCTGCACGCGATCACGGTCCCGCAGGACCCGAAGGAACTGCGCGCCAACACCCGGCTCGCCGTGGCCCAGCTGCTGGCCGCCGGACTCGACCCGGACCGCTGCACGCTCTTCGTCCAGAGCCACGTCCCCGAGCACGCCCAGCTCGCCTGGATCATGAACTGCCTCACCGGCTTCGGCGAGGCGAGCCGCATGACCCAGTTCAAGGACAAGTCCGCCAAGCAGGGTGC
This sequence comes from Streptomyces sp. NPDC017890, assembly GCF_044328675.1. Lineage (NCBI taxonomy): Bacteria > Bacillati > Actinomycetota > Actinomycetes > Kitasatosporales > Streptomycetaceae > Streptomyces > Streptomyces sp. NPDC017890. The sequence goes on from NZ_JBIRHU010000002.1 coordinate 405,532, forward strand.
TGACCGCGCTTCCGTCGGCCTGTTCACCTACCCGGTCCTCCAGGTCGCCGACATCCTCCTCTACCAGGCCGACGAGGTCCCCGTCGGCGAGGACCAGCGCCAGCACATCGAGCTGACCCGCGACCTGGCCGAGCGCTTCAACGGCCGCTTCGGCGAGGCCTTCACCGTTCCCTCCGCGTACATCCTCAAGGAGACGGCGAAGATCTACGACCTGCAGGACCCGACCGCCAAGATGAGCAAGTCGGCGGCCACCCCCAAGGGCCTGATCAACCTGCTCGACGAGCCGAAGGCCACGGCGAAGAAGGTGAAGAGCGCGGTCACCGACACCGACACCGTGATCCGCTTCGACCGCGAGCACAAGCCCGGGGTCAGCAACCTGCTGTCGATCTACTCCACCCTCACCGGCGCGGCGATCCCCGAACTGGAGCAGAAGTACGAGGGCAAGGGCTACGGTGCGCTGAAGACGGACCTCGCCGAGGTCGTCGTGGAGTTCGTCACCCCCTTCCGGGAGCGCACCCAGCAGTACCTGGACGACCCGGAGACGCTCGACGCGATCCTGGCCAAGGGCGCGGAGAAGGCCCGCGCCGTCGCCGCGGAGACCCTCTCCCGGGCGTACGACATGGTGGGTTTCCTGCCCGCCAAGCACTGACCGGATGCCGTCCCGGCACTGATCACAGCCCTCCCGTGCGCCCCGGCACGCCGCCGTAGCGCTGCACATCACGCCGGTTGCGCCTGCCCCGGGCGGGGTCGTGGCCGTACAGTCGATATCCGGGTGTCCGGCACAGCGACACCCGACGAGTGGCACGTAACGACAGGAGACGACGTGGGGACCGTAACGATCGGCGTGTCGATCGCGGTCCCGGAGCCTCACGGCAGCAAGCTCCAGCAGCTGCGCGCGGGCTTCGGCGACGCCGCTGCTCACGGCATCCCCACGCACGTCACCCTGCTGCCGCCGACCGAGGTCGACGGCGCCGCGCTGCCCGCGGTCGAGGCGCACCTGGCGGAGGTGGCGGCGCGCGGCCGGCCCTTCCCGATGCGGCTGTCCGGCACCGGGACCTTCCGCCCGCTGTCACCCGTGGTCTTCGTCCAGGTGGTCGAGGGCGCCGCGGCCTGCTCCTGGCTGCAAAAGCGCGTCCGGGACACCTCCGGCCCGGTCCCCCGCGAACTGCAGTTCCCCTACCACCCGCACGTCACCGTGGCGCACGGCATCGAGGAAGCGGCGATGGACCGCGCCTTCGAGGAGCTCTCCGACTACGAGGCGCAGTGGCCCTGCACCGGCTTCGCGCTCTACGAGCAGGGCGCCGACGGGGTGTGGCGCAAGCTGCGCGAGTTCCCCTTCGGCAGCACCACCGTGCCCCCGCAGGCGGGACGCGTGGAGAGCGGCTCCCTGCCGGTCTGCTAGAGCCCGTCCGGGGCCCTACACCGGCAGCCGCCGGAACACCGCCCGCGGCAGATGCCGCAGCGCCGACATCACCACGCGCAGCGCGCCCGGCACCCACACCGTCTCCGAGCGGCGCCGCAGCCCCAGCTCGATGGCCGTGGCGACCGCCTCGGGCGTCGTGGCGAGCGGCGCCTCCTGAAGCCCGGCGGTCATCCGCGACCGCACGAACCCGGGCCGTACGACCATGACGTGCACGCCGGTGCCGTGCAGCGCGTCGCCGAGGCCCTGGGCGAAGACGTCCAGGCCGGCCTTGCTGGAGCCGTAGATGAAGTTGGCGCGGCGGGCCCGCTCGCCGGCCACGGAGGAGAGCACCACCAGGGAGCCGTGGCCCTGCGCCTGCAGCGCGCGGGCGCTGACCAGCCCGGCCGAGACCGCGCCGGTGTAGTTGGTCTGCGCGACCCGCACGGCGTTCAGCGGCTCGCGTTCGTCGTGCGCCTGGTCGCCCAGGACACCGAAGGCCAGCAGCACCAGGTCGATGTCGCCCTCGGCGAAGACCTTGCCGAGCACCGCCTCGTGGGACTCGCTCTCGAGCGCGTCGAAGGCGACGGTGCGCACCTCGGCGCCGAGGCCGCGCAGCTGCCCGGCCGCCGCGTCCAGGGCGGGGGAGGGACGGCCGGCCAGCCACACGGTGCGGGTGCGGCGGGCCACCAGGCGGCGCGCGGTGGCGAGCGCGATCTCGGACGTACCGCCGAGGACGAGAAGGGACTGGGGGATGCCGAAGGCGTCCTTCACGACAGCTCCTGGGGTTTTGTGGAGGGGGCCTGGAGGGGGCCTGAACGGGGTCCTAGAGGCCGAGGCGCCGGGACAGGTCCGAGACGAACACCCCGCCCGGGTCCAGCTCCGCGCGCAGCGCGCGGAAGTCGTCCAGGCGCGGGTACATCGCGGCGAGCAGCTCGGGCCGCAGCCGGGAGTCCTTGGCGAGGTAGACCCGGCCGCCGGCCGACGCGACCTCCTCGTCGAGGCCGTCGAGGAAGGAGCCGAGGCCCGGCAGGCCCGCCGGGATGTCCAGGGCCAGGGTCCAGCCGGGCACCGGGAAGGAGAGCCAGCCCGGGTCGGCGTCCCCGAACCGCTTGAGGACGGCGAGGAAGGACGGGCAGCGGTGCTCGCGGATGCGCCGCACGATCCGGCGCAGGGCGTCCTCCCGGCCGTGCCCGACGACGAACTGGTACTGCACGAAGCCGCCCCGGCCGTAGATCCGGTTCCAGTGCGGTACCCCGTCCAGGGGATGGAAGAAGGTGGAGATCCGCTGGAGCCGGCCGGTACGGCGGCGGGGGGCCTTCCGGTACCAGAGTTCGTTGAAGAGGCCCACCGTCGTCCGGCTGAGCAGCCCCTCCGGGACGAAGTCGGGGGCGGCCGGGAGGCGGGCGGTGCGGAAGGCCAGGGGTTCCCGCCGCGCCCGGGAGCCGCGCGGCAGCGCGTCCAGGGGGGCGTGGTCGCCCCGGGTGAGCACCGCGCGGCCGGTCGCCGCGCCGCGCGCGAGGAGGTCGATCCAGGCGACCGAGTAACGGTAGCGGTGGTCGCCGGCCGTCAGACGGGCCATCAGGTCGTCCAGGTCGGCGGCGCGCTCGGTGTCGACCGACATCAGCGCGGTCTCGACCGGCTGGAGCCGCACGGTCGCGGTGAGGATCACACCGGTCAGGCCCATGCCGCCGGCGGTCGCGTCGAACAGCGGCGTGCCCCGGTCCACGGTGCGGACCCGGCCGTCGGCGGTGAGCAGCTCGAACGACAGCACGTGCCGGGCGAAGGACCCCGACACGTGGTGGTTCTTGCCGTGGATGTCCGCGCCGATCGCCCCGCCGACCGTCACGTAGCGGGTGCCGGGCGTCACCGGCACGAACCAGCCGAGCGGCAGCAGCACCTCCATCAGCCGGTGCAGGGAGACCCCCGCGTCGCAGAGCACGGTGCCGCCGTCGGCGTCGATGGCGTGCACGCGGTCCAGGGCCGTCATGTCGAGCACGGCACCCCCCGCGTTCTGCGCGGCGTCCCCGTACGCCCGTCCCAGGCCCCGCGGAATGCCACCGCGGGCCCCGCAGTCCCGGACGGCGACGGCGGCCTCCTCGTACGTCCGCGGGCGGATCAGCCGGGCGGCGGTCGGCGCGGTGCGGCCCCACCCGGTGACGGGGCCCCAGTCGCCGTCGGGTCCCCATCCGGTGACAGGACCCCAGCCGGCGTCGGAGTCCGGCTCGGCGTCGGGGCCCGACTCGGCGGCGGAGCCCGATTCGGCGGCGGAACCCGGGGCGGCGTCGGGAACGGTGTCGGCAGACATGCCGGTGACCGTATCGCCACTATGTGAACGGTTAGTTCCAAAACATTCCGCCCATCCCTGAAACGGGTGATTAATGGTATGTCGCTCGATCATGCCGGACTTCCCGTGCCGTCGGGGTGAACAGTGAGTCCACATGGACGACCTCGACGACATGGACCACCGGATCGTGACGGCGCTCAGAGCCTGCGGCACGGACCCGCGCGTGGCCGGAGCCGCGCGTGCCCTGTCCTGGGCCGGGGAGCACGGAGCGCTGTGGCTCGCGGCGGGCCTCGCCGCGGCCGCCGTGGACGGCACGCGGCGAGCGGCCTGGCTGCGCGGCACGGCCCTCACCGCGGGCGCGCACATCGTCAGCATGGGCGTGAAGCGCGTCGTGCGCCGTCCCCGCCCCTCGCACGTCGTACCCCTGGTGCGCACCGCCGGCCGGCACTCCTTCCCCAGTTCCCACGCCACCTCGGCCACGGCGGCAGCCGTCACCTTCGGCGCGCTCGGCGTCCACGCCGCCTGGCCACTCGCCGCCGCGGTGTGCGCCTCCCGGCTGGTCGTCGGCGTCCACTACCCCTCCGACGTGGCGGCGGGCGCGGCCCTGGGCGCGCTCACGGCCCGGCTCGGCGCCGACTGGATGCGCGGAGGCAACCGTGACTGACACGACCGTTCTGCGGCAACGCGTCCCGGAACAGCCCTCCGAGCCCGCGCCGCCCCGCCCCAGGGGGATCGCGGCCGGCCTGCTGAGGACCGCCCGCCCACGCCAGTGGGTCAAGAACGTCCTGGTCGTCGCCGCCCCGGCCGCCGCCGGTGAGCTGTTCTCCCGGCACGCGCTCACCCAGCTGGCCCTGGTCTTCGTCCTGTTCACCGCCTGCGCAGCCGCCGTCTACCTCGTCAACGACGCCCGCGACGCCGAGGCCGACCGCGCCCACCCGGTCAAGCGGCGCCGCCCGGTCGCCGCCGGACAGGTTCCGGTGCCGGTCGCGTACGCCGTCGGCGGAGCCCTGGGCGTCCTCGCGCCCGTCGTCGCGGCCCGGCTGTGCCCGCCGTCCGTCGCGGCCCTGCTGACCGCCTACCTCGCGATGCAACTGGCGTACTGCGTCAGCCTCAAGCACGTCCTGGTCGTCGACCTCGCCGTCGTCACCACCGGTTTCCTGATGCGGGCGATCATCGGAGGGCTCGCGCTCGGCATCCCCCTGTCGCGCTGGTTCCTCATCACGACCGGCTTCGGCGCGCTGTTCATGGTGGCCGCAAAGCGCTACTCGGAGGCCGTGCAGATGGCCGGGAAGGCGGGCGCCACCCGCGCGCTGCTCACCGAGTACACCACCGGCTACCTCCGCTTCGTCTGGCAGCTCGCGGCCGGCGTCGCCGTCCTCGGCTACTGCATGTGGGCCATGGAGGAAGGCGGCGTCCCGCACACCAGCGTGCTGCCCTGGCGCCAGTTGTCCATGGTCGCCTTCGTCCTCGCCGTCCTGCGCTACGCGGTCTTCGCCGACCGCGGCACCGCGGGCGAGCCCGAGGACGTCGTCCTGCGCGACCGGGCGCTCGCGCTGATCGGCGCCGTGTGGGTCGCGATGTACGGCCTGGCGGTGGCCAATTGGTAGACGGCCCCGCCGAGGGAACCCGGCGGGAGGTGATCGGCTTCGCCGCCGCCGGCCTCCTCGCCTACGCCGTCGATCTCACCCTCTTCACCACCCTGCGCGGCCCGGCGGGCGTCGACCCGCTCACCGCGAAGACCCTCTCCTTCGTCGCCGGCTGCTCCGTGGCGTACGCGGGCAACGCGCTCGGCACCTACCGGCACACCCGCCCCCGGGGCCTGCGCCCCTACGCCGTGTTCTTCGCGGTGAACGCCGCCGGAGCCGCCGTACAGCTGCTGTGCCTGGCCGTCAGCCACTACGGCCTCGGCCTCACCTCGCAGCGCGCCGACACGGTCTCCGGCGCGGGAATCGGCATGGTCCTGGCCACGATCCTGCGTTTCTGGGGCACAAGAACACTGGTCTTCCGCACCGGGGCGGGAACCGGTGACACGACGGGACCACGGACCCAGGCGAGCGGGGGCGGAGTCGGATCATGGACTGGCTGAAGAAGCTCCCCGTGGTGGGGCCGTGGACGGCGCGGCTGATGACCACGCACGCGTGGCGCTCGTACGAGCGGCTGGACCGGGTGAAGTGGACGCGACTGGCCGCCGCCATGACCTTCACCAGCTTCGTCGCGCTCTTCCCGCTGCTCAGCCTGGCCGCCGCCGTCGCCGCCGCCACGCTCAGCAAGGACCAGCAGGACAAGCTCCAGGACACGATCGCCGAGCAGATCCCCGGCATCTCCGACCAGCTGAACATCCAGGACCTGATCGACAACGCCGGCACCGTCGGCCTCATCGCCGGCGCCCTGCTGCTGTTCACCGGCGTCGGCTGGGTCGACGCCACCCGCGGCTGTCTGCGCGCCGTCTGGGAGCTGCCCGACGAGGAGGAGAACCCCGTCCTGCACCGGGCCAAGGACGCCGGTGTCCTCGTCGGTCTCGGCGGCGCCCTCCTGGTCACCGTCGCCATCTCCACCGTCGCCTCGGCGCTGGTCGGCTGGATCATCCGGCAGCTCGGCATCGCCGAGGGCGGCTTCGGCGGGGTGCTGCTCCACATCGCCGCGTTCGCCGTCGCCGTACTCGCCGACTTCCTCCTGCTGCTGTACGTCCTGACCCTGCTCCCCGGCGTCCAGCCCGCGCGCCGCCGCCTGGTGGTGGCCGCGCTGGTCGGCGCGATCGGCTTCGAGCTGCTGAAGCTGCTGCTGAGCGGCTACATGCAGGGCGTCGCCGCGAAGAGCATGTACGGCGCCTTCGGCGTCCCCGTCGCCCTGCTGCTGTGGATCAACTTCACCTCGAAGCTGGTGCTGTTCTGCGCCTCCTGGACGGCGACGGGGAGCAAGGCGGAGGAAGTGGGGGAAGCGGAGGGAGCCGGGGGAGAGGACGTCAGGGGCGCGTCCGGCGACGGACCAGGTCCGGCAGCGGCCACTTCCGGTTGACCAGGAACGCGCCGCCCGCGAGCAGGACCAGCAGCCCGGCGGTGATGCCGGCCGCGACTCCGATGCCACCGGAGCCGTCCGCGGCCGGGGCACCCGCCACCGGCTGCGCGCCCACAGCGCCCTTCCCGCTGCCGCCGGCCTCCCCGGAGGCGACCGCACCGGGCTCGGGGCTCGCCTGCGCGGCGCTCCTCGGCGGCACCAGCTCGCCCACCGGCCGGACCTTGCCGGCCGCCTCGAAGCCCCAGTCGAACAGGCGGGCGGTCTCCTTGTAGACCTCGTTCTGCTCGTCCTTCGCCGGGTTCATCACCGTGACGAGGAGCACCTTGCCGCCCTGCTCGGCGACGCCCGTGAAGGTGTTGCCCGCGTTGGTGGTGTAGCCGTTCTTGACGCCCGCGATGCCGGGATAGACGCCGACGTCCGAGCCGCCGGCGAGCAGCCGGTTGGTGTTCTGGATCTCGAAGGGCTGCCGGGACGTCCTGCCCTTCTCGTCCTTCTTCGTCTCGCCCGGGAACTTCGCGCGGACCGTCGAGGCGTACTCGCGGAAGTCCTTCTTCTGCAGCCCCGAGCGGGCGAACAGCGTCAGGTCGTACGCGGAGGAGACCTGTGCCGGCGCGTCGTAGCCGTCGGGGCTGACCACGGTCGTGTCGAGGGCCTGCAACTCCTCGGCGTGCTCGTTCATCTCCTTGACGGTCTGACCGACACCGCCGTTCATCGCGGACAGCACGTGCACCGCGTCGTTGCCGGAGCGCAGGAAGACACCGAGCCACAGGTCGTGGACGGTGTACGTCTCCTCCTCCTTGATGCCGACCATGCTGGAGCCGGCGCCGATGCCCGCCAGGTCGGAGGGGACGACCTTGTGCTTGGTCGTCTTCGGCCACTTCGGCAGCAGCGTGTCGGCGAACAGCATCTTCAGCGTGCTCGCCGGGGCCAGCCGCCAGTGCGCGTTGTGCGCGGCGAGCACGTCACCGGACTCGGCGTCGGCCACGATCCACGAACGGGCGGTGAGGTCCTTGGGCAGCACGGGTGCCCCACCCGCCAGATCCACCTGCGTACCGGGCTTGCCGAGCCGGGCGCCGCCCACGGCCGACATCGACGCGGGGGGTGTGGCCGACGGACTGGCCGAGGGACCGGCCGACGGGTTCGCCGGAGGGCTCGGGGCGGCGAGCGCGGCGGGGGAGAGGAGCGCGAGAGCGGTCAGGGCGGCGGAGGTGACCAACAGGGATCGCCTGACGGCCTTCTTGGGTGCGGGCACGAGCGAGAACGTACCTCCCGCGAGCGGTGCGGTCCCACTCCCCTCCCCACCCCGGACACGGATCCGGACACCCGGCGGCGATACTGGATGCATGAAGCTCAGCCGCCCCGTCTCCTGGTTCCTGCTCGCTTTCGGGGTGTGGAGCTGGATCATCTGGATCACTTTCGTCAAAAATCTGATCAAGGACAGCAGTGGGCTCGCGTTCGAGGACGGCGACCCCACGGCGTACTTCTGGGTGCACCTGCTGCTGGCCGTCGTCTCCTTCGTACTGGGGACGGCCGTCGGGGTCATCGGGTTGCGCTCGGTGCGCGCACTGCGCCGAAGGTCATAGGCGTCACGGACGCCACAACCGAGGGGATACGACGGCATGGTGGTCGTCTACGCGCTTGTCGCGCTGGCAGTGGTGAGCGTCCTTGTGGCGTCCAACTGGTACGTGTGGCGGCGCCTGTTCCGCGACACGACCCGGGGCCCCGGTCCCGTGCGCCGTATCGGCGCGGTGGTGGTCGCCGGGGGCTGGGCGCTGGCCGTCGGCGCGCTGGTCGCGGGGCGCGCGGGTGCCCCCTTCTGGCTCGAGCGCGTCCTGGCCTGGCCGGGCTACCTGTGGCTGGCCCTGTCCATCTACCTGCTGCTGGCGCTGCTGGTGGGCGAGGTCGTCCGTCCGCTGCTGCGGCGGTTGCTGGAACGGCGGGACGCCGCGCGGCAGGCGGAGCCGGAGCCGGAGCCCCTGCGGGCCCCGTCCGTGGACACGGAGCGCATACCGGCCGGCACGGCCCCGCCCAGGACGCCTGAGACACCCAAGGCGGGCGGGACACCCGAGACACCCAAGGGGGGCGGGACACCCGAGACGCCCGAGGCCGGCGAGACACCCCGGACGCCGGCCCCCGGCGCCCCGGCCGGCGGCACATCCGAGAGCCCCCTCGCCCTCCCCTCCCGCCGCCTCTTCGTCTCCCGCGTCGTCGCCGGCGCCGCCGCCGCGGCGGCCGTCGGGACGGTCGGCTACGGCACGTACGGTGTGCTGAACGGCCCGACGGTGAAGCGGGTCACCGTGCCGCTGGCCAAGCTTCCGCGCGCGGCGCACGGTTTCCGCATCGCCGTGGTCAGCGACATCCACCTCGGCCCGGTGCTCGGCCGGGGCTTCGCGCAGAAGGTCGTCGACACCATCAACTCCACGCAGCCCGACCTCATCGCCGTGGTCGGCGACCTGGTGGACGGCAGCGTGAAGGACCTCGGCCCGGCGGCGGCCCCGCTGGCCCAGCTGAAGGCGCGGCACGGCGCGTACTTCGTCACCGGCAACCACGAGTACTTCTCCGGCGCCGAGCAGTGGGTCGCCGAGGTCCGGCGGCTCGGGCTGCTCCCGCTGGAGAACGCCCGCACCGAGCTGCCCCACTTCGACCTCGCCGGCGTCAACGACGTGGCGGGCGAGGACGAGGGCCAGGGCCCCGACTACGCCAAGGCCCTCGGCGACCGGGACCGGGCCCGCGCGTGCGTGCTCCTCGCCCACCAGCCCGTGCAGATCCACGACGCCGTCGACCACGGCGTCGACCTCCAGCTCTCCGGCCACACCCACGGCGGCCAGCTCTGGCCGGGCAACCTCATCGCGGGCGCCGCCAACCCCACGCTGGCGGGCCTGGAACACTACGGCGACACCCAGCTGTACGTCAGCCGCGGCGCGGGCGCCTGGGGGCCGCCCACGCGCGTGGGGGCGCCCTCGGACGTCACGGTGATCGAGCTGGCCTCACTGCGGGCCTGAGCGGTCCTCCCGGGCGGCGTCCTCGGCGGGCGCCGTCCTCTTCGCCGGGTCCGGGAGCGCCTTGGTCATCCCGGGCAGGAAGTCCGTGAACAGCTCGTGCACTTCGCGCACCAGCGGGCGCAGCACCCGGAAGCGGGCCAGTGCGACGCCCCGCGCGGTGAGCCGGGCGCCGCGTTCGGCGAGGCGGTAGCTGCGCTCGCGTCCCTCCGTGCGGTCGAAGATCCAGTACAGGCAGAGGCCCATCTGGGAGAGCCACATCAACTCGGGCAGGACGTCCCGCAGTTCCGCGTGCACCTTGGTCTTCGCACCCGCCAGGACCTGCCGGTGGACGTTGATGGCCTCCACGCGCGCGTGCTCCGACTCGGGGGAGAAGGGGCTGAGCGGGCTGTCCGGGTCGGCCGCGTTCTTGAAGAACTGCACCGCGAACTCGTGGTACGGCGTCGCGATGTCCAGCCAGACCTTCAGCACGCCCGCCAGCCGTGCCTCCAGATCGGTCTCCCGGGCCAGGACCTCCCGGACCGCCGCCTGGTGTTCGGCGGCGATCCGGTCGTAGAAGCCCTGGATCAGGTGTTCCTTGCCGGCGAAGTAGTAGTACGCGTTGCCGACGGATACCCCGGCCTCCTGGGCGATGGCCCGCATGGTCGTCCGGTCGTAACCGCGTTCCTGGAAGAGCCGCATGGCGGTCTCCAGGATCAGCGCGCGGGTCTGCTCGGACTTGCTGAGGGGGGCTCCGTCGTCGGAGCCGTCGTTCTTCGCTGGCACGGGAGTGAGCCTAACGACTGGCGCAGGTGCCGTCGTCGCAGCCGGGTCCGGCGTACGTCCACCCGAGGCGCGGTTCGTAGACCCACCCGTCGGCGCGGCGGTACCCCTGGCCGCCCCATTGCCGTTGCGCGCCCCGCCACTTGGCGGCGGCCAGGACGGCCCCACGGGCCAGCCGCGCCCCGGTGGGCGTACTGAGCCGGTGGGCCAGTCGCCGGTGCTCGCGCAGGGCCCACAGGACGACGATCCAGGCGGCGGCGCCCCGGTAGACCTGGCCGGCGTCGCCCACGGCGGTCACCTCGTCGAGGGTGGCCGCGTGATCGAGTCCGGGGAAGCGCCGGCGTGCCTCGTCGGACCCGGCCGGGACCGGCTCCAGCGGCACCAGCCGAGGCTGCCGCAGCAGCCAGTCCCGCACGTGGGTGCACAGGGAGCACTCGGCGTCGTAGAGGACGGTGAGCCGGCGCACCGGGGCGACGGCCGTCGGGGGAGCGGGTGCCGTCGGTGTCATCGGCTCAGGCACCGGCCGCCGGGGCCACCCAGCCCTGTGGCGGGACCGGCGGCACCTGTTCCCGCTCCATCATCCCCCGCCGCCGGATCCGGTTGAGCACGTACACGTTGCCCAGGTGCATCACGCCGAGCACCAGGAGCACCACGCCCAGCTTGGTCGAGAGCGCCTCGAAGATCCCGCGGGTGTCGACGACGGTCTCGTCGTCGCTCAGGTAGAGGGCGACGAAGCCGAGGTTGACGAGGTAGAAGCCGACCACCAGGAGGTGGTTGACGGCGTCCGCGAGCTTCTCGTTGCCGTGCAGCACGTCGGCGAGGAAGACCCGGCCGTTGCGGCTGAGCGTGCGGGCCACCCAGATGGTCAGTCCGATGCTGACCAGCAGGTAGATGACGTAGGCGATGACGGTGCGGTCCATGCCCCACCCCTTCTTGAACGCGTTCAAAACGCTGACGAGAGAGACTCTAGACCTGTTTTTGAACGTGTTCAAGCGAGCTTCCGGGTTGGCGGGACGGGGCCGCGGCCGTTCAGGGGCGGCGGCCCAGCTCCGGTCGCTTGGAGTAGTCCGTGAGGCCGATGACGTTGCCCCACGGGTCGGCGAACTCCACGGTCCAGCCGGTGGCGACGGGGAAGGGTTCGCCGAGCGGCTCCACCCCCGCGTCGCGCAGTGCCCGGTCCGCGGTGCGGGCGTCCATCACCTCCAGCCACACCCGCGCCGAGGGCCACGGCGGCGGCCGCCGCCCGAACTCCTCCTCCACGCGCAGCAGGAGGCCCGGTGTCTCGCCGCCGGCCTTCAGCAGTGCGATCCCGGCCTCGTCGAGCCGGAAGGCGACCGGGAAGCCGGCCCGCTCGTAGAAGCCGACGGCCTCGGCGAGGTCCCCGACGGGCAGCAGCACGTTGTCGAACCCGAGCAGTTCGTACGACTCATGATCTGACATGACGTCACATTAGGTGCGCGCGGCGTGAAGTGATCCGGACCCGGCGGCGGGGCGGCTCAGGGGTCACTCGCCCGGGCGGACGGCCGTTCTCGGCGCCCGACTTCACTTCGACCGCCTGGTCCTACAGTATGACCGGCAGTTTCCCGCACCTTCCAGGAGTGACACCACCGTGAGCGAGCAGCCGCAGCAGCCGTCCCAGCCGCCCGGTTACGGCTACCCGAACCAGGCCCCCGACGCACCCGGCCAGGCCGGCCCCTACGGCTACCCGCAGGGCGGCTACCAGCAGCCCTCCGGCGGCTACCAGGCACCCGGACACCAGCAGGCACCCGGTTACCAGCAGGCACCCGGTGGCTACCAGCAGGCGCCCGGCTACCAGCAGGCGCCCGGTTACCAGCAGGCGCCCGGCTACTACGCCGCCGACCCCGGCGCGCCCTACGGCTACGACCCCTACGGGCGCCCGTACTCCGACAAGTCGAAGGTCATCACCGGGGTGCTCCAGCTCTTCCTCGGCACCTTCGGCATCGGCCGCTTCTACGTCGGCTCCGTCGGCGTCGGCATAGCCCAGCTGCTCACCTGCGGCGGTCTCGGCTTCTGGGCGCTGATCGACGGCATCATCTACCTCGTCAGCGACGAGCGTACGGACGCCCAGGGGCGGGTCCTGCGTGGCTGACGCGGCCCGTCCCGCGCGGGCCGGAGGGCGGCGCACGCCGTGGCACCCCGCGGCGGCACCCCTCGCGGTGCTCGTCGCGGGCGCCGCGGGCGCCGGGTACCTGTGGTTCACCGACCCGCACGAGTCAGGCCACCTGCTGCCCCAGTGCCCGTTCCGGTACGTCACCGGACTGCTCTGCCCGGCCTGCGGCGGCACACGCATGACGTACGACCTGATGCACGGTCAGTTCGCCGCGGCCTGGCTGGACAACCGCGCCCTGCTGCTCGCCGCGCCGTTCGCGCTGGCGTTGTGGGGCCGCTGGACGGTGGAGGGCCTGCGCGGCCGTTCCTGGAGTCCCCGGATCGCCCCGTGGGCGCAGGTGCTGATCCTGGTGGCGGCGGTGGCCTGGACAGTGGTCCGCAACCTCGTCTGAGCCCCCGCGGCACCGCGGCGCCGTGGTGGCATGCCGCCGCGGTAACGACCGGCAGATCGACAGATCACGGAATGGGAACATTCGATCGAATCCACTCCCACCTGCCCCGCCCGTCTCTCTATGCTCCTCACGCACAGGGGGGACGGCCACGGCAGTGCGTGGGCCGCCGTGCACGGTCGGTGTGCGATCAGCGGTGTTCCTTCCTGGCCTCCGGGCAAACCGTCCCGGCCCGTCCCGCATCTCCCCAGGAGCACCACCATGACCGTTCCCCCGCACGCCGCCGCGCCCTTCGGCGTCGACCCGCAGGGCCGCCCGTACTCCGACAAGTCGAAGATCGTCGCCGGTATCCTCCAGCTGTTCCTGGGGACCCTGGGCATCGGCCGCTTCTACGTCGGCTCCGTCGGCGTCGGTGTCGCCCAGCTGCTGACCTGCGGTGGCCTGGGCTTCTGGGCGCTGATCGACGGCATCATCTTCCTGGTCAGCAACGACCGCACCGACAAGGAAGGCCGCCCGCTGCGCGGCTGACCCCGGCGTGACAGGGCCTGGGACCGCTCCCCGCGGCCGTACGGCCATGGGCCCTGACCGGCGCTGAAGACAGAACAAGGCGGCACCACCGGACGACGCGGTGGTGCCGCCGCCCGTTGGAACGGGCCCGCGACCGTCAGTCCTGGCCGGGTGCCGGCCTGCGCCGTCCGGCGGCAAGGATTTCGTCGACGTCCAACGTGACCTTGGCTCCCAGGGCGTCCGGGAGGGTGACCTGCTCGCCGGGGGAGTGGACGCGGTGGGTGGCGTAGTCGGCCTCGTCGGGGTCGGTGAGGACGTGCAGGCGCTGGTGCTTGCGGTCGACGATCACATAGACGGGGACCTTGGCGGCGGCGTAGGCGGCGACCTTGGTCTTCAGGTCGTTCTTCCAGTTGCCGGAGGTGACCTCCAGGACCAGCCGGAAGCAGACGGGGTCGTAGGCGTTGTTCTCGACCAGGTGGTCGTCGACGTCCGCGTCCACCACCGCGAGGTCGGGGATGGCGTAGTCCTCGGCCTCGGTGGGCAGCCAGAGGCCGACGCCTTGCAGAACCTCGGTTTCGCCGTCGTCCAGCCCTGCGGCGATGAACGGCCGCATGAGCTTGGTCAGTGCGCGGGCGTGCGGGGCATCCGGGGACGGAGTCACGAGGAGATTCCCTCCGATGATCTCGACGCGGTAGCCCGGATGGCGCTCCATGATCTCGTCGGCGATGGTCGTGAGCGTGACCGGCTCGTCGTCGTGATCGAAGGGCTGCTCGACGGATGCAGCGGACATCACGTGCCTCCCGTGGGCTGGTGTCGAGAGCATCATCGTAGGCCGGGGAAGGCCCGGGAGGCGCTTCCGGCGGCCGTCACCCGATCGTGTGGCATATGCCAGAGGGCCCCGTCTCCAGGGGAGACGGGGCCCTCACGGACGTACGGCGTCACGCGCCGGCGGACGTCAGAAGCGGCGCGTGATCAGCGCCCGCTTCACCTCGGCGATCGCCTTGGTGACCTCGATACCGCGCGGGCAGGCGTCCGTGCAGTTGAAGGTCGTGCGGCAGCGCCAGACGCCGTCGCGGTCGTTCAGGATCTCCAGCCGCTGCTCGCCGGCCTCGTCACGCGAGTCGAAGATGAAGCGGTGGGCGTTGACGATGGCCGCCGGGCCGAAGTACTGCCCGTCGTTCCAGAACACCGGGCACGACGAGGTGCAGGCGGCGCACAGGATGCACTTCGTCGTGTCGTCGAAGCGCTCGCGGTCCTCGGCGCTCTGGAGGCGCTCACGCGTCGGCTCGTTGGTGTCCTTCGTGATCAGGAAGGGCATCACGTCCCGGTACGCCTGGAAGAACGGCTCCATGTCGACGACCAGGTCCTTGAGGACCGTCAGGCCCTTGATGGCCTCGACCGTGATCGGCTTCTCGGGGCTGATGTCCTTGATCAGCGTCTTGCAGGCAAGGCGGTTCTTGCCGTTGATCCGCATGGCGTCCGACCCGCAGATGCCGTGCGCGCAGGAACGGCGGAAGGTCAGGCTTCCGTCCAGGTCCCACTTGATCTTGTGCAGCGCGTCGAGGACACGCTCCTTCGGGTCGATCTCCAGCTGGAAGTCTTCCCAGGCCGCCTCGGCCGAGACCTCCGGGTTGAACCGGCGGATGCGGAAGGTGACCGTGATGTACGGGGAGTCGGCGAAGCCGGGCTCGGGGGCCTTGTCGCTCTTCTCCATGACAGGGGTAGCCATCAGTACTTACGCTCCATCGGCTGGTAGCGGGTCTGGACGACCGGCTTGTAATCGAGCCGGATGGACTCGGCGCCGTCGTCGCCCACCTCGCGGTACGCCATGGTGTGGCGCATGAAGTTGACGTCGTCGCGGTTGGGGAAGTCCTCGCGGTAGTGACCGCCGCGCGACTCCTTGCGGGCGAGCGCGGACACCGCCATGACCTCGGCCAGGTCGAGCAGGTTGCCCAGCTCCACGGCCTCCAGCAGGTCGGTGTTGAAGCGCCGGCCCTTGTCCTGGATCGCCACGTTCCTGTAGCGGGCGCGCAGCTCGCCGATCTTCTCGACGGCCGTCTTGATCGTCTGCTCGGTGCGGAACACCATGACGTTGGCGTCCATGCACTCCTGCAGCTCGCGGCGGAGCGTCGCCACCCGTTCGTTGCCGGTGGAGTTGCGCAGCCGCTCGATCTGCTCGACGACCAGGGACTCGGGGGCCTCGGGCAGCTCGACGAAGTCCGCCTTCTGGGCGTACTCCGCGGCGGCGATGCCGGCCCGCTTGCCGAAGACGTTGATGTCCAGCAGCGAGTTGGTGCCCAGGCGGTTGGCGCCGTGCACGGACACGCAGGCCACCTCGCCGGCCGCGTACAGGCCCGGGACGACGGTGGTGTTGTCCGCGAGGACCTCGCCCTCGACGTTGGTCGGGATGCCGCCCATGGCGTAGTGCGCGGTGGGCTGGATCGGGATCGGGTCCGTGTAGGGCTCGATGCCGAGGTAGGTCCGCGCGAACTCCGTGATGTCGGGCAGCTTGGCGTCCAGCTGCTCCGGCGGGAGGTGGGTGAGGTCCAGGAAGACGTGGTCGCCCTCGGGACCGCAGCCGCGGCCCTCGCGGATCTCCGTGTAGATGGAGCGCGAGACGACGTCGCGGGAGGCGAGGTCCTTCATGACCGGCGCGTACTTCTCCATGAAGCGCTCGCCGTCCTTGTTGCGGAGGATGCCGCCCTCACCGCGGGCGCCCTCCGTCAGCAGGATGCCCATCCGCCAGATGCCGGTCGGGTGGAACTGGAAGAACTCCATGTCCTCCAGCGGCAGCCCGCGCCGGTACACGGCGGCCTGGCCGTCACCGGTCAGCGTGTGCGCGTTGGACGTCACCTTGAAGAACTTGCCGGTGCCGCCGGACGCGTAGATCACGGACTTGGCCTGGAAGACGTGGATCTCGCCGGTGGCCAGCTCGTACGCGACCACGCCGGCGGACTTCTTGACGCCGTCGACCTCGGTGATCAGCTGGTCCAGGACGTAGAACTCGTTGAAGAACTCCACACCCTCCTTGACGCAGTTCTGGTACAGCGTCTGGAGGATCATGTGACCGGTGCGGTCGGCCGCGTAGCAGGAGCGGCGGACCGGCGCCTCACCGTGGTTGCGGGAGTGCCCGCCGAAGCGGCGCTGGTCGATCGTGCCGTTCGGCGTCCGGTTGAACGGCAGGCCCATCTTCTCCAGGTCGAGGACCGAGTCGATGGCCTCCTTCGCCAGGATCTCGGCGGCGTCCTGGTCGACCAGGTAGTCACCGCCCTTGACCGTGTCGAAGGTGTGCCACTCCCAGTTGTCCTCCTCCACGTTGGCGAGCGCGGCGGCCATGCCGCCCTGCGCGGCGCCCGTGTGGGAGCGGGTGGGGTAGAGCTTCGTCAGGACGGCGGTGCGGCTGCGCTTCGTCGACTCGATGGCCGCGCGCATGCCGGCGCCACCGGCGCCGACGATGACGGTGTCGTACTTGTGTACCTTCATGATTTTCGCAGCCCCGTGCCTAGCGGATGTTCGGGTCGAAGGTGAAGATCACCAGCGTGCCCAGCAGGATGGTGAACACCGTGGCGGTGTAGAGCAGGCCCTTGAGCCACAGCCGGGTGTTCGGGCGCTCCGCGTAGTCGTTGATGACCGTGCGCAGGCCGTTCGCGCCGTGCAGCATCGCGAGCCAGAGCATCAGCAGGTCCCAGACCTGCCAGAACGGCGAGGCCCAGCGGCCCGCCACGAAGGCGAAGCCGATCTTCGAGACGCCGCCGTCCAGCACCAGCTGGATGAGCAGGTGCCCGATGACCAGGACGACCAGCACCACGCCGGACAGGCGCATGAACAGCCACGCGACCATCTCGAAGTTGCCCCGCGTGGACTTCGGGGTCTTCTTGGTGCGCTGGCGGGGGGCTTCGATGAGCGGCGCCGGATTGTCGACGGAGTAGATCGACGCGCCCTCGACGGGGCCGACTCCGGAAGCGGGGGTTTCAGTCGTGGACATTGGCGTCAGCTCCCGAAGAGTTCACGAGCGGCGTGGCCGAGAACGGGGTAGATCGCCCCGATCATCAGCACGACCCACAGGCCGACGACGGTCCAGAGCATCTGCTTCTGGTACCGGGCGCCCTTGACCCAGAAGTCGACGGCGATGACGCGCAGGCCGTTGAGCGCGTGGAAGAGGATGGCGGCGACGAGGCCGTACTCCAGCAGCGCGACGATCGGCGACTTGTACGTGGCCACGACGGTGTCGTAGGCCTCGGGGGACACACGGACGAGAGCGGTGTCCAGCACGTGGACGAACAGGAAGAAGAAAATGAGGACGCCGGTGACTCGATGAGCCACCCAGGACCACATTCCTTCCCGGCCGCGGTACAGCGTTCCAGCCGGCACGGAAGTTTCCTCCGGGAGCGGGGATTGGGGCCGCGCCGGCTTTCCTTGTCGGTCGGGCCCGGCCGGGTACGGTCCACCGGCCCCCAGCATCGTAGCGACGGTTGCCTGCGGCGCTTACGGGGGGCCTGCCTGTGTGATCAAAGTTGCACTCAAAAGAGCAGTGGACGGGCCGTGTGGCGGGTGGTTCAGGCGGTTTGCCCGGGTGCCGTGCCCCGGGTCACCCGAAGCCGGGCGCGCCCAGTGGCGGAGCCGCCGACGTCACCGACCGGTGCCCTGCAGGGCGCCGGTCAGCCGGGCCCTCGCCAGGCGCCGTAGTTCCTCCGCCGCGACCCCGCGCTCTTCCTCCGGATCGTTTGCCAATCGTGACCGGATGCCTTCGAGTACGTGGTCCAGGGCCTCGTCGGCGGGCAGACCGTCCAGGCAGATGACGAACGCGTGGCCGAAGCGGCTCTCGTAGGCCGCGGTGGCCGCGCTCAGGGCCGTGTGAGCCGCCGCGTACGTGTCCTGTGGCAGGGCCGGCAGGGCCTCCGCCGCCAGGGCCTCCGTCAGGTCGTCCAGGGAGAGGTCGTAGGCCGCCTCGTCCGCCGCCGCGAGGAGGGCGGGCAGGTCGGGGTAGGGGCGGTGGGCGGTGAGGCGGTGGGCCCAGTGCCGGCAGTTCAGGCAGGCGAGGAGGGTCTGGACGGCCTCGTCGGCGGGCGCGGTGTTGAAGCGTTCCAGTGAGGAGGCTGTTACCGGTGTGACGCGGGTTTGCGTCGGTACCGGTATGGCCACTCGGCCGGGGAGGTCTGGGAGACGGTGCGCAGGCAGCGTGGGTCCTCGTGGGCTTCACGTGTGTGTCGGCAGGGGATTGTGCGAAAGATGTGGCGTCACGTTATCGAGTGACGGCATGTCGTGTCCGTCCGATGCCCGAATTTCACCCGAACGGGAGAGTTTCAGAACATGTGGTGGACGCATGACGGAGCTCACGGCCGTAGGTTGGCGCTGTGAGCCAGCAGGGACGCCGGACACCGGCGCGCAATGTGAGGCAGCGGGCCGTGATCACCGGTGCGGTGGTCGCCTCGCTCGGTGTGGGAACCGGCCTGTGGGCCACCGACAGTGAGGGCGACGGCGGGCCCGCGGGCTCGGCCGCGAGACCCTCCCAAGAGGCCGCCGCGCCCAGCCCCAGCCGCTCCTACCCGCTGTCCGAGGAGCCGCGCACCATACCCGCCGTACGCGACCACGCGGCGGCCCGCGGCCCCGGCTGGCAGCCGGAGAAGGCGCACCGCGTCGTCGTCGCCGACGCCGGGCTCGCCGACGAGGGGCGCCTGGTCGCCGGCGAGCTGGGGCTGACGTACGCGGGGGAGAAGGACGACGAGCGCGCCGGGGACGTGCTGCTGGACGTCGGACAGGACAAGGGCGCGGACCCGGAGTCGTACACCATGACCGTCCGCGACGGCCGCGTCACCGTCACCGGGCCGGCCGAGGCCGGCGTCTACTACGGCACCCGCACCCTGAAGCAGGCCGTGGACGGCGGCGGCACCGCACCGGAGGGCGTCGTGAAGGACGAGCCGGCCAAACCGCGGCGCGGCTTCATGCTCGACATCGCGCGCAAGCACTACGACGCCGACTGGATAAAGGACCGGATCCGCGAGCTGGGCGACCTGAAGTTCAACGAACTGGGCCTGCACTTCTCCGACGACCAGGCCTTCCGCATCGAGTCCGACTCGCACCCCGAGATCGTCTCCGACGACCACCTGACCAAGGCCGAGGTCAAGGAGATCGTCGACCTCGCCGCCTCCCGCCACATCACCGTCGTCCCCGAGATCGACTCGCCCGGCCACCTCGGCGCCGTGATCGCCGCCCACCCCGACCTCCAGCTGCGCAACGCCCAGGGCACGGCCACGCGCGGCGCGATCGACATCTCCAAGCCGGAGGCCGCCGAGATCGTCGACGACCTGATCGACGAGTACGCCGGCCTCTTCCCCGGCTCCCGGTTCCACCTCGGCGCCGACGAGTACCAGGCGCTCGTGGTGTCCAACCCCGAGGCGTCCTATCCGCAGCTCGCCGCCGCCGCCCGCAAGGCGTACGGCTCCGGCGCCACCGTCGCCGACCTCACCACCGGCTGGCTGAACGGACGCGCCAAGACGGTCCAGGCCCACGACCGCACGCCGCGCGCCTGGAACGACGGCTTCTTCAAGGACACGTCCGTCGAGCCCCTGAAGGACATCAAGGTCGCCTACTGGACCGGCAAGGAGATCGGCGCCCGCCAGCCCGCGGAGTACCTCAGCGAGGGCCGCGAACTCATCAACTACAACGACGAGTTCCTCTACTACGTGCTCGGCGAGCCGCAGACCTTCGTCTACCCGACCGGCGAGCGCATCTACGAGCAGTGGACCCCGCGTGTCGTGCGCGGCACCACCGCGGTCGACGCGAAGTACGACGACCAGATCCTGGGCGGCAGCTTCGCCGTCTGGGGAGACCTGCCGAACGCCCAGACCCAGGCCCAGGTCGCCGAAGGCATCCGGCTGCCACTGGCGGCGACGGTCCAGAAACTGTGGGACCCGGACAAGCCCGAGCTTTCCTGGGCGGACTTCAAGGCGCTGGCGAACCGGCTCGACTGATCCCGCACGCCCCCCGGGCGTCGCGCGGATTGCCCGATACGGCTGCGAACTCCCGTACGGCTGTGGTGGTCTTCTGACGATCCGAACCGACACGCCGGGGGGAGCCGGGACATGGGCTACTGGGGGTATTTCGTCGTGGGCCGCGCCGAACGGCCGCTCACGGAACTGGACGCGCTGTCGGGCGCCACGGACATGACCTTGCGCCAGTCCGCGCCGGACGGCTGGCAGGTGTGGGAGTTCCCGGGCGGCGACGGAGACGTCGGGAACATGAACGACCTGGCCGGGCAGACCGGCGCACCCGCGCTGTTCGGGTACGTCATGGACAGCGACTGCGTGGTCGTGGAGGCGGCGGCGCCGGAGAGCGGGGCGTGGACGACCTGCCTGGCCCGGGCCGCGATGGCCGGGTACCTCGGGGCCGAGAACGAAGGGCTCACCCTCGAGGACTACTTCCTGGAGCCCCGGGACGCCGCCGAGCGTGCCGTGGCCTGGGCCGCCGAGGCCGGGCGCACCGCGAGCGCGGGGGAGCTGGCGGAGGTGCTGGCCGCCGACCCGGGCGCCGGCGCGGGGACCGATACCGATACCGGTGCTGGTGTCGGTGCCGGTGCCGCTCAAGATGCCGGCCCGGTGGCCGAAAATCTCTTCTTCCGGTTCCTCGACCGGCTGGGTGTGGTGCCGCTGTGACACTCCCGGGCCGTCGCACGCAGTAAGGGGAAATGCGGGATCCGTGGTGGTGAGCGGGCCGGAGCGACAGGAACAGGGAGGCATCGGATGAGCCTGGTGGAACTGATCGCGCGGGCCGACTCACGCGGACTCGCCGGGAGCGGACTGGCTTGTCTGGACCGCTGCCTTCCCCTGCTGGACGGCGACGACGAGGTCCTCAGACCTCTGTGGGCGACCCTCGCCGACGACGCGGGCGACGGCGGCGGGCCCGACTGGGCGCGGGGGCTGGCGCAGGTGCGCGACAAGCTCGCCGGCCCCGACGCCGAGGGCGAGGACGAGGCCGTGCTCCTGGCCCGCCGGATGCTGGCCGCTGCGCCGGCCGAGTGCTCCGGTGCCCGGATACGGGCGTGGGCCGACGCCTGCTCCGTCGCCTCGCTCCGCGTCCACCGGCTCCTCGACCCCGCGGCGGACACCGCCCCCGGGGCCGACGTACGCCGGGAGGGCGGTGCGGCGGGCGGTACGGACGGACTGTCGCCACTCGTCGCCGCCGAACTGCGCCGCCAGGTCACCGTCCTGGAAGTGCTCGCCGGCCACGGCCCGGCCGGGCTGCGCCGGGCCCTGGAAGTCTCCACGGAGGGGCGCCGGGTGCTGCGCGCGGTGGTGTCCCGCCGGGCGCGCGGACGGGGCTGACCGGGCCGGCCGCCGCACGACCGCAGCGCCCACCACGGCAGCGCCCACCACGGTGCCGCCTGTGACCGTCGTGCGGCGAACCCGCGGCGGCCGTGCGGCGGACGTGGTGGAGGTGGGGCGGTCCTGCGCCGGTTGCGGAACGGCCCGCGCATCCGTGTGACGAAACCCGGCCCGGCGGCGCTCCAGCAGGTGTGACGACTGTGACCAGCGGATTGACGACCCAGCACGAAAGCCGGCCGCCGGCCGCCGCGAAGCCGGTGCGGTGGGCGGCGGACGCCGTGTCCATGATGCGCGAGGGCGCCCGGCTGCGCCTGGACTACTCGGCGCAGAGCCTGTGGCGCGTCGACCGCGTGATCGACGGCATCCGGCGCGAGGGAGCGCCGTACGCCGCCGTGGAGACGGCGCTGCGCGGACTCGGCGCCTACGCGGGCGAGGTGATCGTGCGGCAGACCGGTGGCGAATGGTGGGCGACCGGCGGCGACCACTGGGTCCGCACGCCCGACGGCCGCCTGTGGGACCCGATCGACGAGGCCCGCCGCTGCTTCGCCGGCGACGGGTCGCTCCGGCTGCTGTGCCGGGACACGGCGCCGCCCCGTTGACGGCCCGGCCGGCACCGCACGGAAACGGTTCCCCGGTCACGGACCGTACGGAAACGGTTCCCCGGTCACGGACCGTACGGAAACGGTTCCCCGGTCACGGACCGTACGGAAACGGCGCACCGGCCGCGGACCGTACGGAAACGGCGCACCGGCCGCGGACCCTACGGAAGCGCCGGGCCGGGCGGCGCGCACTCGCCGGCGGGACGACTGGCGCCCGCGTGAACGCGCAGGCGCGGGGCGCACGCTGGAGACCGCGCTCTCGGTGCTGCCGGCGAGCATCACCCTGGGCGGCGTCGCCCACGCGGCGATCGGCGGCAAAGGCGGCTCGGCCGCGGACGCCGGACCGGACCGCTCCCGTCCGCCCGCCGCCACGGGTGGTACCGAGGTCCGGCCGGTGAACACCCCGCGCCCCGCCCGCACGGCGTCCGGCGGACCCGCAGGGCCGGACCACCCGGCCACCGCCCGGGACGGCACGGGCAGACCGGGCAGGGCGGCCGTGCCGGAGCGGCCGAACGGCGACGCCGACGACGCGGGCGAGGGGAACGGCGACGGGGGCGGCACGGGGCGGGCGGACCAGGCGCCCGGCAAGGGCAAGTAGCCTCGCACCTGCGGCGACCGAGGCGACCGAGGCAACGGCCGGGGCCGCCACCCCCCACAGGAGAGGCCCCGGCCGTCGCGCGGTACGGGCCGCGCGGCGGCCCGTACTCCTTACAGCGCCGCGACTGCGTTTTCTGTCACACCTCACCGCGTCACGGCTTAGTTGCATCTTGTACGGCAATGGGATGGGGACATGGACGAGTGGCGGTTTCAAGACGTAACGTGCCATTCGCGCCGATCAGTGGGAGCCTCACTCCCGCCACACACCCGCAGTGACCACCGCAAACCATCGATTGAGGGACCACGACGGCGAGTACCCGGTCCGCGAGAGCGGCGCCGGCTGAGGCGCAAAGAGAGGCTCGGTGCTGGGGGACGACGCGGAGCTGACCGCCGCGGTGCGTGCGGCACAGGACGGGAACGAGACCGCGTTCCGGACTGTGTACCGCTCGGTGCATCCGCGACTGCTGGGCTACGTACGGACACTGGTCGGCGATCCCGACGCCGAGGACGTGGCGTCCGAGGCCTGGCTGCAGATCGCCCGTGACCTGGACCGGTTCGACGGGGACGCCGACCGGTTCCGCGGCTGGGCCGCCCGCATCGCACGCAACCGCGCGCTGGACCACATCCGCATGCGGGGCCGCCGGCCGGCGACGGTCGGCGACGAGTCGGAACTCACCGGCAAGCCCGCCGAGTCCGACACCGCGGACGAGGCGATGGAGGCCCTGGCCACCGACAGCACCCTCTCCCTCATCGCCCGGCTGCCTCAGGACCAGGCCGAGGCCGTCGTCCTGCGCGTGGTGGTGGGACTCGACGCCAAGAGTGCCGCAGAGACCCTGGGCAAGCGGCCCGGTGCCGTCCGCACGGCGGCGCACCGCGGCCTGAAGCGCCTGGCCGAGCTGCTCGGCGGCGATCCGGAATCGAGCGGCGGGCTCGACGCCCTGCCGCCTCAGCGAGAACCGCACCGCCGTGCGGTGACGTCCGCGACTGTGACGCATACGCGTGCGCGGACGCAGAAGGACATGTGATGGCCGACGAGCAGGACAGGTGGCTGGACCGCGAAACGGCGGAGACCTTGCTGCGCGGAGAGTCACCGGAGGCTGTCGACCCCGCGGCCCGCGACCGGGCCGAACGGCTCGCCCGGGCCCTGGGCGCACTCTCCGCGCCACCGGCGCCGACCGGCGAGGAACTGGCCGGCGAGGCCGCCGCGCTGGCCGCCTTCCGCAACGTACGGGCAGAGCGGGCGGCCGCTGCGTCGGGGACGTCTGCCGTCCCTGGGCGCGGTGCCGCGACACAGCCCTCCGACACCGGACTGGTCCGCATCGGCCCCCGCGCCGACGGCGTCCGGCGGCCCCGCCGGAGCCGTCCGCTGCGACTCGGGCTGGCCGCCGCGCTGACCGTCGGCATGGTCGGCGGGGTGGCGGTCGCCGCCGGAACCGGATTCCTGCCGACGCCGTTCGACAGCGCCGAACCGGAACCCGCCGCCACCGTCTCGGCCGCCGCGTCCCCGGACCGCCCGCCCACCTCGCCCACGCCGCTGGACGGTGTGCAGGGCGGATCGGTGCCCGGCGCGCGGGACCGGGGCGGCGCCAGGAACGACGCCGACGGCGGCACGGCCGAGGACCGCGGCTCGGGCGCCCCCTCCGACGACCGGGCGGCGAGCGGCTCCGGCGGCGGACGGCCGGGCCTCTTGGCCGCCTGCCGTGACGTACGTGCCGGCAAGGAACTCGAGGGCGCCCGCAGGCGCGCGCTGAAGGACGCGGCCGGGGGCCCGTCCCGGGTCGGGAAGTACTGCGGCGACCTCCTCGCCGGGCCCGCCGGCGCCGCCCAGAACCGCAACGGCGGCAAGGAGGGCAGGGAGTCCGACGAGTCCGGGGAGTCGGTCCGGGAACGGGAGACCGAGAAGGGCACGGGTGACTCCGGCAACAAAAGCAACAAGAGCAACAAGAGCAACAAGAGCAACAACAACGACAAGAGCGACAAGGGTGGCAACAGCGACAAGGGTGGCGACAGCGGCAAGGGAGACGAGGGGGACGAGGGCGGAAAGAAAGGGGACGGCGACAAGGGGGCCAAGGACGATGACGACGACGGCCCTCACATAACCCCGCCCGTCGGGCACCCCCTCGGTCCGCACGCCCCCTCGGCCTTCGCACCCCTGTCGCGGCAGTGGCCGGCACACCCGCCGCACGCGTCGTCCGCTCTCGTCGACACCGTCCGACCTGCGCTTTCGCAGGATCTGGAGGTTTTCTCCGCCGAGGGTGTGACACTTTCGGCCGCCGTGACGCAGTAATGAGTGAGCCGACTGGTCATCGGCTTTCGCACCGAGCCGGGGTTCCCCCCGTACCTACGGCTCGTGCACCTCGGCGCGGGCGGGGCATGTTCCCCCGGTCCCGCCCGCGCCCGTTCCTCACGCACCTCTCCGTCTCATCGGTGGACGACGACCTTGTCGCCGTTCCTCACCTGCGCGTACAGGTCCGCGATCGCCGCCTCGTCCCGTACGTTGACGCAGCCGTGCGAGGCGCCCGCGTAGCCGCGGACGGCGAAGTCGTCCGAGTAGTGCACGGCCTGGCCGCCGCTGAAGAACATCGCGTACGGCATGGCCGAGTCGTAGAGCGTCGAGACGTGGTGGCGGGACTTCCAGTAGACCTGGAACACGCCCTCCCGGGTCGGCGTGTACTGCGAGCCGAACCGCACCGGCATCGTCGACACGGTCCGTCCGTCGATCATCCAGCGCAGCGTCCGGCTCGACTTGCTGACACACAGCACCCGCCCGGTCAGACAGCGCGGGTCGGGTGCGGCGGCCGGCTGCCCGCCCATCAGATACAGCTCCCACCTGCCCGGCTCCCGTGACATCCCCAGCAGCCGCTGCCAGGTGACCGTGTCGGTGCGGCCCGTCACGGGCAGCCCGCGCTTGCCCTGGAAGCCGCTCACCGCGCGCTCGGTCAGGTCGTCGTACGTCCCGGTCGGGCCGTCGACGAGCCACTCCACCTGGCGCAGCCGGGCCTGGAGTTCACGGACGTCCCGGCCGGTGTCGCCCCGCCTCCACAGCACCCGGGGCTCGCTGCGGGCGGGCGGCGCGCTCAACGGCCGGTCACCGGCCGGTGCGCGCTTCGGCGGCGCCCCGGTGACCTCTATGTGCACCGGCGCGCGCCCCTCGCCGTCCACGCCCGTGCCCTGCACGGTGCAGCCGGCCGCCGCCAGTACGGCCCCCAGGGCGACGGCAGTCGCCCTCCCCGTCTTTCCCGCACCCGTCATACGCATCACGGCCCCCCGCCGTCTCACCGCCCCGCACGGACGTCCCCCGAGATGTTCCCCACGGATGACGCTCCACGAACGGCACGGCATCGTTGTGACCGGGACCGCAACGAGGTTGTGAGCAAGGTCCCAGCGTGCGCCTCTCCACCGGGTGCACGCGCGCGGATACAGTCCGTCGAACGGCCGGTCTGCAGTGGCGAGTAAGTGACGGTAGTTCGAGCAGTTCGAACATGTGCTCAGCGGGAGGCATCACACCATGGCGCGCGAGTCAGAGTCCGGACTGCCCATCGAACCGGTCTACGGGCCTGATGCCCAGGCGGGCTGGGATCCGGCGGAGAAGCTGGGTGAGCCGGGGGAGTATCCCTTCACCCGGGGTGTGTATCCGTCGATGTACACGGGCCG